>QFNA01000050.1 GCA_003248395.1 Citromicrobium sp.
CCGGCCAGCGCCGACTGGACGATGGTCCACGCCATCACCCGGCAGGAAAGCCAGTTCGCGCAGAACGCGATCAGCCACGCCGGCGCCAGGGGGCTGATGCAGTTGATGCCCGGCACCGCGCGCGAACAGGCCGGGAAGCTCGGCATGAACTACATGTCGTCCAACCTGATCGATTCGCCCAGCTACAACATCCAGCTCGGCAACGCCTATTTCGCGCGCATGATGGATTATTTCGGCGGCTCCTACCCGCTCGCCATCGCCGCCTACAACGCCGGTCCGGGTAACGTGAACAAATGGCTGCGCGCCAATGGCGATCCGCGCACCAGCGCGATCGGCTATGTCGAATGGATCGAGAAAATTCCGATCTACGAGACGAAGAACTACGTCCAGCGCGTGATCGAGAATGCGGCCGTTTACGAACAGCTCAACCCCGATCGTGCGCGGCTCGGCCGTCCGCGGCTGGCGAGTGACTTCCTGCGCTGACCTGGGCTAAGGAGCGGTTCCCATGACCGCTCCGGCCACCCCCCTCCCCCAGACCAGGAAAACCGTCACCCTGCCCGGTGATGTAAACCGGGCCACGGCCTTTGAGCAAAAAGCGCGAAAAACCGCCAAAAAAGCCCGACCCGCCGCGCTCCTCGCCCTGCTCGTCGCCGCATGTGTTTCATCAACTAACCTCTCCGCACGCGAAAACCTCGGCATCTATTCGCAGTGGGGTGTCTTCCGCACTCCGTCTCCCAAGTCCTGCTACGCCATCGCAACACCCGAAACAGTATCCCGCGGCGGCACAGACAAACCCTACGTGTCGATCACCAACTGGCCCGCACGCAAGATCCGCTCTCAAATCTACTTCCGGCTATCGCGCACACCCCTGCGCTCGACGTCGGTTACAGTAACAGTGGGAGGGAAGTCCTTCTCGCTCCTCTCGCGAGGAAATAACGCGTGGCCCAAGGATGCCGCGGCCGACGCTGCGATCATCGCTTCCATGCGTACTTCCCGGAAAATGACGATCACTGCCCGAACAACGCGAGGTCGACGCTTCACCGAAACTTACGACCTCGAAGGTGCTGCCAGCGCTCTCGATGCGGTATCCCTGGCTTGCGCACAATAAAAAAGGGCCGGAAACTTTCGTTTCCGGCCCAGCATTTGTTCCAATCTCAAGGATTAGAAGCGGTAACCGAAGCCCGCCATGACCTGATGACGGTCGGTATCGATTTCACCGACTTCCACGTCCGGAACATCGTTCTCGAAATCCACCTCAGCATCGCTGTAGTTCGAATAACGATACTCGAGCTTTGCAAAGCTGTTCGTTCCCAGAGCGTATTCCAGACCCGCACCGACGCGGTAGCCATCGGTGTCCAGCTTGGAGTTATACTCCTCGCCATCATACGAGCTGTTCAGGTTGTAACGCGCGTTGGTGTAGCCGCCTTTGGCGTAGACGAGCATGTCGGGGGCTGCGAGGACACCGACGCGTGCACCGACGTAGAGATCACGTCCGGTCTCGACGTTGCCGAGCCCGAAATTCTCGGAGTCACCATTGTCGACCTCGGTTTCAGCGGTCGAGTCGGTCCATTCGCCTTCGACACCCAAGACGACGCCACCGGCGTTGAAGTCATAGCCGACGCCGACGCCATAGTTGAAGCCATCGATCGACTGATCGTTGTCTTCGTTCGTGTCGTCATCGATCGTGCTGCCTGCACGGCTAACGTCGTAGCCGAGAAGCACTTCGGCACGGGGGCCGGTAAACGTTCCGTCCGTGGCGGACTGGGCCATGGCGGGTGTTGCAACTGCAAACATCGAGCCTGCGACCAGAAGAGCTGCAGTGGTTTTCATTTCAAGTACTCCATTATCCATTATCCCGCAGTCAAATTTCGACCGCGTGGACCTAGAGAACGGAGAAAATCCGAGCGGGTTTCATTAACCTAACGCAACAAGAAATCGTTGTATTTTCGCCACAATAAGGACGACGAAGCGACTGTGAGCGTCGGCGAATTGTGCAGGAGCGAAAACATCTACTGTCAAACCGCCCTACCCTGTCGGGTCCGGGAACGCTATCCGATGATGCATCTTCCGCGATCTTTCCAACGCGTCGTCGAGTTTCTATATGCGTTGGCCCCATGGCCAATTCGACACTAATGAGCATTCCCGGGAAGATCGATCCGGTTCCCGTCGCGCGCGACATTACGCCGCGCGACGATGGGCGCGTTGATCTGACCGGATTGCACAGAACCCGCCTGATCGAGCTTTTCGAGGAAGCCGGTCTCGATGCGAAACAGTCGAAACTTCGCGCGAAGCAGGTCTTTCACTGGATTTACCATCGTGGTGTGACCGATTTCGATTCGATGACCGATATTTCCAAGGCCATGCGCCCTTGGCTTTCGGAGCGGTTCGTCATTGGTCGACCCTCCGTCATCGAGGCTCAGCATTCGACAGACGGAACCAGGAAATGGTTGCTACGAACGTCAGACGGTCATGACTTCGAAATGGTCTTCATCCCCGATGCTGACCGTGGAACGCTCTGCGTATCGAGCCAGGTCGGTTGTACGCTCAATTGCAGTTTCTGCCACACCGGCACGATGCGCCTGGTCAGAAACCTGACGCCTGGCGAGATCGTCGGTCAAGTCATGCTTGCCCGCGACTCTCTCGGTGAGTGGCCGAAAGGGAGGATGGATGGCCTGGATACTGTCGAGGACAGTGGTGAATACAGCTCCGACGGGCGGCTGCTGACCAACATCGTGATGATGGGCATGGGGGAGCCGCTCTACAATTTCGATAATGTGAAGCACGCCCTGCAATTGGTCATGGACGGCAACGGCCTCGCGCTTTCCAAACGACGGATCACGTTGTCGACCAGCGGCGTGGTCCCGATGATGGAGCGCTGCGGCGAGGAGATCGGCGTAAACCTGGCAGTCTCGCTGCACGCCGTCACCAAGGAAATCCGCGACGAGATCGTTCCTTTGAACAAAAAATACGGCATCGAGGACCTGCTCGAGGCCTGCGCGGCCTATCCTGGTTCCAGCAATGCGCGCCGCATCACCTTCGAATATGTGATGCTCAAGGACAAGAACGACAGCGATGAGCATGCAAGAGAGTTGGTTCGACTGCTCAAGCATTACAAACTGCCAGCCAAGGTCAATCTCATACCCTTCAACCCCTGGCCGGGCACGGCTTACGAGACGTCTACTTCCGAGCGGGTGCGAAGCTTTTCAAACATCGTATTCGAAGGCGGCATTTCAGCGCCGGTTCGCACCCCGCGCGGACGCGACATCGATGCCGCATGCGGTCAGTTGAAGACGACAGCCGAAAAGAAAAGCCGGGCCCAACGCGACCGTGAAGCTGCGGCGGCCACCAGCGCGTGAGCGCCGATCCGGCGACAATTGCATATTATGAGGCAAATGCGCCTCGATACACGCTAAGTTATAGCCAGGCGCCAAGCCGCCATCTAGACACATTCCTGGATCGGCTTGATGCGAGTGCCAGTGTTCTCGAACTCGGCTGCGGAGCCGGGCGGGATTCTGCTCGCATCATGGAGCGCGGCTTTGACCTCGACGCGTCCGATGGCACACCCGCGATGGTGCGCAAGGCGAATGAACGCTTCGGCATCGGGGCGCGGGTGATGCGGTTCGACGAACTGGAAGCGATTGCGAAATACGATGCGGTATGGGCGCACGCCTGCCTGCTGCACGTTGCTCGAACCGATCTGCCGTCAGTCCTGGCGGCGATACTGCGCGCTCTTAAGCCGGACGGCTTCCATTTCGCCAACTACAAGCTTGGTTCGGGCGAAGGCCGCGATCCGTTAGGCCGTCTCACCAATTTGCCGGACAGCGAATGGATCGGACTGGTTTATCGCGAAGCCGGGTTCAAAATCGTGGCGACCGAGCGCTATCGAGGGAAGGGAGCGGATGGCGTGCAGCGCGACTGGTATGCCCTTACCGTGCAAAAAGTAGTCACCAGGTGCGTGTGAACCTCGATGCTGTGTGCGCTGGATCAATCAGACCGCTCGCTTCTGGCAAGCGAAGTGCGATTGCCAAAGGTCCGCTCGCAGGGCCAGTACCCGTCAACATGGATGGAATTGAGGGCGATCGGCAAGCTGACCGGCGCCATCATGGCTTTCCGGCGATGGCGGTTCACCACTTGCCATGCGAGCATTTGCGGTGGCTGGTTGCTCGCTTTGGCCTGCCGCATGATTTTGAACGACCAGGAAGCTTGGGCGAGAACTTCTCAACGACCGGATTGCTGGAAGGTGATGTTCGGATAGGCGACAGATTTCGTGCGGGAACGGCGCTTCTGGAAGTGAGCCAACCGCGCCAGCCATGCGCGACGATCGAACATCACTTGCAATGCAAGGGAATTGTCAAAGCCATGGTGGCCGAAGCCAAAAGTGGCTGGTTTTATCGCGTTATCGAGCCGGGTATCGTATCTGCGGGCGACATTTTGCAACCGGTCGAGCGAATGACGCATCGCTGGACTGTCAGTCGCGCATTTCAACTCGTCTACGGCAGGGATAGCGCTGATTTGGACAGTCTGGCCGAGCTTGCCGCCCTGGATCGTGTTTCCGATCGCCTATTGCGTGATATCGAGAAACGCTCTCGTCCTGTCCGGCCGAGTTGATTTCAGCGGGTCGGACGCGGCACGAAACCTCTACATTGTCAGATCGTTAACCAGCCCGAGCATAATAAACTCGGAAGCAGCGGGACGCAACTGGCCATGTGGCTGATCAAACAGGTCGCAAGACGGACGAAGAAACCGGGTTCTCGGGGCTATTTCCTGATCGGTTGTGTGGCACTGCTCGCCATTATGCTGGCCGGAACGAGTTGGAGCGCGCGGTCTTCCGAACACGAACGCCGCGCCGCAGAGCGACAGCAAGACCGCACGCTCCTGGTACTTTTCCAGACGAACCAGCTCAGAACTGCCAGCCTCCAGATGGTTCGTGGTGAGCGGGGCTTTCTGCTGACAGGTAACGAGAACTTCCTAGCGCCCTTTCATCAGGGTCAACGGGAGGCGATAGCGAGCCTCGAAGAACTCGACGAGCTAACGAGCGGAAATCCGGCCCAAACGGCCCGCGTCGCCGACTTACAGGCCGCCTACCGACGTCTCGATCTTGTTCTGTCCCGAATGATCACGCAGCGGCGTCATGGTCTTCAGGAACTCGCTTTGGCGAGCGTGGCTCGTGGCGATGGTCGGCTGGCGATCGATTCGATCCTGGAGGGCCTCTCTTCGCTCGAGAGATCCGAGCGCGAGCTCTTGGCGAACCAGACGAGCCTCGCTGCGGCAAGGGCAACTCGCAATGAAAACTATCAGTACTTGCTGACGTTTGTGGGATTGGCTCTGCTCATTCTTGCGGGCGCGGCGACGCTCTCGGTCCGCAGGGCGGTTCATGCCGAAGCGCAGGCGAAGCGCGAGCTACAGCGCGTTGCCATGACCGATGAAATGACCGGTCTAGCCAACCGGCGCAGTCTGCTGGAAGCTCTCGACCGGTCAATTTCTCGCGCAAAGGCCGATCCTGGACGAAAATTGTGCCTGGCGATCTTCGATATCGATCACTTCAAACAGGTGAACGACCGGTTCGGCCACCCGGCTGGTGATGATGTGCTCCGGGAAGTCGCGGGCCGCGCCACGTCTTCGCTACGCAAGCGTGACCTGGTGGGCAGAATAGGCGGCGAGGAATTCGCGGTAATCCTGCCCCGCGCCGACCTGAAGGAGGCAGAAGGCGTGTGTGAACGATTGCGAACCCAGATCGCCGGAAAGCCAGTCCGATACGAAAACTGCATCATCCCGTTTACCGCCAGTATCGGCATCGCGGAATTGCGTCCCGATGACACGGTAGGCACGCTGATGGCGCGCGCAGATGCCGCACTTTACGAAGCGAAAGATAACGGCAGAAACAGAGTTCGCCTCGCAGCCTAGGCGAATTGACGCCGGCACCCCGTTGGCTATCACGCAAGCATGTCCAAACCCCGAGTCTTGTTCGTCTGCCTAGGCAATATCTGTCGCTCGCCCTTGGCGGAGGCTGCCTTTCGCCGAGCTGCGGTAGGTTCATGGCTCGACGTGGAGGTCGATAGCGCGGGAACGGCCGATTATCACGTGGGAGAGCCGCCGGACGAACGTGCAATTGCCGAGGCCAAGCGCCACGGCATCGACATCTCCGGCTATCGCGGGCGACAACTGGCGGCCAGCGACTTTCGCGAGTTCGACTACATCGTCGGTATGGACCGTTCGAACATGACCGATATTGCGCGAGTCGATCCGGGCGACGGCAAGGCTGAGGTGGTCATGATGCTCGACATCGTACCGGGGCATGAAGGGCGCGAAGTGGCCGATCCGTGGTATGGAGGTCAGGACAATTTCCGCGACACCTGGGACGATGTTTCGCGTGGCGCCGAGGCTCTGCTCGATCGATTGCGTTAGCCGCCGCGCAGAGTCTTCACGCCGAAATCGCGTTCGAACAGATAGAGCAGAATGCGCGCGGCCTCGCCGCGCTTGCCCTCCAATCCGCCGTCGCGCTCCATCAACAGACGGGCATCGTCGTGCGCCTTGGGCAGGAGTTCGGTGATCTGTTCGAAGCTGGCAACGGTAAACGGGGTATCGCCCGACTGGCGCGTGCCGAGGAGTTCGCCCCCGCCGCGCAGCTTGAGGTCTTCCTCGGCGAGCAGGAATCCATCCTGGCTCTCGCGCATAAGTGCGAGCCGCTTTTGCGCTGTCTCGGAAAGCGCCTCGCCGTGTAGCAGCACGCAGAAGCTCTTCTCGCTTCCCCGCCCCACGCGGCCGCGTAGCTGGTGGAGTTGGGCGAGGCCAAAGCGCTCGGCCTGCTCGATGACCATTAGCGTGGCGTTGGGTACGTCCACCCCGACTTCTATCACGGTGGTCGCCACCAGCAGGCGCGCATCGCCGCGCGCGAAGCGTTCCATCGCAGCATCCTTCAACTCGGGTGCAAGCTGGCCGTGGACCATGACCACGTCGTCGCCGAACCGCTCCTTCAATGCCGCATAGCGCGCTTCGGCGGCCGCGATTTCCTCCGGGCCATCGACCTCGCGCACCATAGGGCAGACCCAGAAAGCCTGCCGCCCTTCGGCGAATTGCACGGCCAGTCGTTCGACCAGCGCGGGGACCTTGTCCTGCCCCATCACCACCGTGTCGATCGCCTGTCGGCCGGGCGGCAGTTCGTCGAGCTTGCTCACGTCGAGCTCGCCGTATTGCGCCAGGGTAAGCGTGCGCGGGATCGGCGTGGCGGTCATCGCGAGGACGTGCGGCGCGCGGCGGCCCTTGCTGGCGAGCATCAAGCGTTGGCCGACGCCGAAACGGTGTTGTTCGTCGATCACGACCATGGCGAGATTGCGATAGGCGACCTTGTCCTGGAAGATCGCATGGGTGCCGACGACGATGTCGATGCTCCCGTCGAGCAGGCCCATAAGCGTGCTTTCCCGCGCCTTTCCCTTGTCGCGTCCGGTGAGCAGCGCGACGCGGGCACCGGTCGGTTCGGCCATGCGACGCAGGCTGTCGTAGTGCTGGCGGGCAAGGATTTCGGTCGGCGCGAGGAGCGCGCTTTGCGCCGCGACTTCGACCGCGATCAGCATGCTTTCGAGCGCGACCACCGTTTTTCCGGCACCAACATCGCCTTGCAGCAGGCGCAACATCGGCGTGTCCTGCGCCATGTCGGCTTCGATCTCTGCAATCGCACGTTTTTGTGCGCCGGTCAGGGGAAAGGGCAAATCCAGCTTCCCGCGATAGCTGCCGTCGCCGCGCAAGGGCTGCCCCTTCCGCTTGCGATTGTCGGCGCGCACCAGCATCAGCGCGAGGCTGTTGGCAAGCAGTTCGTCGTAAGCCAGCCGGTCGCGTGCAGCCTTGTTCTCGCCCTTGTGCGCGAGATGCAGGGCATCGCGCCATTGCGGCCAGTCGGACTGTTCGAACTGGGACGGCTCGATCCATTCGGGCAAATCCGGCAAATTCGCCAGCGCTTGCCTGACCAAGCCTGCCACGCGAGGCTGGGTCAGGCCTTCGGACAAGCGATACACCGGCTCGCACAATTGCTGGAGCGCATCACCACCTTCTTCGACCACGTGATCGGGATGGACGATCTGGAGCATGTCGCCATAGCGCTCCAGTTTTCCCGCCACCCAGCGCGTTGCGTCGACGGGAAGCTGCTTTTTTGCCGTATAGGAGGCGCGTCCGAAATAGGTGATCGCGATCACATTCCCGATCCCGTCGCGCGCCAGGACACGAAAGGGCGCGCGGCTGTTTCGCGAAGTCTGATGCTGCTCGACGGTGAGCTTCAGGACGATGTTCTCGCCTTCGGAGGCTTCGTCCAGATTTTCGACCGCCCGCCGACTGACGAAGCGTTCGGGGAGATGATAGGCAATATCCTTGACGCGCGTCAGCCCGAGCCTGTCGATCGGCTTCTTCAGCTTGGGGCCGACCCCGTCGAGCGAGTCCGTTTCTGCAAATAGCGGGTTGAGAACATCCGGGCGCATACGGGCTTCGCTATAGCGGCTTGCGTGCCAATGGCGAATGCCCTACCCGCGCGCCATGCCACAAGCGCTCACATTCGAAGGTCGCAAGCAGCGTGCCCGGTTCCGCGCCTGGCATCGGGGAACACGCGAGGCGGATTACATGCTGGGCGGATTTTTCGATCGCTATCAGGCTGGTTGGGGCGAGCAAGAACTCGGCTGGTTCGAAGCGCTGCTGGAAGAGGACGATGTGGACGTCATGGCCTGGGCGTTGAAAACGCAGCCGACCCCGGCGCGGTTCGACGGCGATCTGATCGCGGCGATGCAGGAGCTCGACTACGTCGACATTCCTCGTTGACGGCTGTTCGTTAACGCTTATTTCGCAGCCTGACATTCGACACCCCCTTGTCCAACGGGCGAGGGGATTTTCGCGTGCGCGCAGAGAAGCGCATGCCCCCGGACTGCAAGGATGACCATGGCCGATATTTCCCGCATTCTGAGCGCCCGGACGCCGTTGACGCTGGCGCGCGTTGCACCGGGTGCACAGCCATTGGTGATGTCCGACCTGGCGCGCGCAGCCAGTGGACGGGCCGTCTTCATCGCGCCCGACGATGCAGCCATGCGCGGCGTGGTCGATGCCGCGGCGTTCTTCGCGCCGGAACTGGAGATCATCGAATTCCCGGCATGGGATTCGCTGCCTTACGACAGGGCGAGCCCGGCCCTGACCATCAGTGCCCGAAGGCTGGCCGCGCTTCACAAACTCCAGATCGGCGAGAAAAGCTCTCAACTTCTGGTGACCACCGCCAATGCGGTCTTGCAGCGAGTGCTCAGCCCGTTTCGTATCCGCGAGAACATCCGCGAATTCGCGCAGGGAACCGAAATCGGGCGCGACAGCCTGTCGCAGCTTCTCCAGAGACAAGGCTACAGCCGCACGGACACGGTGATCGACAAGGGCGAATACGCCATCCGCGGATCGGTGGTGGACGTGTTCCCCAGCGGTCTGGACATGGCGCTCCGGCTCGATTTCTTCGGCGACGAACTCGAGAGTCTGCGGACTTTCGATCCCGGCACGCAGATGAGCACGGGTTCGCTGCAGTCGCACCTGCTGCTGCCGGCCAGCGAAGCCTTGCTCGATGAAGGCAGCATCAAGCGGTTTCGCACGCGCTATCGCGAATTGTTCGGCGCCAATGCAACGCAGGATCCGCTTTACGAGGCCGTCAGCGAAGGTCGGCGACTGGCCGGGATGGAGCACTGGCTGCCGTTGTTCGAAGACCGCCTTGTCACATTGTTCGATCATCTCGACGAGCAGGACCTCGTCGTCATCGACCAGGCCGCGTTCGCCGCAGCAGAAGAGCGCGTAAAGGACATCGGCGACTATTACGCGCAGCGCAAGGCGACGAGCGGGCAGGCCAAGGGGAATTACCGGCCACTGGAAAGCGACGCGCTGTACCTCGGCATGGACGAGTTCAATGCGGCGCTCGCCGATGCATCCGCCCACCGCGTCACACCCTTCGACGAGCCCGAGAGCAGTACCGTGGTCGACTTCGGCTTTCGGTCGGGGCGCGATTTTGCACCCGAGCGGGCGCGCGGCGAAAACGTCTATCCTGCGCTGGCGGACCATATCAGGTCGCTCGCCCGAGACGGCAAGCGGCCCATCCTCGCGGCCTATTCGCAAGGCAGCCGTTCGCGCATCGCCTCGATCCTCGAAGAGGCGGGGACGCCGGTGCAGTTCGCGGATTCGTGGCAAGAGGCACTGGGCCAGTCGCGCGACGGAAAGCCGTCTGCCGTGGTGCTGCCGATGGAAAGCAGCTTTGCCAACGACGAAGTGGAACTGCTGACCGAACAGGGCATCCTGGGTGACAGGCTGGTGCGCCCGCGGCGCAAGCGGCGGGATGCCGATGCCTTCCTGGCAGAATTGCAGGCACTCAGTGTCGGCGACCTGATCGTCCATACCGAACACGGCATCGGCAAATATCTCGGCCTTTCGCCCATTCAGGTCGGCAAGTCGCAGCACGATTGCGTCAAGCCTGGCAGAAGCGTCGCGCGCGCCTGAAGGAGCGCATCACCGAAATCGCGGGCGAACTGATGAAGGTCGCGGCGGCACGCGCCCTGCGCAAGGCGCCGGTGCTGGAAGTCGAACAGGGGCCGTACAACCAGTTTCTCGACCGGTTCCAGTACGAGGAGACCGACGATCAGGACCGCGCGATCGGCGACGTGCTGGCCGATCTGGAGAGCGGCAAGCCGATGGACCGGCTGGTGTGCGGCGATGTCGGCTTCGGCAAGACCGAAGTCGCCCTGCGGGCGGCCTTCGTCGCCGCGATGAGCGGGCAGCAGGTGGCGATCGTCGCCCCGACCACCCTGCTCGCGCGGCAGCATTTCGAGAATTTCAGCCAGCGCTTTGGCGGTTTCCCCCTCAAGATTGGCCGCCTGTCGCGGCTGGTCCCGGCGAAAGAGATGAAGGACACGCGCGAAGGGCTGGCCAAGGGCGATATCGACATCGTCGTCGGCACGCATGCCATTCTGTCGGCGCAGACCAAATTCAAGAATCTGGGCCTGGTCATCGTCGATGAGGAACAGCGGTTCGGCGTGACGCACAAGGAAAAGCTGAAGCAGCTTCGCGCCGACGTGCACATGCTGACCCTGACGGCCACGCCCATCCCGCGCACGTTGCAGATGGCGATGACCGGCCTGCGCGAACTGTCGACGATCCAGACGCCGCCCGTCGACCGGCTCGCCGTGCGAACCTATGTGATGGAGTGGGACGACATGGTGATGCGCGAGGCGCTGCTGCGCGAGCACCATCGCGGCGGGCAAAGTTTCATCGTCGTGCCGCGCATTTCCGACATGGAGCAGATATCGGACTGGCTGCACAAGCATGTGCCCGAGGTGAAATTCGTCTCTGCCCACGGCCAGATGGGGGCCGGCGAAATCGAAGAGCGCATGAGCGCATTCTACGAGCGGAAATACGATGTCCTGCTGGCGACCACGATCGTCGAGAGCGGGCTCGACCTGCCGAGTGCGAACACGATCATCATCCACCGCGCCGACATCTTCGGGCTGGCGCAGCTATACCAGTTGCGCGGGCGCGTCGGCCGGTCGAAACTGCGCGCCTATGCCTATCTGACCTATGCGAAGGATGTCGCGCTGTCCGAAGTGGCCGCGAAACGGCTCAAGGTGCTGGGCGATCTCGACAGCCTGGGCGCGGGGTTCCAGCTTGCGAGCCACGATCTCGATATCCGCGGCGCAGGCAATCTTCTCGGCGACGAGCAGTCGGGCCATATCCGCGAAGTCGGGTTCGAACTGTACCAGTCGATGCTGGAGGATGCGATCCTGGCGGCAAAGGCCGGGGAATTGGGGCTGGAAGCGAAGGCCGAAAAGGTCAGCCCGCAAATTACGGTCGATGCACCGATCATGATCCCCGACGATTACGTGCCCGACCTGGCGGTGCGGATGGCGCTATATCGCCGGCTCAACGATGCGGAGAACAAGGGCGAGATCGAGGCGCTGGCCGCCGAAATGATCGACCGGTTCGGCGAATTGCCCTCTGCGACGGCGAACCTGGTCAAGCTGATCCAGATCAAGCTGCAGGCGATCGAGGCGAATATCGCCAAGATCGACGTCGGCGCGCAAGGCACGCTGGTGACGTTTCACAATGACGATTTCCCCGATGGCCCCGGCCTGATCGCCTATGTCGACCGGCTGCAGGGCACGGCCAAGCTGCGCCCGGACATGAAGCTGGTGATCAGCCGCGCGTGGAGTTCGCCGGAAAGCCGGCTGAACGGGCTGTTCCAGCTGACCAAGGGGCTGTCGGGCATCGCGCGCAAAGCGCGCAAGCGCGCCTAGCCCGCCAGCTTGCGGAAATCGTCTGCCAGAAGCGGGCGCGCGGTGAGGAATCCCTGGTAGAACTCGCACCGCTCGGCAGCGCAGAAATCGCGCTGCGCCTCGGTCTCGATGCCCTCGACGATCACGCACAGGTCGAGCGCCTTGGCGACGCCGGTAATGGCCCGGAAGATTGCCTGATCGCGCGGGTCGTCGATAACGCCGTCGATCATCGTGCGGTCGAGCTTGATACAATCGAGCGGGAGGACCTTCAGATAGCTGAAATTGCAGAAGCCGGCGCCGAAATCGTCGAGCGCAATGCGCGCACCCATCATCCGCAACTGGTCGAGCACCTGCGCGACGCGTTCGAGATCGGGCACCAGCGCCTGCTCGGTAATCTCGAGCGCGATCTGGCCCATGGGAAAACCGATCCGTTCCGCAAGGCGGGCGAAATCGACGGCGAAGTTTTCGACCGAGAGATCCGCCGAGGTGATGTTGAGCGAAAGTTTCAGATCGCTGGGCCAGTCGCGGGCCCCCTCCATCGCACGCTCGGCAATATGGCGTGAAAGATGCGCGACGTGATCGGCGCGCTCGGCAATCTGGAACAGGGTGCTCGCGCCGATGCGACCGACCGTCGGATGATGCCAGCGTGCGAGCGCTTCCCCCCCGGCGAGACGGTTGGCGGGCAACGAGAACAGCGGCTGGTAGCGGATCTCGATCTCGTCATTGTCGATCGCTGCGAGAAGGTCGGCCTCCAGCTCGTGGCTGGAGCGCATCGTCTGTTCGGGCGTATGGCTGGACCAGTCGATCCGGCGGACATTTTCCTGCCGCATCCGCGTGACGACCTCGGACAGCCGGTCGAGCACCGAGGCGCTGTCGTCGTTTTCGTTGACGCGCATCAGCGCGACGCGCGGCCACATCCTTACGCTCGCCCCCCCGGAGGTATTGGCAAACGGACTTGCGAGCGCATCGGCCAGCGCCTCGCCCAGCCATTGCCAGCGTTCCCTGCTGCATTCCTCGCGAATGGCGAGCAGGAAATTGCCGCCGTTGAGCCGGGCTGCGAACCATACGCTGCTTTCCAGCTCGTCCTCGGCGAAATGGCGAATGCGCTGCGCCGCCTCTACCAGGGCGCCGTCGCCGGCACTTTCGCCGAAAGCGACGTTGACGTTGTCGATCCGGCCCAGCGAAATGAGCATGGCGTGGATCGGGCAGACCGACGCATCGCGCGGCCAGTCGCGTTTCCAGGCGGTGATCGTCTCCCGCGCTTCCTGCAGATCGTACAGGCCGGTGAGCGGATCGCGCGACTCACTCTTGTCCATTGGAATGCTTGCCATTTTTCCCGTTTACCGACCGTGACGACATCGTTTGCCATAAATTGCGCCGTGTTGCCAAATGGGACGGTAAAACATAGGAGCAGCACCGCACTGCGCAGCATGGTTGCGCAGCGGTTGAACAGGACGGGCGATGGCCGACTTCACGCGACTGGCATTACTGGTTTCCGATTCCGATCGAGCGCAAGAGGCGGCCGAAACCGTCTTCGAACCGCTGGCCGATTGGGTCGCGCCCGAGGATGCGGATGCGGTCGTCGTGGTCGGGGGCGACGGGTTCATGCTGCAGACCCTGCATGCCATGCTCGACGTGGGGCGGGTTGTGCCTGCCTATGGCGTCAATCTGGGCACGGTGGGGTTCCTGATGAACCGCAATCGCCAGCCGGACAAACTGCTGGCGCGCATTGACAGGGCGAAGTCCGTCACCATCGCGCCGCTATCCATGGAGGCCGTCTCGCAGTCGGGCGATGTGCAGAGTTTCTGCGCCATCAACGAAGTCTCGCTGCTTCGCGAGACGCGGCAGACGGCGAAAATCGAGGTCGCGGTCGACGACAAGGTGCGGATCAAGGAACTGGTGTGCGACGGGGTGCTGCTGTCGACGCCAGCGGGATCGACCGCTTACAACCTTTCTGCCGATGGTCCGATCCTGCCGCTGGATTCGCAATTGCTGGCCCTGACGCCGATCTCCGCCTTCAGGCCGCGGCGCTGGAAAGGGGCGATCCTGCCAGATCGCAGCCGCGTGACCTTTCGCGTGCTGGAAGCCGACAAACGGCCGGTTGCGGCGGTCGCAGACCAGCGGGAAATTCGCGATGTCGCCGAAGTCAGGCTCGAGATTACGCGCGAGAGGGCCCTGACGCTGCTGTTCGATCCGGGCCACGCGCTCGACGAACGCATCGTGTCCGAACAGTTCGTGTTTTGAGCACAGAGGCCGGATGCGCGGCGTGAGGGAAAATTTTCGATTTCGCCGCTTGCCAAAAAATCCGCCCGCCCATATAGGCGCACCCCTGCCGATCAGGCTGCTCCCCGATAGCTCAGCGGTAGAGTAGGTGACTGTTAATCACTTGGTCGTTGGTTCGAATCCAACTCGGGGAGCCATTTTCCAGACTTTGCGGAAAAGAATTTCGCGCGTCGGCCGGCATGTACAGCATCGGTCATTGCCTTCCCCATTATTCGACTGCATGCCGTCGCCAGCTCGAAGCAGCGATTGCTGACACTTGGATTCCATGGATCTCACAACGCGATACGCGCAACTGGTAAGCTGGTTTTCCAGCAATGGCACCGTGCCCGACACGGTGCTGCATATCCATGGCGGCATGGCCATCATGCTGATCGTGCGCGTCATATCCGGTCGCTCGCTGGCCACCCCCTGGCCGGTGCTCGGCGCGATCGTGGCCGCCCTGCTGAAGGAATTCGCCGATTATCTGGCGTATGACACGATCAAGCCCGACACATTCAGCGACATCGCGCATACCGTGTTCTGGCCGATCGTCCTGTTCCTGGGTTTGCGCCTGAGGCGCGCGCGGCAGTCCGCCGTGACGCAAGAAAATGGCGATCCTGCCCCCGAAAACCGAGCCGATTGACCTCACATCCTCCGGATTTCCTTTCGAAATCAATCTCTTCCCTGCACCCTTTTCAGACGTGACACACGGCATCGGAAACTTGCCTGTGGCAAATCGTTTGGTAGCAAAGGAAATCAATCAGTACGGGGTCGCACCATGAACATGGGCAAGCGCGCACATGAGCGAGCACAGATCGTCGCGCAGGGTCGTTTCAGAAATGCACGCGGTCAGGGCGGGCAGGTCTCGTTTTCGGACATTTCCGAGCAGGGCTGCCGTTTCCTCGACCCCTCGCGGCTGCTCAATCCCGGGGACAAGGTTACCGTCTGGATCCAGCAGGTGGGGCCGTTCGAGGCGCAGGTGCAGTGGCGCGAAAGGGGGGAAGTCGGAGTGAAGTTTAACCAGGCGCTCTACGGGCCGGTTTTCGATCATCTGAAAACCGAACTGGCGCGTGAGAATAGTCGGGTTTGAGCGGGCTCAACTGAACAAAAGGCGTGCTCCGACCCACAAGGTCAGGGCGGCAGTACCCCAGCGGATCCACTTTTGCGGAAAGTATTTCAGGGCCAGCAGGCTCCCGATCTGTCCGCCGACAGCCACCGCAATGATCAGTGGCAGCCCGAGGTCTACCGCGGCGACCAGACGGCCCTCGCCCCCCTTGGCGATCTGGCCCGCCATGCCTGCCAACGAATTGACGAGGATGAAGAAGCTGGCGGTAGCGGCGATTGCGCGCGCAGTGTTCCACCGCGTCAGGTGGAGAATGGGCGCGAGAAAAATCCCGCCGCCTATCCCCACCAGTCCGGCCAGGTAGCCGAGCGGGACCGCCAGCAGCGGCACGAGCCGGGCATGGCGGGACGGCTGTGCCTCGTCGCGCCTGGCCATCGGCAGCGCCATGGTCAGCGCGGTCAGCACGAGGCATCCGCCCAGCGTCGTCAGAAAGGCTGCCTCGTCGATCGGGGTCAGCCCGCCGAGAAACGCCGCCGGTGCGGCCAGGGCGGTCAACAGCGCGGCGTCGCGCCAGGGCGTCACCCCTGCCCGCCAGAACCGCACCGTGCTGCCCGTCACGACGACCAGATTGCACGACAACGCCAGCAGGGGGAGGATGCGGTAATCGACACCGGACAGCGCCAGGAGCGCGTTGTAGGTCGACCCGCCGCCGAATCCGACACTGGCGTACAGGAGTGCGGTGACGAAAAAGCCGGCGATCAGTGCCGTCATGACCCCGCCGCCGACTGTCGAAACCGCATGTCCGCCCGATCAGGCGCGGGCGGACATGGCACCATGGCAGTGCTTGTACTTGTTGCCCGAACCGCAGGGGCACGGCGCGTTACGGCTGACATCCATTTCGGCATAGGGATCGTCGACGAAGGCACCGCCGGGTCCGGCCGCGGCCTGCGCACTGCCGGCCAGTGCCCCGAACAGCGCCGCGCGCTGGGCCGAACCGTCATTGTCGTCCGAATTGTCGAGCCCGGTCAACGGATCGATGTGTCCGGTCAGGAAATCGGGAAGCTCGGGCAGATCGATCTGCGGCATCGGAGCCGGTTCTGCCAATTCGATCTTGAGCAATTTCGCCGTCGTATCTTCGCGCAGGTTGTCGAGCATGCGTTCGAAAAGCGCAAAGGCTTCCTGCTTGTATTCGTTGATCGGCTGTTTCTGCGCATGGGCGCGCAGCCAGACGACTTGGCGCAAGGCATCGAGCGTCGAGAGATGCTCTTTCCACTGGTGATCGAGTTCCTGCAGCAGCAGGCTCTTTTCGATCCGGCGCCACATGCCGGCATCGGCCTTGCCGATCTTCTCGTCCATGCGGCGGTCGGCTTCCTCGCGGATGCGTTCCTCGATGATCTCCGGCTCGATATGCTCTTCCTCAAGCCAGTCTTCCATCGGGAAGGTCATGCCGAAGACCTCGTCGACGCGGGTCTTGAGCCCCTGGATGTCCCATTGTTCGGGATAGGACCCGGGAGGGCAGCTTTCGCCGACCATGGCATTGATCGCGTCATGCCGCATGTCGACCACGACATCGTCGACCGCCTCGCTGTCCATGATTTCGGCGCGCTGTTCGTAGATCACCTTGCGCTGGTCGTTCATCACGTCATCGTACTGGACGACCTGCTTGCGCACCTCGTAATTGCGCGCCTCGACCTTTTTCTGGGCGGTTTCGATGGCCTTGGAGAGCCATTTGGAACCGATTGCCTCGCCATCCTCGAGGTTCGAATTCATCATGCGCGCGAACAATGTGTCCGGCCCGAAGATGCGCAGAAGATCGTCTTCGAGGCAGAGATAGAATCGGCTGAGGCCGGGGTCGCCCTGACGGCCCGAACGTCCGCGCAACTGGTTGTCGATGCGCCGGCTCTCGTGCCGTTCAGTGCCGAGCACGAAGAGACCGCCCGCCTCGAGGACGCGCGCCTTTTCAGCGGCGACTTCGTCCTTGATCCGCGTTCTCGCCGCGTCCTTTTCCGGACCATCCTCCATCTCGGCAAGCTCGTCGTCGATGCGGAAATCGACATTGCCGCCGAGCTGGATGTCCGTACCGCGACCGGCCATGTTGGTCGCGATCGTGACGGCTCCGATGCGGCCGGCCTGCGCCACGATGTGCGCTTCGCGTTCGTGCTGGCGCGCATTGAGCACCTCGTGCTCCACGCCTTCGTCGTTGAGGAATTTGGACAGCAGTTCGCTCTTTTCGATCGAGACGGTGCCGACCAGAACCGGCTGCCCGATTTCGTTCTTTTCCTTGATCGCTTTGGCAATCGCCTTGAACTTGTCGACCGTGTTCTTGTAGAATTCGTCCTCTTCGTCGATCCGCTGGACCGGCACGTTCGTCGGGATCTCGACGACATTCATCTTGTAGATATCCCAGAATTCCGACGCTTCGGTCGCGGCGGTACCGGTCATGCCCGACAGTTTGGGATACATGCGGAAATAGTTCTGGAAGGTGATCGACGCGAGTGTCTGGTTCTCGGGCTCGATCTTCACGCCTTCCTTGGCCTCGACCGCCTGGTGCAGGCCATTCGACCAGCGGCGGCCATCCATCATTCGCCCGGTAAATTCGTCGATGATGACGACCTTGTCGTCCTTGACGATATAGTCGGTATCGCGCTTGAACATGATGTTCGCCTTGAGCGCCTGGTCGAGATGGTGAACGACCTGCGTGTTCTCGACATCGTAGAGATTTTCGGTTTCGAGCAATCCCGCTTCGCGCAGGCGCAGCTCGATCGCGTCGGTCCCTTCCTCGGTCCAGGTGATGTTCTTCGTTTTCTCGTCCGCATCATACCATTCGGGATCGATGTCTTTGACGATGGCATCGATCGAGACATACAGTTCGGACCGGTCTTCGGTCGGCCCGGAAATGATCAGCGGCGTCCGCGCCTCGTCGATGAGGATCGAATCGACCTCATCGATCACGGCAAAGTTGAAGGGGCGCTGCACCATGTCGCCACGCGAATGCTTCATGTTGTCGCGCAGATAGTCGAAACCGAATTCGTTGTTCGTGCCGTAGGTGATGTCCGACCCATAGGCATCGCGGCGTTCGTATTCGTTGAGGTTCGGCACGATCACGCCGATCGTCAGCCCGAGGAACTGGTGCAAACGCCCCATCCATTCGGCGTCGCGGCGGGCGAGATAGTCGTTCACGGTGACGACGTGCACGCCCTTGCCTTCGATGGCGTTGAGATAGGTCGCCAGGGTCGCGACAAGCGTCTTGCCCTCACCGGTACGCATTTCGGCAATCTCGCCGCGATGCAGGACGATGCCGCCGATCATCTGGACGTCGAAGTGCCGCATGCCCAGAACGCGGACGGACGCTTCCCTGACGGTGGCGAAAGCTTCGGGCAGGATGTCGTCCAGCGTCTTGCCATCGGACAGTTGCTGGCGGAACTTGGTCGTCTGCGCGCGAAGCTCGTCATCGCTCAGTTGCTGCAGCTGCGGCTCCAGGGCGTTGATCTGATCGACGATCTTGCCGATCGACTTGACATAACGGTCGTTTGACGAGCCGAAGACGGATTTCATGATTGCATCGAACATGGTCAGGCGCGGGCCTCGAATTTTCAGGGTAGATGGACAAACACACGCGAGATTGTCGCGCGTGTGGAGAGACGTGAATTGAAGTGACCGGCGCTATTCGAAAGCGCGATCGGGCCCGAACATCACGGTCGGGACGTAGATCACAACAGGCGCCAGCGTGCGGCATGGCGTGATCTTTTCGCCCCGCTCTTTCTGCTTGCGCTGTTTCTCGACACAGGCGGCCTGCGGGTCGCGAATGTCGCTGTCGTCCGAAGACGTCCGCTCTACACCGAAACCGAAGGATTGTCCGACTGCCGCCTGCGCAGGTGCGCCGATCGCGGCGAGGCCGGTCAAAAGCGCAAGGAGGGCGAGCATTCTGTGGAGCATGCAGGATTGCAGATAGTGGTTCCGCTTCGCTTCGTCCACCACCAACTACCGTTCGTCGTGGACTGTTGGGCGGCGGTTCAGCACCGGGCTGAAATTTCGCGCGTTTTGCCAAGCGCTTTCACACGCCCGATTGCCGAGCATGACCGCCGGTATTAAGCGACCAGCCATGGAACTTGCCAGATCTCCGCTCGCCAGGGACTTTCCGGACCTGCCTGCCATCGCCGGTGTCACTTTGCGTGTCGCCCGCGCTCGGTACAAGCATTGGGACAGAGCGGACCTGACCTTCGCGGAGCTCGCCCCCGGCACGAGCGTAGCGGGCGTCTTTACGAAGAGCGCCTGCGCATCGACTGAGGTCGAGCTGGGTCGCGAACAGGTAAAGCTGGGGCAGGCCCGCGCGCTGATCGTCAATGCCGGCAATTCCAACGCATTCACCGGGATTCGCGGGCGCGAGGCGGTCGAGCAGATCATGGCGCAGTGTGCCGAAGCGCTGTCGTGCCAGCCCAACGAGATTTTCGTCTCCTCGACCGGTGTCATCGGTGTCCCCCTGCCGAAGGACAAGGCGCGTGAAGGCGTGGCGGCGGCGCTTTCGGCAGAGCCGTGTTCGTGGGAAGAGGCCGCGCGCGCGATCGGCACGACAGATACGTTCGAAAAGGGGGCGGCAGCCGCTGCAATGATCGGCGACACGCGTGTCGAACTTGCCGGTATCATCAAGGGCAGCGGCATGATCGCGCCTGACATGGCGACGATGCTCGGTTACGTCTTCACCGATGCCGCCATCGACGCAATGTTTCTGCAAGAGATGCTGGACAAGGCCAATGAGGCGAGTTTTTCCTGCATAACCGTCGACGGCGATACGTCGACCAGCGATACCGTCCTCGCCTTCGCGACGGGCAAGGCCGGCAACCCCGCGCTGTCCGATTGGGACGATGCGGGGGCTGACGCATTCTACGCCGCCCTGCTGCAAATTTGCCGCGAACTCGCCCACCTCGTCGTGCGCGATGGCGAAGGCGCGCAGAAATTCATCGAAATTGCCGTGACGGGCGCCGAAGACGATCCGAGCGCGCGGCGGATCGGGCTCGCCATCGCCAATTCGCCGCTGGTCAAGACCGCGATAGCAGGCGGCGATGCAAACTGGGGACGCGTGGTCATGGCAGTCGGCAAGGCGGGCGAACCGGCGGACCGGGACAGGCTTTCGATCGGATTCGGCGGCACATGGGCAGCGCGCGACGGCCAGCCGATCCCCGATTACGACGAAACGCCGGTCACTCGCCACCTGCAGGGCCGGGACATCACAATCGCCGTCGATATCGGCATCGGCGAGGGAAAGGCCACGGTGTGGACCTGCGACCTCACGCACGGATATATCGATATCAACGCCGACTATCGGAGCTGACGGTTCGACCGATCATTCGAGAGCGACGGCAGACAGCCGCCGACAATTGTTGCCCTGGCAACCGGGCACCGAACGATAGTCGTTCGGAGCAAACCATATCACCAGCGGCTTGTTGGTCTGCTTCGCACCGATCGCAAGCGCAATGACATTGTCGATCAGCTTGGCATCTTCCGATATCGCCATCGCGTAATAGAGGATATCCGAGGTATAGGCCTTCTGCTTGTCAGGATTGCATTTGAGATGGATGCGGTTCGAAAACACGGCAACCTGGTCAACATAGCATTGGCGCGAATCGGATTGCGCAACCGCACCGCTCGACCACGTCGATGCTGAGAAAATTGCAGTTCCGACGACCAACAGCTTGAATATATTCGATGAAGGCATGAGTCTTCCCCCGATCAGGTGAACGACCCAGTGTGCGACCGCTGGCAATGTGCGGAATTGACCATTCGAGGAGCACGCCGGTCAAGGCTGTTCTTTACGCCGGAAGGAGCGAAAATTGCACGATAGCGAACTCGACCGGGCGATACACGGCTTGATGGAAGGCGTGGCGCGAGATGTCATCCTGCCGCGCTACCGTAATCTGTCAGCCAGCGAGATAGACCAGAAAGGTGCCGACGATCCGGTTACGATTGCCGATCGGGAGGCGGAGGCGAAATTGCGCGACGGCCTCGCCCGGATCGATGGATCGCTTGCCTTTGTCGGCGAAGAGGCAGCGCACGCCGCCCCATCCTCCCTCGAGGCCCTGAACAAGGCGTGCTGGATCGTCGACCCGCTCGACGGAACGCGCAATTTCGCGGCCGGCAAAGGGCCTTTCGGCATCCTCGTCGCTCGCGCCGAAAACGGTGTGGCGCAGTCCGGCTGGATCTACGATTGCCTTACCGGGCGGTTCTGTTCTGCGCATCGCGGGAAAGGCGCGCTTATCGACGGCGAACGCGCCTTGGCCAGGCCGAGTGGCGAAGCGCCACCGGTCGCGGCCATCTCGCTCGTCTTTATGGATGAGGCCCGCCGCGAGGCAATCCGCAATCATGTCGCTCCGCAATATCGACTGGTCGACATCCCCTTTTGCGCTGCCGAGCAATATCCCCGGCTAGCGCTGGGCGAGAACGATGTCTCGATCTTCGAACGCACGCTTGTATGGGATCACGCCGCGGGCGTCTTGTGGCTGGAAGAAGCGGGAGGAATGGCAGCGCGGCCCGATGGCAGACCGTATCGGGTGTCCGAATGGTGGACCAACGGCCTGATCGCAGCCGCCAGCGCGGAACTGTGGCATCGCCTCGCCGAACTCTACGCCAGGATGTGATCGTCGTTTTCGATTGTCACACAACTGCAACCTGCGCCAGACAGGGCGCATGGTGAAACCGCGCATCGTGATGGATACCGACACCCTCCCCCGAGCTGAGCTGGCTCAGTTTCAACCGACGCGTCCTCGCCGAAAGCGAGAACGACCGCTATCCCTTGCTCGAGCGGCTGCGTTTCCTGTCGATTTCCGGAAGCAATCTCGACGAGTTTACCATGGTGCGTATTGCCGGGCTCGAGGGGCAGGTCCAGCGCGGCATCGAAACGACGGGCATCGATGGACGCAGTCCGCGCCAGCAGCTCGAAGCCATTCGCGAGCAGGTGCTCGAACTCGAGGATCGCCAGCAGGACAGCCTCGACAAGCTGCGCGGACTTCTCGCCGAACAGGGCATAGATATCGCGCAAATCGGCGATCTGGACGATGAGCAACAGAACTGGCTCGAGGCCTATTTCACGACCGACATCCTGCCGCTGATCACCCCGCAGGCGATCGATCCTTCCCATCCCTTCCCCTTCGTGGCGAATGGCGGAATGGGGCTGCTGTTTCGTCTCAAGCGCGGCAAGCGCAAAACCGAACTCATCGAAATGGTGCTCATCCCGAGCGGTGCCCCGCGCTTCGTGCGCGTGCCGGGAGATCAGGCCATCTATGTCGCGATCGAACAGCTCGTGACATGTTTTGCCGAACAGCTGTTTCCCGGGTTCAAAATCCTCGGAGACGGTGTGTTCCGCGTCTTGCGCGACAGCGATATCGAGGTCGAGGAAGAGGCCGAGGATCTCGTGCGGTATTTCCGCACCGCGATCCAGCGAAGGCGCCGCGGACGCGCTGTCCTCCTCGAGCTCGACGATGAATGCGATCCGGTTGCGGAAATGCTGCTGCGCGAGCAGTTCGACGTCGACAGCGCCATGATCGTCAAATCGGGCGGGATGCTCGGCGTGCGCGATCTCGACGCCATTTGCGACGAGCCGCGACCCGACCTGAAATTCACGCCATTTTCACCGCGGTATCCGGAACGCGTCCTTGCGCATGATGGCGACTGCTTCTCCGCCATTCGCGAGAAGGACATGGTGATCCATCACCCCTACGAAAGTTTCGAGGTGGTGGTCGATTTCCTGCATCAGGCGGCGATCGATCCGAATGTCGTTTCGATCAAGCAGACGCTGTATCGCGCGGGCGACCAGTCGCCGGTGATCGCGGCGCTGGTCGAGGCCGCGCAGAACGGCAAGGCGGTGACCGCCGTCGTCGAGCTCAAGGCCCGGTTCGACGAGGAGCGCAACCTTCGCTGGGCGAACGAGCTGGAACGCGCGGGCGTGCAGGTCATCTATGGTTTCACCGAGTGGAAGACCCACGCCAAGGTCAGCCTCGTCGTGCGCCGCGAAGAGGACGGCTACACCACATACTGCCATTTCGGGACCGGCAATTACCACCCGATCAACGCCAAGATCTACACCGATCTGAGCTATTTCACCGCAGACCAGTCGCTGGGGCGCGATGCGGCCAAGGTGTTCAATTTCATCACGGGCTATATCGAGCCCGACGACCTCGAAGCGATCGCCCTGTCGCCACTCGACCTGCGCGAGGCGCTGTACGAGCTGATCGACGCCGAGATCGCGAATGCCAAAGCGGGCAAGCCATCGGGCATCTGGATCAAGCTGAACTCGATCACCAATCGCGCGATGATCGACAAATTGTACGAGGCGAGCCAGGCCGGCGTCGAAATCCGCATGGTGGTGCGCGGCATCTGTTCGCTGCGCGCAGGCATTCCGGGTCTCAGCGAAAACATCAGCGTGAAATCGATCATCGGACGGTTTCTCGAACACGGCCGGTTGTGGTGCTTCGCGAACGGCAAAGCGTTGCCGAGCAGGCAGGCCAAGGTCTTCATAACCAGCGCCGATGCGATGAGCCGCAATCTGGATCGGCGCGTCGAGGTTCTGGTCCCGGTCACCAACAAGACGGTTCACGACCAGACGCTTGGTCAGGTGATGCTCGCCAACATCCTCGACACCCAGCAAAGCTGGCGGCTCGATCCCGACGGGCAATACCGCAGGATGCACCGCGAGGATGGCGGTTTTAACTGCCACGAATATTTCATGTCCAATCCCTCGCTGTCCGGTCGCGGTTCGGCCCTGCAGAAACACGAGGTCCCTCGCCTGACGCTTCCCGGAGACGAGACGTGAATTCACCGTGGCAGCAAAATGCGCGTTACCAGCGACGTCTGATCCATCCGCCCAGGGCCGTGATCGACATCGGTTCGAACACCATTCGCCTCGTCATTTACGAAGGGACGGCGCGCGCACCGGAAATCGTCTGGAACGAAAAGGTTGCAGCGCGCCTCGGCCGTGACCTGTCTACCACCGGTCGCATTCCCCCCGAAGCGATGGAAGAAGCTCTCGCCGCACTGGCGCGATATGCCCTTCTGGTCAGCGATCGCCGGATCGAAAACGTCCAGACGGTGGCGACTGCCGCCGCTCGCGATGCGCAGAATGGTGACGAATTTCTCGCCCGCGTTGCCGAACTCGGTCTGGAACCAAGGCTGCTTTCGGGGGAAGAAGAGGCGCGCATATCGGCCTTCGGGGCGATCGGAGCCTTTCCCGGGGCGCGGGGGATGGTTGCCGATCTCGGCGGAGGCAGCCTCGAACTCGTTTCGATTGGCGACGGTCAGGCGCGCGACGCCTTGAGCCTGCCCTTCGGGACACTACGTCTTTCGGCGCTCTGTGCCGGGGATGAGTCGCTCGACGACACAGTAACAAAGGCGCTGGCAGATGCCGGGTGGATCGCCAGCCATGAGGGCCCGCTCTACATGATCGGCGGGACGTGGCGTGCGTTCGCGCATTATGCGATGCAGGAAACGGGCTATCCGCTCACCGATCCGCACGCTTTCGTGCTCTCGGTAGAAGAAGCCCGGCGCATTGCCGACAAGGTCATCGAGGAGACGCCAGAGAATCTGGAGCTGGTCCCGGGCGTCTCACCGATGCGGGCAGGCTTCCTCTCCGATGCAGCCAGCCTCCTGCGTGTGCTGCTCGATCAGTTGAAGCCCAAATATCTCGTCTTTTCGAGTTGGGGCATCCGCGAAGGCCTGCTGTTTACGGGGCTTTCGCCGCTCTTGCGTGCGCAAGACCCGCTGCTTGCAGCCGTGCATGTTTACGGAGAGGCGCGCGACGCGGCGGTCACCGATGCCGCCCGCGTTGCCGGCTGGACGGTCGAACTTGCAAATGGCGCGGGCAAGCGCAACGAACGGCTGCGACTGGCGTCCGCACAGCTTGCTGCCGCCTTGCAACGCGTCGAACCCAATCTGAGGGTCGACCATGCCGTGGAATGGGCTCTGGACAAGCGCTGGATCGATTGCACTCCGCGCGACCGCGCGATGATTTGCGCTGCCATGTTCGGCAGCCTCGGGCGAACCTCCCTCCCCGATCGTGTCACGCAACTTGCCGATACCAAGGATCTGCGTGAAGCCCTGACCTGGGGTCTGGGATTTCGTCTCGCCCGGCGATTGGGGGCCGGATCTCGGGCAGCGCTTGGCATGAGTCGGCTGAGGGTCAAAAAGAAGTCACTGGTCCTCTATCTCGACGACAGCCGGTCCGCCCTGGCGACTTGGCCATTGACGAGGGATCTCGAATTCCTGGCAGAGTGGATCGAACGCAGGCCGAAGATAAAGACCGGCGACTTCGATTTCGACGACGAGTTCAGCGACGAGGAAGAAGAAGAATAGCGTAACCCGTCAATTCGCCACGGCAGGGGCCGCCAGCGGGAAATAGGGAATGCGGACTTCGAACGCCGCACCGCTGCTTTCCCGCTGGTGTCGAGCGGACAGCCCGAGACATAGTCATGGCTCTCGCCCGGCTGCAGGACCGGTTGCTCGCCCACCACGCCGTCGCCATCGACATGCGCCACCAGGCCCCGACCATCCGTGATCCGCCAGTGACGTGTCATCAGCTGAACCGTCTCGTGCGATCCGTTTTCGATCCTGATGTGGTAGACCCAAAACCACTTGCCAGCCTCGGGCTGCGACTGTTCGGGAAGGAAATTCACGGCGACCCGGACGGTAATACCGTCGGTCATTGCGGCGTGCTGAAAAAGCTCTTTTAACACCTTGCACAAGGTAAGCACCGGCGAACGGCGGACAAGGGGCGGCGGTCCGGCATCCCCACTTTTCCGCCACGTCAATTTGCGTTTACCACGTTCCGACACCCGCCATTGACGCAAGTTCGGCCACCATTGCCTGCGATGTGCCAGGGGGAGGCAACACTATGCTCCAACATTTCTTCCGTCGCTTGCGCAAGGATTGCAGCGGGCATGGAGAAGCACGCATGTCCGTGCTGCTCAGCCTGTCGGCGGCGTTTCTCGTCGGCGCGACGCTGGCCTAAAGACCGGCTGCCGAAAGCGCCTGGTCGAGGTCTTCGCCCAGGTCCTCGACATCTTCCAGCCCCACGTTGATGCGCAGCATTCCTTCGGTGACACCCATCGCGTCACGATCCTCCTGCGTCATGCCGGCATGGGTCGTGCTCGCGGGATGGCACATGAGGGAGCGCGCATCGCCGATATTGTTCGACAAATCGATCAACTGAAGCGCGTCTAGCAGTTTGAATGCGGTCGCCCGGTCGCCGACATCGAATGCGAAGATCGGCCCCGTCGCCTTCATCTGCCTGCAGGCAAGCTCGTGTTGCGGATGGCTCGGCAGGCCGGGATGAAGCATGCGCGAAACGCGCGCCTCGATCAATCGTCCGAGCTCGACGGCATTCTCGCTCTGACGGTGCGCCCGAAGATCGAGCGTTTCCAATCCCTTGTGCACCACCCAGGCGTTGAAGGGCGACAGGTTCGGCCCCGTATTGCGTTGAAACGGCAAGAGCACATCGTCGATCCATTCCTTCGAACCGCAAACCGCCCCC
>QFNA01000051.1 GCA_003248395.1 Citromicrobium sp.
TCTGCTCTTCTGAAAACCTCGTACGCTTCATCGTCTGTCCTTCCTTCAAGGCCAGACTCTAATCCAACTTGGAGGAAAATCAGGGGGTCACGTCACCGGCACTAATCATTGCGGTCCGAAAAGGGCATAAAGGCGATGGATTAGCGCAAGTCTTTCATGGGGAAATGTGGGGAGGTCGCAATTCCAAATCTGCCGCATTGGGTTCGTATGGCTTGAAGGATGCGGCCCCCCGAAATCTTAATCCAAGTAAGCCCTACTCGATGTTCTACGACATCAATCAGAAGACCCTAGACGCTTTTTCGGAAGGTTTTTGTTTATCAAGCTGCTTTCTTGTCCAAGCGACAGGAATTATCACTGCTAGGGATGATCTCGCCATCGATTTCACTCGCGCTAATCTCAAAGCAAAAGTTGGCGAGTTTCTCTCATCCGCAAAATCCGACGATGAAATACGCAGAGAATTCTTCGGCTCCCGTTCCAGCGGAAAGTATCCTGCTGGCGACAGCAGAAGCTGGAAATTACCGGAAGCCAGGAATGCCTTGCGTAACGCACCTCTCGATGAATATTATTGCCCAATCCAATACAGACCGTTCGACAACCGCCAGATTTTATATCATGAAAATATGGTCGATTGGCCACGCTTTGAGACAATGGGCTCGTTCCCAAAAGAAGATAACCTAGCGCTTTTATCACCGAGAATGACGGCTGACGAGTTCTCACCATTGGTTTCGTCTTTCCTCATTTCGAATAAAACTGGATCGAGGTACGATCAAAGTTATTTCTTCGCTCTTTATTCTTATCCCAATGACGCCGCCGACCAAGCCGACGCCCTTGCCCCGACCGAGCGCACCTTAAACTTCGACCCCAAACTCTACGCCAAAATCTGCAAGGCCGCCGGGATCGACCCTGCGGACAGGGCCGGACCCGAGGACGATTTCCGCGCGCCAACCGGCGATGCGCGGCCGAGCGAGGTCAAGGTGTTCGATTATATCTATGGCGTGCTGCACAGCCCGGACTATCGCGAAACGTTTGCCGAATTCCTCAAGATCGACTTCCCGCGCATTCCCTATCCGGCCAGCCCGGAGGTGTTCAAACACGTCAGCGAAAAGGGCGAGGCACTGCGGCGGCTCCACCTGATGGAGGATGCCGCGATCGGGGAGGCGCGCTATCCTTTCCTTACCGAAGACGGTGCGGAGCCGGAGGAGACGAACAATGACGTCGCGCCCGCGCATCCGAAATTCGTGCCCACCCCCGACCCCTCCCGCAAGCAGGAGGGGGGTGAAGAAGCGAAATCCAGCCCCTCCCGCGTGCGGGAGGGGAGCGAGACTTCGCGAGCCGAAGGCGAGGGTAGTCGCAGCGGGGTGGGCGACGATGGCGCTATCCCCGCAGGCCGGGTCTATATCAACAAGCACCAGTATTTCGACGGCGTGCCGCAAGTGGCTTGGGAGTTTTACATCGGCGGATACCAGCCCGCGCAGAAATGGCTGAAGGATCGCAAGGGCCGCGCGCTCGATTTCAACGATGTCGGTCATTACCAGAAGATCGTCAAAATCCTGATCGAGACGGACCGGATCATGCGAGAGATCGAGCTGCCGCTCGACCTCGGCGACTGACCCCCCTCCCCCGCCACAAAAAACCGCAAGCCAAACCGCGCGGCTTGCGCTATAGGCGCGCGCCACATGCGCCTGCGCCGTGCCCCCTGCACCGCCGCGCACCCGAGAAAACGAGCATCATGTCCTTCGAAACCCTCCCGCCGGTGATCGGCGAAGCGCTGGCCGGAGCGGCAAGACGGTCGCCTTCGGACTGGCGCTGGCCGACGAGCTGCTGGCCGAACTGGGCGGCACGCCGCTGGCCGAAAAGCCGCTGGCGCTGGTGATCGCGCCGACGCGCGAACTGGCGCTGCAGGTGAGCCGCGAGCTGGGCTGGCTCTATGCCGGGGCGGGCCTGCGCATCGCGACCTGCGTGGGCGGGATGGATGCGAGCAAGGAACGGCGCGCGCTGCGCGGCGGGCCGGCAATCGTGGTCGGCACGCCGGGGCGGCTGCGCGACCATCTGGAGCGCGGGGCGCTGGACCTGTCGGGCCTGATCGGCGTGGTGCTCGACGAAGCGGACGAAATGCTCGACATGGGATTCCGCGAGGATTTGGAGGAAATCCTCGACGCGACGCCCGAGCGGCGGCGCACGCTGATGTTTTCCGCCACCATGCCGCGCCCGATCGAGCGGCTGGCCGAACGGTACCAGCGCGACGCGCTGCGGCTGAGCCTGGTCGGCGAAACGCGCGGCCATGGCGACATCGCCTATCAGGCGATCGCGGTGAGCCCTTCGGAAATCGAGAATGCGGTGGTGAACCTGCTGCGGTTTCACGAGGCGGAGACGGCGATCTGTTTCTGCGCCACGCGCGAGAGCGTGCGGCGGCTGCACACGACGCTGCAGAACCGCGGGTTCGGCGTGGTGGCGCTGTCGGGCGAACATTCGCAGAGCGAGCGCAACCAGGCGCTGCAGACGCTGCGCGACCGGCGCGCGCGGGTGTGCGTGGCCACCGACGTGGCGGCGCGCGGGATCGACCTGCCGACGCTGAGCCTGGTGATCCATGTCGAGATCCCGCGCGATGCGGAGACGCTGCAGCACCGGTCGGGCCGGACGGGGCGCGCGGGCAAGAAGGGCATTGCGGCGATCGTGGTGCCGTTCAACCGGCGCAAGCGCGTCGAGGGCATGCTGCGCGGGGCGAAGATCGAGGCGGAGTGGATCGATGCGCCCTCGCCCAAGGCGATCCGCAAGCGCGACCGGGCGCGGCTGATCGAGGCAATGACCGCGCCGCGCGAATACGAGGACGACGACCGGGAGCTGGCGGCCGAGCTGATGCAGCGCCTGTCGCCCGAAGACATCGCCGCGGCGCTGGTCCATGCGCATCGGGCGGAGCTGCCCGAGCCCGAGGAGCTGCTCGCCAACACGCCCGAGGCGCGCGAGAAGGCCAAGGCCGAACGGCACCGGCCGGGCTTCGAGGACGTGGTGTGGTTTCGCATGGGGATCGGCCGGCGGCAGAATGCCGAGCCGCGCTGGCTGCTGCCGCTGATCTGTCGCCGCGGGCACATCACGCGCAACGAGATCGGCGCGATCCGGATCGGACAGCACGAAAGCTGGTTCCAGGTGCCGCGTGCGGTGGCGGGCAAGTTCGCCGATGCGGTGCAGCGCACGGCCTCGCCCGAGGACGAGCAGGACGCCATCGTGATCGAGGAAGCGCCCGAGGGCCCGCGCGTCGAGGCGCGGCAGAACCGGCGCAAGTTCGGCGGCGACGACAACGGGGGCGGCAAGGTGCGCCCTCGCCCTGCGGGCAAGCCCGGTGGCAAGCCGAAGCCGCGTAAGGGGGCCGAAGGGCGCAAGCCGGGCGGCAAGCCCTTCGCGGGCCGGCGCAGGCGGCTAGGCAGGCGCCTTGCTAAACGGGGGAGAGCATGATGAGGGCAGCACGGATTTCGGCATGCGCACTGGCGGCGGCGCTGGGCGCGGCGGGAGCGGCGGCGCAGGCACAGGACACGGCCATCGTCTTCGAGCGCGGCGCGATCGTGCAGCCGCTGTCGCAGGATGCCGCGGCGGCGGCGGAGACTGCGGTTGCCGGCGCGCAGCCCGATTACGACGATTACCTGCGCCGGACGATGGACGCCTATGATTCGACGGGCATGGTCGCCGCAGTCATGGTCGACGGACGCACGGTCTATACCGGAGCGCGCGGCAAGGCCGAGGAAGGCACGCAGCGGCGGGTGACGCGCGACACGCTGTTCCCGATTGCGTCGATCTCCAAGGCCTTTACCACCACCGCGCTCGCCATACTGGTCGACCGCGAGCAGGTGGACTGGGACGCGCCGGTCAAGACCTATATCCCGGAATTTGCCATGTGGGACCCGTGGGTGGGCGACAATTTCACCGTGCGCGACCTGCTGACGCACCGGTCGGGCCTGCCGCTGGGCGCAGGCGACCTGCTGATCTGGCCCGACGGCAATGCGGAGGTCGACGACATCATCGCCGCCCTGCCCCACCTGCGGCCGAGCACGGGTTTCCGCGACGGCTATGCCTATGACAATCTGCTCTACATCGTGGCGGGCGAGATCGTGGCGCGTGTCAGCGGGCAGAGCTGGCCCGATTTCGTGACGCAGGAGATTCTGCAGCCGGTCGGGCTGACGCGCTGCGCGGCGCAGAAGGACCGCATCCCGGCCGGGGCGGATGTCGTGACATGGCGTGGAGCAAATTCTGGTTCGACGGCGGCGTGGCGGAAGATGGAACGCGCATCGTCAGCGAGGAGCAGGCGCGCGAGTTGTGGCAGGGCGTCACGCCGATGGGCGTCAACGGGCGGCTGCGCAGCGCCGGGTCGAGCCATCTGGCGATGTATGCGCTGGGCTGGGTGGTGCAGGATTTCGAGGGACGCCTGATGGTGAGCCATTCGGGCGGAGCGCCGGGCGTGGCGAGCAATCTGCTGTTGCTGCCCGAAGAGGACATCGCGGTTTTCGCCTCGAGCAACGACTATCGCGGCGCGGCCTCCACTTTCACCCACCAGGTCGCCAATGCGCTGGTCGGGCGCGGCGGCAGCGATTTCATCACCGATTGGGGGGCCGCATTTGCCGAGGCCGAAGCCGAAGGGGCGGCGCTGATTTCCGAGACCGCCGGACCGCCCGCCGATGCCACGCCGCCGAGCCTGGCGCTGGCGGAGTATGCGGGCACCTATCGCGACCCATGGTACGGCGAGGTACGCATTTCGCTGACTGACGACGGCGCGCTGTTCATCGACATGGGCCGCAGCGAAATCCTCGATGGAAAGCTGACGCATTTTTCCGGCGACCGGTTCACCGCATTTTGGCCCGACGCATCGTTGAAGGCCGATGCCTATGTCGATTTCGAGACGGCTGACGGCGCCGTCACCGGCATGACCATGAAAGCGATTTCGGAGCTGACCGACTTTTCCTACGACTTCCACGACCTGAAGCTGGAAAGGGTCGACTGACCGCCCTCACCCGCCCGCGTGGTAGAAGTCGTAGATCTGCTGGGCGACGCCTTCGCTGATGCCGGGCGCGCGCTTGAGATCGTCGAGCGCGGCGGCACGGACTTTTCCTGCGGTACCGAAATGGAGCAGCAGCGCGCGCTTGCGGCTGGGCCCGATGCCGGGGATTTCGTCCAGAGGTGAGGCAGTGATCGCGCGGCTACGCTTGGCCCGGTGCGCGCCGATGACATAGCGGTGGACCTCGTCGCGGAGCGTCTGGAGATAGAAGAGCAGCGGCGAATTGACCGGCAGGGTTTTCTCCCGCCCGTCGGGGAAGTGGAACACCTCGCGCCCCTCGCGCCCGTGGTGCGGCCCCTTGGCGATGGCGATGAGCGGCACGTTTTCTATCCCCATCTCCGCCAGCGTGTCGCGCACCGATGACATCTGCCCCTTGCCGCCGTCGATGAGGACGAGATCGGGCCAGATGTTGTGGTGCGTGGCTTTGCCCACCCCGCTGCGACTATCCTCGCCTGACGGCTCGGCAAGTCTCGCTCCCCTCCCGCTTGCGGGAGGGGTTGGGGGTGGGTCAGCATCCTCGCCATCGGGATTTTCGGCCAGATTGCGGAAGCGGCGGCTCATGACCTCGCGCATCATGCCGAAATCGTCATTGGTCTGCGCGGACTTGATGTTGAACTTGCGGTACTGGCCCTTTTCGAAGCCTTCGGGACTGGCGACGACCATGGCACCGACCGCCTTGGCACCCTGGATATGGCTGTTGTCGTAGACCTCGATCCGCTGCGGAATATCGTCGAGTTCGAGAAATTCGGCCAGTTCGCGCAGGCGCTGCGCCTTGGTCCCGCTCTCTGCCAGGCGCCTCTCGAGCGATTCCACCGCATTGCGGCGCGCCTGCTCCATCAGCTTGCGGCGGGTGCCGCGCTGCGGGATCGAGATGGCGACCGCATGGCCGTCTTTCTCCGCCAGCGCTTCGGCAATGAGTTCCTGTTCGGGCAGTTCGCGATCGACGAGGATCGTGCGCGGCGGCGGCACCTCCTCGTAGAATTGCAGCAGCACGTCGGCGAGCACCTCGGCTTCTTCCAGATCTCCGGTGTTGCGCGGAAAGATGGCACGGTGACCCCAGTTCTGGCCGCCCCGAATGAAAAAGGCCTGCACCCCCATCTGCCCGCCCTTCGACGCCAGCGCGAAGACATCGGCATCGCCCATACCGCTGGCGTTGATCGCCTGGCTGCCCTGGATGAACGTGGCGGCGCGGAGCCGGTCGCGCAGGATGGCGGCGGTCTCGAAATCGAGGTCTTCCGCCGCCCTGGCCATCTGCTTTTCGATCTGGGTCTGGACGGCGCTGGACTTCCCGCCGAGGAAATCCTTCGCTTCACCCACCAGCCGGGCATAACCCTCTTCATCGATCCGCCCGACGCAGGGCGCCGAGCAGCGCTTGATCTGGTAGAGGAGGCAGGGCCGGTCGCGATTGTTGAAGAAACTGTCGGTGCAGCTCCGCAGCAGGAACAGTTTCTGCAGCGCGTTCAGCGTCTTGTTGACCGATCCTGCGCTGGCGAAGGGGCCGTAGTAATTGCCCTTGGCGCGCCGGGCGCCGCGGTGTTTCTGGATGCGCGGGAAGGCATGATCGGCACGCAGCAAGATGAAGGGAAAACTCTTGTCGTCGCGCAGCAGCACGTTGAACGGCGGGCGATAGCGCTTGATCAGCTGCGCTTCGAGCAGCAGCGCCTCGGCTTCCGAATTGGTGACCACGATTTCCATCGCGCGGCACTGGCTGACCATGCGCTGGAGCCGGTTGGAGAGCGCCTTGACCTGCGTGTAATTCGCGACGCGTGCCTTCAGGCTGCGCGCCTTGCCGACATAGAGCACATCGCCGCGCGTATCGAGCATGCGGTACACACCGGGGCGCGGTTTGAGGGTCTTTACCGTCTCGCGGATCGCCGTGAGGCCGGTCTCCAGATCGGGCTGCGCGCTGGCGACGGTATAGGTGGCGCGTTCCTCGTGGAAACGCTCCTTCCCTCTGGGATCATGGGGAGAACCGGCTTTCGTGCGCGACATGGCAGGAGAGATAGGCGTTCGCGCCCCGCCATGCCACCGCGAGAACGGCGTTATGCGTAGGTCGCGGTATAGCCGATGATGGCGCTGGCGCTGTATCCCGCAGCGGGGCTGCCGCGCATCGCCAGCGTCTGCGCCCTGACCTGCGCATCGGTGTTGTCGCCGAAGACATTGTCGTTCGACAGGCTGACGCGCGACAGATTGCCCGCGCTGCCGGGATAGGCGGAAGTATCGCGGTAGACGGCGTTGTCCGCCGTTTCGGGCAAGGCGAGTTGCGAGGTGAGCAGCGCGTTCGATCCGCCAGTCGCCGAAGCGAGATTTTCGAACAGTTCGAAATGGATATGCGGGAAACGGCCGGTGTAGCACGCCGGAAAGATCGACCGGAACCGGACCACGCCGCCGCTGTCGGCGACCTGCAGCCCGCGCAGGTAATTCTGGTCCTCCAGCGTATAGAGCGAATATTCGCCCGCCGCATCGCATTGCCAGATGTAGAGCGCGTGCCCTGCGAGCGGGCGGCAGCCATGGTCGACATCGACCAGCTGGAGTTCGAGCGAAAGCGGGACGCCCTGTGCCGTCCCCGTCATGCCGCCGAAGCTGCTGCGGATGTCGGAGCGGTTGAGCGTGTCCTGCTCGAGCACGTTGGCCACGGCGCGGCGCCCGCGTCCGTCGGCGGGGTATGGCCCTTCGGTTTCGCCCGGAAAGGCGACGCAGGTCGAACCGTCGGCTGCGGTGCCGACAACGTCGGGGTAGCCTTGCATCCCGCGGCCACCACCGGGTGGGGGGCCGCCCGGACCGCCGCCGCCCGGCCCGCTATCGGCCTGCGAGCATCCGGCGAGCGCGAGACCGGTCGCGGTCGTGCCGATCAGGCCCAGCGCGTGGCGGCGACCGATCAGGTGGCGGAAATCCCGGGTAAACTGGCTCATGGCGTGCGATCCTGTTCGTTGGCTTTGGCGCTGAATTGTTCAGAAAGGCAGCCATTCGTCCAGTCGCGGCTTGTAACGAAACGTCGTTCGGGGCAGCGTCCGCGCCAGCATTTTCGGGGATCACGATGGATAGCACACAATCCGCACCGCCACGGACCATGGGCCTGTTCGGCGCTTCGCTGTTGCCGGTGAACGGGATGATCGGTGCGGGCATATTCGCCCTGCCCGCTACGCTGTTTCTCGCGGTGGGGAGTTTCGCGCCGTGGATGATGCTGCTGGGCGGGCTGCTGTTCCTGCCGCTGACGTTGACCTTTGCGTGGCTTTCGGCCCGGTTCGACCATTCGGGCGGACCGATCCTGTATGGCGAGGCGGCGTTCGGGCGCTTCGTCGGCTTCCAGGCCGGCTGGGCGCGATATGCCAGCGCAATCGTTACGGTGGCGGCAAATACGCATGTCATGGTGTCTTACCTGGCGACGCTGTTCCCGGTGCTCGACGGTCCGGTGCTGCGGCCGTTGCTGGTGGCGGGGTTCATCGGCTTCATCACGATCGTCAACTTGTTCAGCCTGCGCAGTTCGGTCGCGACGCTGAGCGCGCTGACGGCGGTCAAGCTGCTGCCGCTGCTGGGGCTGATCGTCGCGGGGCTGTTTGCAGGCGAGCCGCAACTGGGGCTGGTGCTGCCGCAATTTTCCGACGCCGAAAGCGTGGTGCTGCTGACCTATTACGCCTTTATCGGGTTCGAATACGTCGTTCTGCCCGCCGGTGAAATGAAGAATCCCAAGCGCGACGTGCCGCTGGCGCTGGTGGCGATGCTGGCCGCGGTGACGCTGCTCTACATGCTGGTGATCTGGGCCTATATCGCGATCGATCCGGGCGCCGCGGCGGATGCCGAGAACCCGCTGGCGCTGGCCGCTGATGCAGTCATGGGACCGGTGGGCGCAATCGCCATCGTCATCGCCGCGGCTTTCAGCATCGGAGCGAACAATTTCGCGGGCGGGATCAGCCTGCCGCGCATGACCTTCGGCATGGCCGAGCGGGGCATGCTGCCGCGCTGGTTCATGGCGGTGTCGCCGAAGCTGCATACGCCGGTCAACTCGATCCTGTTCTATGGCGCGGCGAGCATCGCCTTCGGCCTGTGGGAAGGCTTCATGGTGCTCGCGCTGGCAGGCACGCTGACGCGCCTGCTGACCTACCTGATCGCCGCGTTCGCCCTGCCGGTGATCGAGCATCGCGATGGCGGTATCAATCCGCTGCATGCCTTCGTGTGCCTGCTGACCGTGCTGAGCACGATCTGGGTCGGCACGCATGCCGATACGCAAAGCTGGCAGGTGTTCGCGGGTCTGGTGGTGGCGGGCACGTTGCTCTATTTCGTGGCGCGGCAGGAGCGCCCGGTCGAGCCCCTGACCACGCAATAGCGGTGAGCGATTTCGACGCGATAATCCTCGGCGCCGGGGCTGCCGGGCTGATGTGCGCGGCGCGGGCCGGGCAGCGCGGCAAGCGCGTGCTGGTGCTCGAAAAGGCGGAAAGACCGGGCAAGAAGATCCTGATTTCAGGGGGCGGTCGGTGCAATTTCACCAATCTGGGCGTGGGTCCGGCCCATTACCTGTCGGCCAATCCGCATTTCGCCAAGTCTGCACTAGCGCGCTATACGCCGCGCGATTTCCTGGCGCTGGTCGAAAGCTATGGCATTGCCTGGCACGAGAAGACGCTGGGGCAGTTGTTCTGCGATGGATCGTCTAAGCAGATCGTCGCGATGCTGCTGGAGGAATGCGCGAAGGGCGACGTCGATATCCGCTGCGGCGAGGAGATCGCCCAGGTCACGCATGACGGCGGTTTTTCGGTCACGACGACGTCGGGCAGTTTTACGGCGGCATCGCTGGTGATTGCGACGGGGGGACCTTCGATCCCCAGGATGGGCGCAACCGGTTTCGCCTATGATCTTGCGCGGCAATTCGGGCTCAAGGTGGTCGAGCCGCGGCCCGCGCTGGTGCCGCTGACGCTGGGTGGCGAGGAAGTCCTGTTCCGCGAGATTTCGGGCGTGTCAGCACCAATTGTCGCTAGCGCAGGCAAGGCGCGATTTGCCGAGGCGGCGCTGTTCACCCATCGCGGGCTGTCGGGCCCGTCGATCCTGCAGGTCTCGTCCTACTGGAAACCGGGCGAGCCGGTGACCATCGATTTCCTGCCCGACCGCGCGGGCGACTGGCTGCTCGACCGCAAGCGCGACATGCCGCGGTCCACATTGCGCAGTGTCCTGCGCGAACTGCTCCCCCAGCGGCTGGCCGACATCCTGGCCGAAAAGATCGGCATCGAGACCGAATTGGGCAATGCGAGCGACAAGGCGCTCCGCGCGGCGCAGGAACGGCTCTCGCGCTGGGCATTCCGCCCCACCGGCACCGAAGGCTTCGCCAAGGCGGAGGTCACGGTGGGCGGGATCGCGACCGCCGAACTGTCGAGCAAGACCATGGAAGCGACCTCGGTTCCCGGGCTCTACGCCATCGGCGAGGCGGTCGATGTGACCGGCTGGCTGGGCGGCTACAACTTCCAGTGGGCCTGGGCGAGCGGAGTCGCGGCGGGCGAGGCGCTCTAGCCGCCGGTCAGAAGGCCTTGCGCAGGTCGATGCCGAGATAGCGTCCGGTCGGATCGATACGGAACAGTTCGTAGGCTTCTGGGACGTTGCCGTCCTCGTCGGTCACGCGCCGGCGGGCATCGAAGATGTTGTCCGCCACGAGCGAGAGCCGCAGGCCCTTCATCCAGCCTTCGTCCTTTTCGAAGACCTCGCCCAGATCGGCGAAGAGCCGCACGTCGAAGGTGACGAGGTCGTTGAAGAACAGGTCGCTCGAGCCGAGCGCATCGCTGCCCTGCACCTCGGCCTCGCCCGTGTAGTTGCCCGACAGGCGCAAGCCGTAGCCCTGCCAGAACAGGCCGCCTTCGAGACGCGAGGTGTGGCGCGGGATCGACCCGCCCGAGAGGACCTGGCCGTCGAGCTGGTCGAACAGCGGGCCGTTTTCGGACAGCAAGACCTCGTTTTCGAGCGCAATGTTGTGATTGAAGCTGAAGAAATAGCGCGCGCGCCGGTCTTCGCTGTCACCGCCGCGACCGCGCCCGAAGGGCATGCCGCCGCCGCGACGACCTCCGCCGCTGCGCGCCTCGGCGGGCTGCGCGTCATCCGTGGCGCACAGACGGGTGCGCATCTGCGCGACCTTCTCAGGATCGATCTCTCCCGCCTCGTTGCGGAGGCGCGCGAGGATTTCTTCCGGCAGGCCGTCGAGCTGCGGCGGTTCGGCACATAGCGCGGTGCGCATGGCGGTAAACTGGCGCGCGCGTTCCTCGGCTTCTTCACCGCAGAACCGTTCGCGGGCCTGGGCGATCTTTGCGGGATCGGGATTGCCGTTTTCGTCGGTCAGGCGCGCGCGGAACTGTTCGGGGACGCCCGAAAGATCGGGTGTCCCGCCTTCGGGAAGGCTGCAGAAGGTCTCGCGCATGGCGGCCATGCGTTCGGGATTGAAACGGCCGCCGCCGGAGCGCGGCGCATCGCCCTGACCCGCACCGCGCGGCCCGCGGGCGCGATCTTCGTTGCCGCCCGTTTCCTCCGGCTCCTTGCCGATCTCGCCGCGGGTGTTGAGGCCGAAGCTGAGAACGCGGCTGCGCGTTTCGTACAGCGTCAGCGGGCGACGGTCGATCGCGAGCAATTCACCGGCAGCAGAGCGCGTCACACGATCCGGGAACGCCTGTTCGAAGGCCGCGCTGAAACCCGGCGTGGAGGTAACATTGCGCGAACGATTGATGCCATAGTCCGCCTGGAGCCGCGTGTTTTCCCAGAAGGGCAGTTCCCAGTTGGCGCTGAATTTCCAGTCGGACTGGGTTTCGGCCTGCAAATCCGGGTTGCCGCCCGTGACGACGGTGGCGAGTACGGTGTCGCCGGTCGCATAATCGTAGACCGACTGGTTGAACTCGTCGATCCGCGGATTACCGAGATTGGCGAGCGATGGCGCCACTTCGCGCCAGATGCGCGTCGCACTGAATGCGAGATTTTCGGTCGGACGCCAGTTCACGCCAGCGCTCCAGTCGGCAAGCGTGCCGAAATCGGAGAGGTTTTCGAAGCCGGCATTGAGATTGAGGCTGACATCGCCGATCGCGCCGAGAAATCCGTCGCGTTCGGCCACCGGAATCGACAGGTTGACGCCGCCATTCAGGCTGCGGCGGGTGAGCGACACATCGGTATCGCTGCGGGTGTCGTCGCTGTCGATCCGGGTCCAGTCGAGCCCGACATCGAAGGTCGCCGTGAGCTCGCCCGCGGGCAATTCGATGGGATAGCCGGTCAGCGTGGCGGCGTTGTCGATCGTCCAGGTGCGACTGCGGGCAATGTCGAAACCGGTGGCATCGAAACGATCGATCTCGGTTTCGGACAAGGTGCGGTTGGCATCGGTGGTGAAGGTCGCGTTCCAGTCGCCCAGCGGCTTGTTGACGCTGCCACCGACGGAGAAGGAATCGCTGGCCGAACGCCGTTCGATCGGCGTGGCCCCATCGACGGCAAGACCCGACAAGCTGCGGGATTCGCTGCGTTCGTAAGTTCCATTGACGCTGAGCGAAGTGCCGCTGTCGATAAAGGCGCGAGCGTAATTGGCGGTCGCCTCGGCACCCCAAGTGTCCGAAATGAGGCTGCGATACTGCGCCTCGACCGGGTCGGCATTGACAGTGAGACCGCGCTCGGCCTCGGTCAGCATGCTGCCGTCCTCGACCTCGAGGTTGAAGTTGAGCCTGCCGGTTTCGCCAATGCGCAGGTAGGTCAGTTCCTGTTCGTTACGCGAATATCCGCCGCGGTCGGGCTGTTCGTATTCGACCTCTCCGGTGAACGCCTGGAAATTGGGTTTGAGGATAATGTTTACGACGCGCTGGTCGGCGGAATAGCCGAAGCGCTGCGCCACCTCTTCGGGAAACACCTCGATCTTGAGGATCGATTCGGGCGGATAGCTGCGGAATTCGCGCGGGCTGGAAACGCGCATGCCGTTGATCAGGAATACCGGTCGCCCGCCGCCACGCCCGCCGCGGGCACCGCTGCCGGTGGCCGGTTCGATTGCGGCAAGCACATCCTCGATCGAGCTCGCGCCGAAGGCGGCGATATCTTCCGAATCGAATTCGGCGACTGGCGGCTGGTCGACATAGAGCTGGCCGCGGACGCGCGTGCCCTGGACCACGATGGTGCTGCCATCGTCGGGCGCGATGACGCCGACATCGCCGGAGCCATCCTCCTCTTCGTCCTCTTGCGGCGCCGGGTCCTGGACCTGTGCGGCCGCCTCCTGCGCCTGCAGCGCCGGAGCATGGAGCGCCAGCGCAGCGGTAATCGCGATCAGCGAGGAGTAGCGGGGGAGGAGAGGTTTCAACTGAAATTCCATCGATTTGCGTTTATGGGCCCCTCACCCCATCTATTGGCGACAGGCCCCGCGCTTCTCAACGGGGTATCGCGTAACAAATCGTCGCAGGGAGCTTTCGGCTGGGTGAATGCCGAACTCTTCCCTTTTATCCCGCCTGCCGCTATGGGCGCGCGACACAACTCGACCAACTGCATGACTTAAGGATACGAATGGCCAAGGAAGAACTTCTCGAAATGCGCGGGCGCGTGGTGGAGCTGCTGCCCAATGCCATGTTCCGCGTCGAGCTCGAGAACGGCCATGAAGTGCTCGGTCACACCGCCGGGAAGATGCGCAAGAACCGCATCCGCGTGCTGGTGGGTGACGAAGTCCTCTGCGAACTGACGCCTTACGATCTGACCAAGGCGCGGATCACCTATCGGTTCATGCCGGGTCGCGGCGGGCCGGGCCAGGGTCCGGGCCCCCAGTAAACCGGAGTGGGCCAGCCCACGCTCATCCTCGCGTCTGCCAGCCCGCGCCGCCGCGAACTGATCGCGCGTCTGGGCCTGACACCCGACGCGATCGTTCCCGCTGACATCGACGAAACACCGCAAAAGGCGGAACTGCCGCGCGAATACGCCAGGCGCATGGCCCGCGAGAAAGCGCAAGCCGCCGCGTCGGAGACCGGGCATGTGCTGGCCGGCGACACGGTGGTCGCAGCCGGGCGACGCATCCTGCCCAAGGCGGAGGACGAAAAGACGGCGCGCAAGTGCCTCGATCTGCTGTCCGGCCGGCGGCACCGCGTCCTTTCGGCGATTGCCCTGCGTGCGCCGGACGGGACCACGCGCGAGCGGTTGAGCGAGACCATGGTGCTGTTCAAGCGCCTGTCGGCGGAAGAGATCGATGCCTATATCGCCAGCGGGGAATGGGACGGCAAGGCCGGCGGATATGCCATCCAGGGCATCGCGGAAGGGCTGATCGCCCGCATCCAGGGCAGCCATTCGGGCGTGGTCGGACTCCCGCTTTACGAAACACGAGCCTTGTTGAAGGCGGCGGGCTTCAACATTGCCTGACAGCAGGCAGGGCAGATGGCTGGTCGAGGACGGGATCGGCGAACAGCGCGCCCTGCTGGTCGACGGTGACACGGTGCTGGCAGCGAAGGTGACATGGCCGGGCGACCTGCCGGTGGGCGGTATCGTTTCGGGCAGGCTCGTTTCGAAAGCCGCGGGCGCGAAGCGCGGCACGGTGCAGCTGGACAACGGTACCGAAGTGCTCGTCGACCGCATTCCCGGCGACGTGACGGAGGGGAGCATGGTGCAGCTCCGCATCACGCGCGCCGCCCTGGCCGAGCGCGGCCGGTTTAAGCGCGCGCAAGGGAGGATCGCGGGGAGGATAGCCGGAAAAGGCGATCCTATACCGGCTGTCGAGGCCGATGCCTTCAAGGCGGGCGAAATCGTCAGGCGATTTCCCGCAGGCATGTGGGAAGAAGTGTGGGATGCGATGGCAACGGGCGACATGGCGTTCGCCGGCGGATCGCTGCTGTTCAGCGTCACCCCGGCGATGACGGTGGTCGATATCGACGGCACGCTGCCACCACGCGACCTCGCGCTGGCTGCGGTCCCTGCGCTTGCCCGCGCATTGCAGCTCTTCGGTCTCGGCGGCTCGATTGCGATCGACTTCCCGACGATCGATTCCAGGGCGGATCGAAAGGCGGTCGACAACGCGCTGGAGTCCGCATTGGCCGACTGGCCGCATGAACGCACCGCCATGAACGGGTTCGGGCTGGTGCATATCGTCGCCCGGCTGGAGGGTCCGTCGCTGTTGCATCGCATGGCGGTTTCGCGGGTCGGCGCCGCGGCACGCATGGCGCTGCGCAAGGCCGAGATGGTGGAGGGTCCGGGATTAACCCTGCTGACCGTGCATCCGGCGCTGAAAGCGAAAATCCGGCCCGACTGGATTGCCGAACTCGAGCGCAGGACCGGGAGGGCGCTGCGCATCGAGACCGACCGCGGCCTTGCGATCGAAGCGGCGCAAGCCCAGATCGTGGTGCAATGACCAGACCTGCCAAGCCCTGCCCGATCTGCAAGAAGCCGCGCAGCGAGCAATTCGCGCCCTTCTGTTCGAGCCGCTGCCGCGACCGCGACCTGTCGCAATGGTTCGGCGACGGCTATTCCGTCCCGGGGCGCCCGGCCCTGCCCGAAGAAATCGCCGCAGAGGTCACCAAAGGCGGCGACGACTAGCATTTGCCCCCTTGCCAAGGCGGGTCAGCTTCGCCATAGGCGCGCACTCATTGCTCGCGGGGCAGATGTTCCTCCGCCGCAGAGACAATGTGCCCGGGTAGCTCAGTGGTAGAGCAGACGACTGAAAATCGTCGTGTCGGTGGTTCGACTCCGCCCCTGGGCACCACTTCCCCAAGCCGTCTTTCGCTCTGCATCATCCCCCGCTAGGCAGCGTGGCATGGAAGACCATGCAGCATCGGCCCTGTCCGCATTTGAAATCGCCGCCATCCTGGTCGTGGCCTCGGCCGTGCTCGGCTGGTTCAACCATCATTTCCTGAAATTGCCGCACGTTATCGGCCTGACCGTCATGGGCGCACTTGCGGCGGTCGGGCTGATGCTGGCCAACGCATTCATTCCCGGCGTGACGCTCGACGACTGGGTGGCCGATATCCTCCAGCAGATGAATTTCACCGAGACGCTGCTGCAGGGGATGCTCGTGATGATTTCGACCATCCTCGTCGGGCTGGCCATGTGGGGCGTAGGGTCGTTGCTGTCGCTGCCCATAGCCCCGATCTGGTATTTCGTGTTCGGCGCGCTGATCGCGCCCACCGATCCGGTGTCGGTCCTCGGCGTGCTCAAGGAAGAGAATGTGCCCGCATCGCTGCAGAGTGCGGTGGCGGGCGAGAGCCTGTTCAACGACGGTGTCGGCATCGTCGTGTTCATCATCCTGCTGGGCGCGGCCGCATCGGGCACAGATTTCAGCATTTCCGAAGGAGCGCGGCTGTTCGCAATCGAAGCGGGTGGCGGCGTAGCGGTCGGGCTTGTCGCCGGCTTCCTCGGCTATCGCGCGCTTGCTGGAATGGACGAATACACGCTGGAAGTGCTGGTCACGCTGGCCGTGGTGATGGGCGGCTATGCGCTGTGCAATTACCTGCATCTGTCGGGACCGCTGGCCATGGCCGTTGCCGGACTGCTGATCGGAAACCACGGCGTGACCTATGCGATGAGCGACGTGACGCGCGACTATCTGCTCAAGTTCTGGGAGATCGTCGACGAATTGCTCAATTCGGTCCTGTTCCTGCTGATCGGGCTGGAAATGATTGTGCTGGTGCTGGGCGACGGTGCGCTGGTGTTCGGGCTTCTGGCCATACCGGTCACGCTCGCCGCGCGGGCAATCGCCATATTCGTATCGACCCGGACGATCCCTGCCGCCCGATTGCAGGACAAGGGCGCGGGGCCGGTGCTCTGGTGGGGCGGATTGCGCGGCGGCATTTCGGTCGCCCTCGCGCTCTCGCTCCCGGCAGGCGAAACGCGCGACATGATTCTGGTAGCAACCTTTGCCGCGGTATTGTTCAGCGTGCTGGTGCAACGCGCCACATTGGGGACGCTGATCGACCGGCTGAAGAAAGACCATGCGCCCGCCGTCGAAGGCAATGGCGGAGAAACCGTCCATTGATTGCGTTCGCGATGCTAATCCGGTAAGCGGCGGCCCATTCGCCCCGGCGCATGCGGATCGCACGATTCCCGTCGCCGGGGCGCAGATTTTTGCGCGAAGGAAGACCCGCCGATGGCACGTCGCCGCCAGATCTACGAAGGCAAGGCCAAGATCCTCTACGAAGGCCCCGAACCGGGTACGATCATCCAGTATTTCAAGGATGACGCGACCGCCTTCAATGCGGAGAAGAAGGGCACGATCAACGGCAAGGGCGTGATTAACAATCGCATCAGCGAGTATGTCTTCACGCGGCTGGCGCATATCGGCATCCCGACACATTTCATCCGCCGGCTGAACATGCGCGAGCAGCTGGTGCGCCAGGTCGAGATCATCCCGCTCGAAGTGGTGGTCCGCAATGTGGCGGCAGGCTCGCTCAGCAAGCGTCTCGGCATTGAGGAAGGCGAGGTGCTGCCGCATACGCTGATCGAATATTGCTACAAGGACGATGCACTGGGCGATCCGAAGGTTTCCGAGGAGGAAATCGCCTGTTTCAACTGGTGCAGCCACGAAGAGATGCAGGACATGTCCTCCATGGCGATCCGCATCAACGATTTCCTGTGCGGCATGTTCGCGGCGATCGATATCCGGCTGGTGGATTTCAAGCTGGAGTTCGGACGCATCTGGGATGGCGATTTCAGTCGCGTGATCCTGGCCGACGAAATCAGCCCGGATGGTTGCCGGTTGTGGGACATCAATACGGGCGAGAAGCTCGACAAGGACCGGTTCCGCCGCGATCTGGGGGGCGAAAGCGAAGCCTATCAGGAAGTCGCCCGCCGGCTCGGCCTGCTCCAGGGTGAAGACAATGCGCCGGGGGAGGTGCTCGACATGAACGCGCACCGTGGCCGCCTGCGCACGCCGTCAAAGCCCAAGAAGTAGGTTTTTTCCTAAACGATGTAGCGCAACGTCAGTCCGCTGGGGGCGATGGCGTAGGCACAGTCGGGCATATGGTCGCCATCGACCTGCACCGGGGTGACGCAGCGGTCGAATTCGATCCGCTGGCAACTGCGGATGTCGGCAAGGCCAAGCGCAGCGATCGGCAGGCCGAGCATGGCTGCGGCGCTGAGCGCCATGGTGCCTACCCTCGTGCTTTTCCCGATGGTGATGAGTTCAACCGAGTCCGCTTCGAGCGCGGCCGCGGGGCTCAGTCGGAACGGGCCCGCATAGAGCGATGCGTTGGAGACGATGGCGGCCTCGACCTCGCATTCGAAACGCTGCCCCGCCACGTCGACACCGCGCACGATCATCGGTTCGCGCGGCCATTCGCGCAATTGCTGCATCATCGCCACGACATAGGCGTAACGGCCGATGCGCTGCTTGAGCGGAGCCGACACACGAGCGACCGCATGGCTATCGGGACCGATGGAGAGGCAGGAGACGATCGGCAGCTCGCCGAGACAATAGAGCGGCGCCGAAATCCAGGCTTCGTTCCCCGCCTGCCAGCCGCGAGCGATGCGCCGGGCGAAGGCTCCGGGCTCCCTCTCGTATGCCAGTTCGCGGGCAACCAGATTGACTGTGCCCGAGGGCGCAACGCAAATTGGTATGTTGCCGGCATCCTGACCCATTGCGCGAACGGTGTCGCGCAAGGTTCCGTCGCCACCATGAATGCACAGGAGGTCGGCAGTGCCGGAAAAAATGACCCGGTCGGCCTCTGTCGGGACGAGTGTCACCGCAAACCCTTCGGAAGACAGGGCAAGACGCAGATCAGCCAGGTGCTGTTCCGAAAAGCTGCCGGAATACGGATTGTAGACGAGGTCGAGCGCCGTCATTGCGTTTCGTTCTGCATTCCGTCCAGCATGGTCGACAAATGACATGGTGCCCATCGGCGGATTAGTCCACATTGCATTTCTGCCAGAACTGCCGGGGGACGCAGTTCGGATGAATGGGGACACCAGATGAGCAAATTCGGCCTGTATCTTTCTGCCAGCCTGCTGACGCTGGGAGGGCTGGGACTGGGCAGCGTGGCTGCATCGGCGCAGGAAACCCCTGCGCGGTCTGACACTGCCGCAACCCAGAGCGAACCGACATCGCGCACCGGCTGGAATTTCCCGGTCTACGATATTCCTGCCGATCCCGCCGTGCGTTACGGCGTGCTCGAGAGCGGCATGAAATACGCCATCCTGAAAAATGGCACGCCGCAGGGCACGGTGGTCTTGCGGTTCGGCTTCGATGTCGGATGGATCGACCAGACTGCCGAAGAGCTGAACGCCGCGCATTTCATCGAGCACATGGCTTTCAACGGCTCTACCAATGTCCCGGAAGGCGAGATGCTCAAGCTGCTGGAGCGCAATGGACTGCAGTTCGGCGCCGATACGAACGCGTCGACCGGCTTCGAGGACACGATCTACAAGCTCGACCTGCCCCGCAATGACGAGGCCCTGCTCGACACCGGACTGATGCTCATGCGCGAGGTCGGGTCGGAGCTGACAATCGCGCCCGAGGCGGTGGACCGCGAACGTGGCGTCCTGCAATCCGAAATCCAGACGCGCAATATTTTCGCCATCCGGCGGCTGCGCAGCTATTTCCAGTTCATCGTGCCGGGTTCTCCCTTTTCGGAGAATTTCTACAATCCGGGCAATACCGCAACAACGGCCAATATGTCGGCCGACGATCTGCGGTCGCTTTACGAACGTTATTACCGCCCGGACAATGCGACGCTGGTGGTTGTCGGCGACATCGAGCCCGACATGGTCGAGGCCAAGGTGAAAAGCGAATTTTCCGACTGGGCGCGACCGACCGGCCCGATTGTGAATGTCGACCGGGGGTCAATCGATTTCGATCGGGAAGCAGCGGCGGAGATTTTCGTCGATCCCGATATCAATTACATGGTCACTATCGACCGTTTCTCGCCCTATCGCGACGATCCTGAAACCGTAGCCGAGGCGAGGCGCGCCCTGCTCGTCGCTATCGGTGCCTCGGTCCTCAACCGGCGGTTCGAGACGCTGGCCACCGATCCCGCATCGCCGATCATCCAGGCAATCGCGGGGGCGAGCGAGTTGTTCGATCTCGCCGAACATTCATCGCTGACGATCGTCGCCAAGGAGGGACAGTGGGCGCAAGCCCTCGCGCTCGGCGAGCAGGAATATCGCCGGGCGATGGAGCACGGGTTCACGCAGGCAGAAGTCACCGAACAGCTGGCCAATATCGACACGGCCTTGCGGAACGGTGCGGAACGGCAGGCGACACGAAACAGCGCGGGGCTTGCAGAACAGATCTTGGGCACGGTTCGCGGCGAAGACCTGTTCGTCAATCCGCAGACGTCGCTGGCCGTATTCGAATCGCTCAAGGACGAGATGACGCCCGCCAATGCCCACACGGCATTTCGCGAGGCTTTCGGCGGTTCGGCACCATTGATCCATGTCAGCAGCAAGCAGGACATCGAGGGTGGCAAGGCGGCCGTGCTCGCCGCCTATGAAGCGTCGCGCCAGGTTGCGGTTGCGGCACCAGTCCAAGGCGAAGCGATCGAATTCGCCTACACCGATTTCGGAGCGCCGGGCGAGGTTGTCGGCGACGAAATGGTCGAGGACCTTGGCGTCCGTACGATCCGCTTCGAAAACGGTGTCATGCTCAATCTCAAGAAGACCGATTTCAAGGACCGTGAGCTTTTGTGGCACGTGGCCGTGGGATCGGGCCAGCTTGGTCTTGGACAGAGCAATCCCGGCATTTCGTTGATGATGGATGCGATGTCGGGTGAGGCAGGTCTGGGCAAGCACAGCGCCGATGAGTTGCGGCGCATCTTTGCAGGCCGCAACGTCGCTCTCGGCCTGGGCATGAGCGATGACCACTTCCATGCGAGCGGTTCGACCAAGGCAGCCGATTTCCTGCTGCAGATGCAGACCACTGCCGCCTATCTGACCGACCCCGGATATCGTCCCGAAGCACAGGCGAGGTGGGAGGCGCTGGTCCCGCCATTCATCGCGCAAATCGACGCGACGCCGCAAACGGTCGCCGCCAATGTCGTGCCCAGGATCATCGCGAATGGCGATGCACGTTTCGGCACGCCCGAGGAAGGTGTGCTGATGGCCAACACGCTCGGGCAGATGCGCGAGGTCGTCACACCGCTGCTGGCCGATTCGCCTATCGAAATCACGGTCGTGGGCGATATCGACGAGGCCGCGATCGTGGACGCCGTGGCGCGGACCTTTGCCGCCCTGCCTAAGCGTGCCGGCGAAGCCGCGGACTTCTCTGACAACGCCAGGGTGTCCTTCGCTCAGGATCGGACCATGCAGACGCTCTATCACGAAGGCGCGGCCGATCAGGGCATGGTCGCGGTGTACTGGCCGACGACCGACGATGATGACTACACCGAGGAAGTGACCGGCCGACTGCTGGGCCAGGTACTGCAGATCCGTCTGCTGGAAAAGCTGCGCGAAGAACTCGGCGCGACCTATTCGCCCAATGCCGGCGTCTCGATGTCCGACGTTTACGAGGACTTCGGCTATGCGCAGGTGCGCGCAATCGTGGCGCCTGAAACGCAGGCCATGGTCTTCGAGACAATCGACGAAATCGCTGCAGAGCTGGCAGCCACACCCGTGGATAGCGACATGGTCGATCGCGCGCGCAATCCGATGCTGGAGCAATTGGCTCGCGCGCGGCGGGAGAACGGTTTCTGGATCTCGTCGCTCGAAACTGCGCAATCGGAACCGGACCGGCTCGACCGCATCCGTCGGGCGGAAGAGGTTCTCCGCTCGGTCACGCCGGAGCAGATGCGCGATTTTGCAAGCAAGTATCTGCAGGCGGCCGAGGCATTGCGTATCGCCATCGTGCCTCGCAACGCCGCTCCGGCTGAATGAGGACAGAGGCGCGGTCGCGACAGGCGGAACGGGCAAGACCCTTTCGCATGCTTGCGCCGCGCCGTCACTCGCGGCATAGGCGCGGCGACAGCCGTCGAGCCGATAGCCACGAAAGACCTGCCCATGAAAGTTCGCGTCCTCGTTAGCCTCAAGCCCGGGGTTCTCGACCCCCAGGGCCGCGCCGTGCACCATGCACTGGAAGGACTCGGCTTCGAAGGCGTTTCGGATGCCCGCGTGGGCCGGACGATCGACCTCGACGTGGCCGATGGCACCGACGATGCGCAGCTGACCGAAATGTGCGAAAAGCTGCTCGCCAATACGGTCATCGAAAACTACCGCATCGAAAAGCTCGACCGATGAGTTTTCGCGCGGTCGTCGTCACATTTCCGGGATCCAACTGCGACCGTGATATGGCGGTCGCGATCGAGCGGGTTTCGGGCACGGCACCGTTGCGGGTGTGGCATGGCGACGGCGAATTGCCGCGCGACCTCGATTTCATCGCGCTGCCCGGCGGGTTTTCCTATGGCGATTATCTGCGATCGGGCGCGATGGCCGCGAACAGCCCGATCATGCGCGCGATCATCGCTGCCGCCGACCGCGGCGTGCCCGTCCTTGGCGTGTGCAACGGATTTCAGGTGCTGACCGAGGCGCGGTTGCTGCCCGGCGCGCTGATGAGGAATGCGAGCCAGCATTTCATCTGTCGCACCGCCACGCTCAGGGTCGAGAATGCGCAAACGCTGTTCACTGGTGGCTATGAAGCTGGTCAGGAAATTGCGATCCCGGTCGCGCATCACGACGGCAATTATTTCGCCGACGAAGAGACGCTCGACCGGATCGAAGGCGATGGCCGCGTGGCATTCCGCTACACCGAGAATTACAACGGATCGCGCCGCGACATTGCCGGGGTCCTGAATGCGGCCGGCAACGTGCTGGGCATGATGCCGCACCCGGAACGCGCAGTGGATGCCGCGCATGGCGGAACCGACGGGCTTGCCCTGTTCGAAGGCGCAATGAAGGCGCTCGCGACCACCTGATCAGGCGATTTTCGCAAGCGGCGAAAGGTCACGCCGCGCCAGGATCTTGCGAACCTCTTCGGCCTCCATCGGTCGGCCGAAATGGAAACCCTGGATCTTGTTGCAACCGAGGCGACGGACAAGCTCGGCCTCTTCCAGGTTCTCGACGCCTTCGGCCGTGGTTTCCATGCCGAGGCTGTCTGCCATCGCCACGACCGCACGAATGATGGCCAGAGCCTCGGGACTTTCCTGCGCGGCCCCCTGGACGAAAGTGCGGTCGACCTTGATCGTGGTGAAGCGCAAGTTGCGCAGATAACCGAGCGACGAATAGCCCGTGCCAAAATCGTCGAGCGCGACCGAACAGCCCAGCGCCATGCATTGCTCGAGCGCGCGGCGGGCCACAGCGGCATCGCGCATGAAGATGCTCTCGGTTACCTCTATCTCGAGCCGTTCGGGGGCCAGTCCGCTATGCGACAATGCGCGGACGACCGTCCCGGCGAAATCGGGCTCCAGAAGCTGTTCGGGCGAAACGTTGATGTTGACCCGCGTGTGGCTGGGCCAGTTGCTCGCGGCCTCGCGGCACGCTTCGTTCATGACCCAGGTGCCCATCGGAACGATCAAACGCGTATCCTCTGCCAGCGGCACGAACTTCGCCGGACTGACGAAACCATGATCGCCGCTGTTCCAGCGCAGCAGAGCCTCGAAGCTGACGACCCGCTCGGTTTCCGCATCGACAACCGGCTGATAGTGGAGGACGAACTCGCCCTGATCGAGCGCGCTGCGGAGCGAAACCTCGAGCTGGCGCTTCTCCTCGGCATTGGCGTGGAGCGAGGGTTCATATTCGCAATGCACGCCGCCGCCCTCGTCCTTGGCCCGATAGAGCGCAAGGTCCGCATTCCGCAGCAATTCTTCGACCTTGCTGCCGTCGCGCGGGCCGATCGCGGAGCCGACGCTGGCGCCCACATAGAGTAGGTGGTTCTCGATCTTGTAGGGCTGCGACAGCGTGCTGATGATTGTGTTGGAAAGCGCCTCGATCCTGCGACGATCGGATCCGTCGCGCATGACGACGGCGAATTCGTCGCCCCCCAGCCTGCCGCACAATTCGCCTTCCTCCATCAAGGTCGAAAGGCGGCCGGCAACTTCGGCGAGCATGCGATCGCCGACGAGGTGCCCGAGCGAATCGTTCACTGCCTTGAACCGGTCGAGATCGATCATGAGGAAAGCGCACCGCGTGCGCCATTTTTCGGCGTAGGCCAGGGCATCGCGCAGAGTTTCATTGAGCAACATGCGGTTCGGCAGCCGGGTAAGCGTGTCGTAGCGCGCCATGTGCGCGATTTTCTCGCTGCTTTCTCTTTGCTCGGTCACGTCGGAGCCGACGCCGCGAAAGCCGAGCCACTGGTCATGTTCGTCGATGATCGGAGTGCCCGACAATTCCCACCAGCGACGCTTGTCTCCCACGCTCGCGCAGACCACAAGATTAGAAAAGCTCTCGCGCCGTTTCAGCTTGTCGGCCAGCGCATGCACGCTGGCCGGGAACTGTCCGGTCTTCCAGCTATCGCCCGAGATCAGTTGCAGGAAAGATTGACCTTCGATTGCATCGATGTCCTGACCGAGCGCGAAGGCGAGACGCGGGCTCGGGGCACGCAAGCGCCGGTTGATATCGATCTGCCAGAGCCAGTCGGCCTGCCCTTCCTCGAATTCGCGGAGGAGCAGGGAAACGGTATCGCTCTTCTCCTGCATTCCATGGGTCGCCAGACGCGCTTCGATCGCCATTCGGGAGGTTTCCACGATGCCCTTGAAGGCAAAGATAGAGGTGAGCGCGATGACCGCCGCAAGCGGATATTGCGCCGTCAGGATCGCCGCGATGAGGGGGCCGAGAAACGCCATGAACGTGAAAGAGAGCGTGTTCAGCGACGCGGAATAGCGGCTGAGGCTGCCAGCCAGGATGAGGAGCGCCAATGCCGACCACGCCGTGGCCAATTGGTCCGCACCTCCTGACAGGGCTATCACGACGAGGCCAAGAGACCAGACCGCCCCCTTGATGGCCGAATGGAATGCTTGTTTCTGGATTTCACGCCTGTTCAATGTGCGGCGGTCGGCGTCCCGCAGCCGAACGTCCTGACGATAACCGACGAGGACTGCCAGGCACAATGCAGTCGCCCAGCTGGCGAGAACGAAGCGATTGACGTGCTGGAACGTCACGGCAACGACCAGCGCCAGGGCCACGATGTGCATCTGCGCACGCAGACGCGCCTTCAGCACGAATTGCGTGTACTGGTAACCCTGAACCGCTTTCCACGCATCGCCATTTTCGTCGCCAAGACCCAGGACCTGACGAAGCGTCAGATCGTCATGCCGATCGTAGGTGTCTTCGCTATCTTTCACGGTTCGCACGCGTAACCGAGAAAGGTTAGCCAGCCGTAAAGCAAAGACGAGAATTTAGTGCATCATTCGCCCGTGGAGGCGGTGTAGAGGAACAATAGAAACTTCCAACTGAGTGCGCTTCAGCTCGCCTGCAAGCAGCAAGCCCAGCACTCCAAATTGACAATAAAGTATTCCGACTTATGCTCCTGAAGCCCGTCTGTCCGTCGTCAGAACATTTGGCACAACTTGCGGCGTAGGTTTGCGGAGTGCGGGCCTCGTCCTGGTTTGATGTTTAAGCGGCGAGCCTGCGGTGTTGCTTGTCGAGGCTTTCGTGGTAGCGCTGATGGTTGTAGTGCTCGACGAACGCCTCGATCTGCTGCTCGAGATCGCCTAGCAGGAAGTAGTTTTCCAGCAACACGCGGTTCTTGAGCGTCTGGTGCCAGCGCTCGATCTTGCCTTGGGTCTGCGGATGGAAGGGTGCACCGCGGACGTGGTCCATTTGCTTGCTGTCGAGATAGTCGGCCAGTTCCCCGGCGATGTAACTCGGGCCATTGTCGCTGAGCAGGCGCGGCCTGTGCAGCACGTTGGCGTGGTCGCAGCCCGAGGCTGCCAGCGCCATGTCGAGCGTGTCGGTGACGTCCTCGGCTCGCATGGTGGTGCACAGCCGCCACGCGATGATGTAGCGCGAGTAATCGTCGAGCACAGTCGAGAGATAGACCCAGCCCCACCCGATGATCTTGAAGTAGGTAAAATCGGTCTGCCACATCTCGTTCGGCTGCGTGGTCTGCGTGTGGAACGCCTCTGCTGCCTTGATCACCGTATAGGCCGGGCTGGTGATCAGGTCGTGGGCTTTCAGCAGGCGGTAGACCGTGGCCTCCGACACAAAGTAGCGCTTCTCGTCGGTGAAGCGCACAGCCAGTTCGCGCGGGGATAGCTCGCTGTGCTCGAGCGCCATCTCGACGATCTGCTGCAGGATATCGTCGCCGATGCGGTTCCACACCCGGCTCGGCGCTGAGGGGCGATCATTGAGCGCCTCCGGTCCCCCTTCCAGATATCGGTCATACCAACGATAGAAGGTCCGCCGAGCAATGCCGAGCTGGTCCAGCGTGCGCTTGGCAGGCAGATACGATTGCTCGACGATCCTGATAATCTCCAGCTTCTCGGATCCCGGATACCTTATTCGTCGTCTCCCCCAAGCCCGGTCATGCTTTTTTTGAGCAGACGGTTCTCCAGGGTGAGATCGGCCACGCACTCCTTCAGATCGCGGGCTTCCCGGCGCAAATCCTTCACCTCGTCACTCGTCGCGGCACGGGCCGTATCGCCAGCCAAACGGCGCTTGCCCGCTTCCATGAATTCCTTCGACCACACGTAATAAAGGCTCTGGGCAATGCCTTCCCTGCGGCACAGCTCGGCAATGGAGTCATCACCGCGCAGGCCGTCGAGCACGATCCTGATCTTGTTTTCGGCCGAGAAGTGCCGACGGGTCTTGCGGCGGATGTCCTTTACCACCTGTTCGGCAGGCAATTTGGACTTTGAGGATTTGGGCTTCATCTTCGTTCCTTCGTCACTACGACGAAGCCCAAATCCTCCTTAAATCACAACCTCAAATCTGTGCCATAGGTGCTGACGGGGGACAATTAACACTATCGGTAGGCTTATGGCTGCATGGCAGTTAAAATATCGAGGCCGAATGACGTGACCCCCTGATTTTCCTCCAAGTTGGATTAGAGTCTGGCCTTGAAGGAAGGACAGACGATGAAGCGTACGAGGTTTTCAGAAGAGCAGATTAT
>QFNA01000052.1 GCA_003248395.1 Citromicrobium sp.
CTGATCCTGCGCGACTGGCGCGACGAGGATTGGCCGCACTTCTGGGAAGGCACCAACACGCCCGCCGTCATGCGCTGGCTGGGCGGCGTGTGCGATGCGGCGAAGAGACAGGCGGCGCAGGAGCGGCTACTGTCCTATGAAAGCGAGCATGGGCATACCTTCTGGGTGCTCGAGCGCAAGGACGACGGAGAACTCCTGGGCTTTTGCGGACTGAAGCGCAGCAATATGGCCGGCGGACCGATTGACATGATGGAGATCGGCTGGCGGCTGCGCGAGGATGCCTGGGGCAAGGGCTACGCGCGGGAAGCGGCGCTGGCCGCGCGCGACCTCGCCTTCGATCGCTTCGGCGCAGAGGATTTGATTGCGCTGACCGTGCAGGGCAACGAGGGGAGCTGGGGACTGATGAAGCGGCTGGGCATGCGACGGCGCGAAGACCTCGATTTCGCCAGCAGCGAATTCGACAGCAACGACAATGGCGTCGACGCTGCGACTATCATCGTGTTTGCGATGGATCGCGTCGACAGGGACGCCCTGCATAGCGAAGCACATGGCTGACATTATCGCCGAGACCGATCGGATGGTGTTGCGGACCATCGAGGCTGGCGATGCTGCGCTGCAGGACAAGCTTCTCAACACGCCCGCAGTAATGGCGCGGCTGGGAGGCGTGAAGGAGCTGCACGAGATCGAGGCGAAGCATGCCAAGTCGATGCAGCTCTATGCGCGCGAAGGCTTCAGCTTCCTGTTCATGATCGAGAAGGACAGCGGGGAGATGGTCGGCCATTGCGGGATCAAGCGGGTCGACAATCCGCTAGCCAGCAATATTGGCGATCACGAGGTGGGCTGGCTGGTGCGCGAGGACCGCTGGCGGCGCGGCTATGCCAAAGAGGCAATGCACGCGGTGCTCGATTGGGCGTTCACGCGCGTCGGCGCACCGCATGTCGTGGCGCTGACGAGCCAGGCCAATATCGGCAGCTGGAAGCTGATGGAAAAGCTCGGCATGGAACGCCGCACAGACCTCGATTTCGACGATCCCGCCTATCCGCCCGAGGACCGCACCACAATCCTCTACAGCCTGACCGCAGAGCAATGGCGACAGCAAGGATGAAGAATGCGCAGCGCGCCGTTTTCGTGGCGACCATTCTGGTAGGCAGTTTCTTGCTGTTTCTCGTCCAGCCGATGGTCGCGCGTATGGCACTGCCGCAGCTGGGCGGGGCGCCCAACGTCTGGAACAGCGCGATGCTGGTGTACCAGACGCTGCTGCTGGGCGGATACGCCTATTCGCACGCGATCGCGCGGTTGCCGTTCCGCAAGCAGGCCATGATTCATATCGGCGTTCTGGCACTGGCGGGAACCACGCTGCCGATAGCGCTGGCGGAAATCGCGCCTGCCGAGCCGGGCTGGGAGGCGCTGTGGGTCCCCTGGCTATTCGCGCTGACGATCGGGCCGGTGTTCTTCGCGGTGTCGGCGCAGGCGCCGCTGATGCAGCAATGGTATGCCGCACACGGAGAGGCAAAAGATCCCTATCCGCTCTACTCGGCATCGAACCTCGGTAGTTTTGCCGGATTGATCGCCTATCCGCTGGTGGTCGAGCCGCTATCGTCGACGACGGCGCAGAGCCTGGGCTGGACCATTGGCTATGGCCTTCTGCTGGTGCTGGTAATCCTGGCCGCGCGCACCCGCTGGAACGTGGAGATGGTTCAAACTGCCGAGCAGCCGGTGGCGCAGGCGGCCGAGAGCATCGGCTGGCGGCGGATTGCGCTATGGCTTGCACTGTCGGCCGTCCCTTCGGGGCTGATGCTGTCGACGACGACGCATCTGACGACCGACATTTTCGCCATGCCGCTCCTGTGGGTCATTCCGCTGGGCCTGTACCTGCTGTCGTTTTCGGTCGCCTTTGCCGAGCGGCAATTGCTGGCCACCGCGATTACCGCAAATGCTGCGCCGATCATCATCGTCTGCGGCGGGCTGGCGCTGGCGACCGCGGGGCAGACGAGCCTGGTACCTGCAATCGCGAGCGTAGCATTGCTGTTCACCGCAGCGGTGGCGCTGCACCGGAGGCTCTATGCCGACCGGCCAGACCCCTCACGCTTGACGCTCTTCTATCTCGTCATGTCGGCGGGCGGTGCGCTGGGCGGTGCCTTCACTGCACTGGTCGCGCCGCTGGTGTTCGACTGGACCTGGGAGCATCCGATCCTGATTCTGGCGGCGGCGTTGCTGATCCCGGGCACTATCATTCCCGACTGGCGCACATATGTGAAGGCAAGCGGGCGCGTGCATGCGCTGACCGGGACTGCACTGGCGCGCTGGCGCTGGCTGTTCGGCGCCGGGGTCCTTGCAGTGATGCTGGCCACCGGCCTCTATCATAACGCCGGCCGCAGCTTGGCTGGAGAACGCAGCCGGAGCTATTTCGGCATCTACACTGTGGAGGACCGTGGGGCCGAAGGGACGAACCTGCTGCACGGCACCACGCTGCACGGGACTCAGCCCGGTACGGGCGAGCAGAGGTTCGCGCCGACCACCTATTACGGGCCGACATCGGGCGTGGGTCTGGCGTTGCGGGCTGCGCCGGAGCTGTTCGGTTCCGATGCGCGCGTGGGCGTGGTCGGATTGGGCGTGGGTACGCTCGCCTGTTACCGCGAGCCGGGACAGGCATGGACCTTTTTCGAGATCGATCCGACGGTTTATGCCTATTCGCGCGACGGCACCTTCGGCTATCTCGACCAGTGCACGCCCGATGCGCGCGTGGTAATCGGCGATGCGCGAGTCGAACTGGCCAAAGTGGAGCCCGCGGCATTCGACGTGCTGGTGATCGATGCATTCTCCTCCGATGCGATCCCGCTGCACCTGCTGACGAGAGAGGCGATGCAGGTCTATTTTCGCACACTGTCGGAGAAGGGCGTTCTCGCGGTCCATATTTCCAACCGGCACATCGCGCTGCAGCCCGCGCTCCATGCGCTGGCGCGCGAACAGGGCTACGCCGTGCAATTGCGGAGCGACGAACAACGCGGGCAGGCCCGGGGCCTGACGACATCGGACTGGGTGCTGTTGACGCGCGATGCGGCGGCCATGCAGGATGTGGAGGCGGCGCTGCCGGAAGGGGCCGATCTGGAAGCACTGGAGGATCCGGCGGACCGCGTCTGGACCGACGATTATGCCTCTATCCTGCCGTTTCTGAAGTGGAACAATTTCTTATGAGTGATTTCAGACCCGGTGTCACCATCATCCCGATACACGGCAAGCGCCCGCGCATCCACGACACCGCCTTCGTTGCGCCGGGATGCACGATCATCGGGGACGTGGAGATCGGGGCGGACAGTTCGGTGTGGTACAATTGCGTGCTGCGCGCCGATGTCAGCCGCATCGTCATCGGCGAGCGTTCGAACATTCAGGATGGCAGCGTGTGCCATTGCGATCCCGAACGCCCCGGCGACCCCGATGGCTCGCCACTGATCATCGGCGACGACGTGCTGATCGGCCACCTCGCTATGGTGCACGGCTGCACGATCGAGGATCGCGGCTTTGTCGGGCTGGGCGCGATTGCGATGAACAAGGCGGTAATCGGCAGCGACGCGATGCTGGCGGCCGGCGCAATGCTGACCGAGGGCAAGGTGATGGGTCCGCGCGAATTGTGGGGTGGGCGCCCGGCGCGCAAGATGCGTGATCTCGACGATGCGGCGATAGCGAGCATGCGCATGGGGGTGGCGCATTATGCCGAAAATGCCAAAGCGCATGCGGCAGCTATCGAGGAGGCCGACTTGAGCTGAAGTTGCGCAGCGCGAATCGGGCTGCCCCGCGCGCTGAAGTGTCAGCCTTCGGGCATGACTCCTGATTGGGATGAGCGGCCTTCGGGCTGTGCAAGCTATCAGCCTGCATCGTCCGTGGGTTGGAGGGGCCCGTATTTGAACGATGCGGTGACCCCACCATCGATGAGGATATCGCTTCCAGTGATGAAGGCCCCGCTTTCGCCCATGATGTGCGCGGCCAGTGCCCCGATCTCGTCGGGCGTGCCCGCCCTGCCTGCGGGGGACAGGTCGAGCATGCGCCGATGGCCCGCGCCGCGTGGTCCTTCGAGCTCTTCACGGGCGAGAGGGGTTATCACGATGCCGGGGCTGAGCGCGTTAATCCGTGCGCCACGTTCACCCCACCGGACCGCCTCCGCCGCTACCCGTAGCGAATTGGCGCGTTTGGAAAGCTGGTAGGCGTGAAGCGTATCCCAGACACGACCTCCCGCAAGCAGCGGAAGGGCGAGCAATTCCTCTGCTGGAGTGGTGGCGAGGATGCGGTCGTCTTCAGCCGGCAGGGCGGGCAGCCGATGGCCCGACTGAGAGGAAATGACCACGCCCGAGCCACCGGGCGCGATAATGTCGCCGAAAAGTTCGAGCACAAGCGCGGTGCCATAGAGATCGACCTTCAAGATCGTTTCTATAGGCGCCTGCGATGGCGAGACGCCTGCCGCGTGCACGACGCGTTCGACCCGACCGAGTTCCGAGGTGAGAGCGGCAAGCGCCTCGACTGACTGGCGATCCGCAACATCGACGGTTTCGTGGCGCGTGACGAAGCCTGCATCGGCTAGAGTTTCCGCGGCCTGTTTTGCATTCTTCGCATGCAGGTCGGCGAGCACGATGAGGCGATCGGCGCTGACCCGCCGGGCGATGGCCTGGCCGATCATGCCCGAGCCGATAACGACGGTTACTGATTGCATGCGATGGACTCCATGAAAATTTTCGAGATCAATCCCGCACCAGGGCTCGCAGGGCCTCGATCCGGTCGGCCTCGTGCGGGGGCTTGTCCCAGCGGATGCGGTGGATGCGGGGGAAGCGCATGGCGAGGCCCGACTTGTGTCGCTTGCTTTCGTGGACCGAATCGAACGCGACTTCGAAAACGAGGCTCTTGTCGGTTTCGCGCACGGGCCCGAAGCGGTTGATCGTGTTGCTGCGGACGTGGCGGTCGAGCTTTTTCAGTTCCTCGTCGGTGAAACCCGAATAGGCCTTGCCCACGGGGAGCAGGTCGGCGCCTGCATCGGGATCGCCGTCCCAGCAGCCGAAGGTGTAATCCGAATAAAAGCTGGAGCGCTTGCCGCTGCCGCGCTGGGCATACATCAGAACGCAGTCGATCAGCAGCGGGTCGCGTTTCCATTTGTACCAGTAGCCCACGCGACGCCCGGCAATATAAGGGCTGTCGCGGCGCTTGAGCATAAGGCCTTCGATCGCATCTTCGCGGCTGCGTTCGCGGATCTGGCCCAGATGGGCGAAATCATCGGCCTCGACAATGCGGCTGAGGTCGAAATGGCTGTCGGGGAGGCGCGGCATGAGCGCTTCGAGCGCGGCACGGCGGGCGGTCCACGGCTGCGCGCGCAAATCCTCGCCATCGATAATCAAGGCGTCGTAAAGCGCCCTGTGCGGATCCGCGCACCAGCAGCTCGCCATCGAGTACGGCGGGGAAAGCGAGAACGTCAAGCAGTTCGGGGAAGGTCGCCGAGATATCGTCGCCAGAGCGCGAATAGACCCGCGTTTCGTCGCCCGCGCGCACGAGCTGGACGCGGATGCCGTCCCATTTCCACTCAGCAGCATAATCGGCGAGATCGACCACTGTTTCTTCGAGCGGATGAGCGAGCATAAAAGGGCGGAAGGTGGGCAGGTTTTCGATATCGGGCGGGTCCGCTCCCTCAGCGGCCCAGGCGAACAGCTCGGGATAGGGCGGGGCAAGTCCATGCCAGTATTCCTCAACCTCCTCCACGCCGACGTCGAACGCCTGTGAGAAGGCCGTCTTAGCGAGACGGCTGGAGACGCCGATGCGCATGGCCCCGGTGGCAAGCTTCAGCAGGGCATATCGTCCCGAGGCATCGAGCCGATCGAGCAGGCGCGGGAGTTCGGTCAGCACGCTCTTGCGGGTCATGGCGTCAAGCAGCGTTGCCGTCTCGCTGACGCTGGGCGGGTCCGGATGAGTGTCGGGTTGTGGCCATAGCAGGCTGGCGGTTTCCGCCGTGTCACCGACGAAATCGCGGCTGAGCGTCCACAGGACAGGATCGACCCGTTCCTGCATGAGGTTGCGAATTGTAGAGCTCTTGACCGCGGGAAAGTCGAGCCCGTCGCCGAGCGCGGCCAGCGCCCAGCCGCGGTCGGGATCGGGCGTGGTGCGCAGATATTCGGCGATCAGCCGCAGCTTTTCGTTGCGCGAACGCGTAAAAACGAGCGCGTCGATAAGGGCGGCGAAGTCTTCCACGTCGGGTGTATTTATCCGTCGCCGAGAACGATTTCGACACGGCGATTTTGCTGTCGCCCCTGCTCGTCGTCACTTCCGTCGGGATTGGCATTGGGCGCGGTGGGCCGGTCCTCTCCGAGACCGGTAGCTTTCATCGTGTCGCCGGGAACCTGGTGCACATCTTTGAGAAAATCGCGCACTGCGCGCGCCCGAGCTAGCGACAGGCGATCATTATACGATTCGTCGCCTTTCGAATCGGTGTGACCTTCAATGGAGATCGAGCCGGGCTTCTCGCTTTCGATCAACTGGGCGAGCTTGGCGAGGATCGGGCGCGCGGACGGACGGATGTCAGCCTTGTCGAAATCGAACAGCACGTCGCCCGGCAAGGCGACCAAAGTGCCGCGCGCTGTTTCGGTGGCACCTAGTTCCGATTTGATTGCCTCGATCGACGACATCGAACTCGTCGAAACCTCCGCGCCGCCCGCACCTGTGCCCGAAGCCGCCGCCGTGCGTAGCGAGCTCGTCGACGCAGGACGACCGCCCGACAGTTTACTCAGTTTTTTTTTGAGCCGTCGTCGGAAAAGGCTGCCGATTCGAGCGGCAACGGGATGCGGAAGCCAGGTTGTGCGGAATGGCGGTTACTTGTCTGTTTGCCTTCGTTGATGATCAATGTTGCCGTGTCGTTATTGCGCAGTTCACCAAGGAAAACGAGTTCGGCTTCCATCCGCTGTCCGGGCTGAATCGTCACTGTCTCGTTGTTTGGCGGCGCAGAGAGAAAAAGTTTCGACCCACCTCCGGTAACCAAATAGGTCTCATCATTACCATATTGGTTCAGATGGATTTCTCCGTCGCGACCATTGGTGATGATGGCATTGATGACCGTTTCGGATGGTTTAACCTGTAGCGACGTAAGGCGCAGCACAGTGCGGTTGGGGTGTGTTTCCTGGATATCGAGCGGCATAGGCTCTCCGCCACCGAAGACGTTCGAGAGAACCGACGGCCCTTCGGGGGTGAGATCCTGTTCCGCAGTGGCTTCGCTGCTCGTGTCGGCCTCGTTCTCTGATGCCGAACACGCCGTGAGCGCCAGGGCTGAAATACCGGTGAGGACAAAAGCAAACTTCATCGTAAACTCCCTTACATTTCAGAGCAACGCCACGGTGGCGGGGGAAGTTCCGTCACCCGGCAAGCGATCAATCGTCCTCGTCCTCGTAGCCCACCAGTGCGAGTGCGCGGGCGCGGCGCTGGTGGAGCTGACACCAGCGCAGCAAGGCATCCTCGCGCCCGTGCGTGATCCAGTTTTCCTGAGCATCGACCTCTTCGATCGTGCGCGTGAGTTCGCCCCAGTCTGCATGGTCGGAAATGACCAGCGGCAGTTCGACATTGCGCTGCCGGGCACGCTGGCGCACGCGCATCCACCCACTGGCCATGGCCGTGATGGGATCCGGTAGACGGCGGCTCCAGCGGTCGTTGAGCGCACTGGGCGGGCAGACCACCACATGGCCGCGCATGTCGTCCTTGCCGTAATCGGCAACGAGGCGGAGCTCGCCGAGATCGACGCCGTGATCCTCGTAGAGGCGGCACATCTTTTCCATCGCGCCGTGAAGATAGATCGGCTGGTGGTGACCGGCGGCACGCAGTTCGGCGATGACACGCTGTGCCTTGCCGAGCGCATAGGCACCGACAAGGACGCAGCGATCGGGATGCGCCGCAAGCCGATCGAGCAGCTTCGTCATCTCGTCCGCAATGGGGGAATGGGTAAAGAGTGGCAGGCCGAAAGTCGCCTCGGTGATGAAGATGTCGCAGGGCGTGACTTCGAACGGCGGGCAGGTCGGATCGGCACGGCGCTTGTAATCGCCGGTGACGACCACGCGCTCGCCCGCATGCTCGAGCAGGATCTGCGCGCTGCCGAGCACATGCCCGGCGGGGATGTAGGTCGCATCGACGCCGCCCGGGAGGCGGATCGTCTCGCCATATTCGACCGGCGTGGCCCCGTCGGAAGTTGCGTAGCGCAACTTCATGATCGCGAGCGTTTCGGGTGTGGCGACCGTGGTGCCGTGTCCCCCGCGCGCATGATCGGCGTGCCCATGTGTAACAAGCGCGGCGTCGACCGGCTTCGACGGGTCGACCCAGCAGTCGGCCGGCACGACATGGATGCCGTGCGGCTCCGGCCTGATCCATGAAAAGGGCGCGCTCACGCCCGATTCAAGCGCGCAACGGCGCGAGCGTTCCCGCAGCCAGCACTCAACTGGCGGATTTCAGGCGATTGAACAGCTGCTTGATCCCCGGCTTTTGTCCAGTGGCGAGCAGACTGGCGCGGAAGAGGCGGCCGAGGAAAACGATCTCGAGCACGATGAATGCGGCAAGCAGAACCGCGGCACCGACGAGTTCCCAGATCTCGATGCCCGAGCCGAGCCGTGCGAGCACGGTGAACGGCGTCCACAACGGAATCCACGTCATCGCCTGCACGAAGAGCCCGCCGGTCCCGGCGAGGATCGCGCCGATCAGAAACGTCATCGGCAAGAGGATGCCGAGCATGACGGGCATGAGGTAGCCTTGCGCCTCGCTCATCGAATCGGCGAGCGCGCCGATGGCGACAAAGATGATCGAGATCGCAACATAGCCGGCGATGAAGAAATAGAGCGCAGCGACAATTACCGAAGGTGAAGCCAGCGGAGCGAGCGCGGGGCGGATCATGTCTGCCACGGCGCCTTGCATCACAAAGGTCGCGACCGCAGCGCAGCCGGCCCAGACGAGCACCATCGATAGCCCCACCGCGACCGCACCGAGGAGCTTGCCATACATCAGTTCTTCGGGACGGATGCAGGCGAGCAGCGACTCGAGCAGCTTGTTCGAGCGTTCCTCCACAGACCCTTGCAACATCCAGCTACCCGACAGCATCAGGCTCATCATGAGAATGTAAGCAAGCGCCAGCGGGACGATCGACCGGACAAACAGCGCCTCGCGTGCGCCGCCGCCAGGCGCGGGCGTTGTGACCGCAATGGCGGGGGCGGCGTTCTGGATGGCTAGAGCCTGTTCGGCGCCGATGCCCTGCGCCGAAAGCAATTGCTGGCGCAGATCGGTGGTCAGCACGTCCTGCAGGGTGGCCATGAAACCGGCACGCGGTTGCTCGTTCGACCACAGCTTGATCGTCGGATCCTGCGGATAGGATTTGCCCAGCAGCAATACGACATCGGGATTGGTCTCGCCGCCATCACCATTGTCGGTCTGGAGCAAGTCATCGACTTCCTGCGCCAGCGCCTGGCCTTCCAGAGCAGCGAGCGATTCGGGAACTTCGACAAAGTCGTAATCGCGCGACGGCGCCTCGAATTCAGGGGTTCCTTCGGGAGCGACAGACGCGATACGATCGACGGCTGCATCCAGCCCGCCCGCTTCCCGGAAGGTGGCGACATCGGCATCGGTGTACCAGCGGTCATGCTGCGTCCAGACAGCTTGCGGGTCGGCACGTTCGAGTTCGTATCGCCGCACATGGCGCGAAAGCGACTGGAGGAGCGCGCGGTCCTCTTCGAGATCGAACCGCTGCGCAATCGCATTGGCTGCGGTGGTTTGCGAACGGTCGATCACGGCGACCCGCGTCGCTTCGTCTTCATCGAGTGTATCGCCGAATATGGGGCCCAGCGCCAGAGCCACGGGAACGAGCAACAGCGTGAGCCAGAAGCTCTTCATCATGGCGATCTGACGGAATTCGCGCAGCGCGACGAGCAGGATATTGTTCATGGCTGGACCTCCTCTTCGCCGACCAACTGCACGAAAACCTCGTGCAGCGATGCCTGCTGGACTTCGAAACGGCGCAGCGGAATGGCCTTGCGCGTGCAGGTTTCGAGGACGCTTTCCGAGGTGGTTCCGGGTGCGAGGTCAATCTCGTAAAGCGACCAGCCGTCGCCGAGCTCTTCAGCAACATGGGCATGCTCTATGCCCGGGACAGTGCCAATCTCCGGCTGTGCGACCAGCGAGATGCGTGTCGGCAATTGCGCGCGGGCTTCGGCCAGCGTGCCTTCGAAACGTTTCCCCCCTTTTTTTAACAGCAGCAGCCGATCGCACAGCCGTTCGGCATGCTGCATCACATGTGTCGAGAAGATGACCGCCGCACCACGCTGCGATGCGCGCAGGATCTCTTCCTCAAGCAGGCCCTGGTTGACCGGATCGAGACCCGAGAAGGGCTCGTCGAGCATCAGCAGTTCGGGGCGGTTCACTAGCGAACAGGCGAGCTGGACCTTTTGCGCCATGCCTTTCGACATGTCGCCGATCTTGCTTTTCGCGCGCTCGCCGAGGTCGAAGCGCTCGAGCAGGGCCATACCCTCGCGCCGGGCTTCCCCCGGATCCATCTGCTTGAGGCGACCGAAATAGACGATCGTCTCGATCGCGCTCATGTGCGAATAGAGGCCGCGTTCCTCGGGCAGGAAACCAATCGCGGCAGTATCGCGATCCTGCGGCGAAGAGCCGAGCACCGAAATCGTACCAGCCGTCGGGCGGATGATGTCGAGTACCATGCGCAAGGTAGTGGTCTTGCCCGCGCCATTGCCGCCGAGAAAACCGAAAATCTCACCCGGCGCGACCGAGAAGCTCAGATCGTCGACGGCGAGAATATCGCCGAAGCGTTTGGTGAGATTGCTGACTTCGAGTACCTGTGCCACGCCCGACCCCCGGCAGTGTTAATCTAGGCGGCTGCGGTAACCCGCAGCAGTGCTAAGCGCAATCGGCCTCTGGCTAAACAAACAGAGGGAGCGACCAGCGCCGCCCCCTCTTCCAATCAACTGCGATCTTGCGATGGGGGCCTTCAGGCCTCGCTGTCGCCCTTTTCCTCGCTCGGATCGTTCTGCGAGCGCCTGGTCGCGGGTTTTTTCCGCTTCGGTGTCGGCTTGGCGCGTTTCGCCTTTGCCTTGGGAGGGGCAGGTGTCAGCTCGAAGCTTGGCTTACCGCCTTTCATTGTCACCGCGACCTCGCCGCCATCGGCAAGCTTGCCGAACAGCAGTTCCTCGGCAAGCGGCTGCTTGATCCGGTCCTGGATCAGGCGGCTCATCGGGCGCGCGCCATAGAGCCGGTCGTAACCCTTATCGGCCAGCCAGGCGCGGGCATCCTTGTCGAACTGGATGTCGACATTCTGTTCCGCCAGCTGCAGCTCGAGCTGGAGAATGAACTTGTCGACCACGCGCGCCACAGTGTCCTTGCCGAGATAGGCGAAAGGCACGATGGCATCGAGGCGATTGCGGAATTCGGGGGTGAACATGCGCTTCACCGCTTCCTCGCTCGCATCTTCGCGCGAAACGTCTCCGAAACCGATGCCCTGTCGCGCCATGTCCGACGCACCGGCATTGGTGGTCATGATCAGCACGACATTGCGGAAATCGACCGTCTTGCCATGATGATCGGTCAGGCGACCGTTATCCATCACCTGCAACAGAATGTTAAACAGATCGGGATGCGCCTTCTCGATCTCGTCGAGCAGCAGCACGCAGTGCGGATCCTGGTCAACCGCATCGGTGAGCAGGCCACCCTGATCATAGCCGACATAGCCCGGGGGCGCGCCGATCAGTCGCGACACGCTATGCCGCTCCATATATTCGGACATGTCGAAGCGCTTGAGCTCGATCCCCATGATCGAGGCGAGTTGGCGGGCGACTTCGGTCTTGCCGACGCCTGTCGGGCCGCTGAAGAGGAACGAGCCGATGGGCTTGTCCGGATCGCGCAGCCCGGCGCGCGACAGCTTCATCGCGGTCGACAGCTTCTGCACGGCAGCATCCTGTCCGAACACGACATGCTTCAGGTCGCGTTCGAGATTCTCCAGTGCTTTCTTGTCGTCGCTCGAAACCGATTTGGGTGGAATGCGCGCCATGGTCGCAATCACCGCCTCGATCTCGCGCGCCGTGATCTTCTTTTTCCGGCGGCTGGGCGGCACGAGCATTTGCATCGCGCCGACTTCGTCGATCACGTCGATCGCCTTGTCGGGCAGCTTGCGGTCGTTGATGTAGCGCGCCGAAAGCTCGACCGCGGTGCGCAGGGCATCGGGGGTATACTTGACCTTGTGATGCTCTTCGAACGCGCTGCGCAGACCCTTGAGGATCTTGACCGTGTCCTCGATCGTCGGTTCGTTCACGTCGATTTTCTGGAAGCGGCGCAACAGCGCGCGATCCTTTTCGAAATGGTTGCGAAATTCCTTGTAGGTGGTCGAACCGATGCAGCGGATCGCACCCGACGACAATGCAGGTTTGAGCAGATTGGATGCGTCCATCGCCCCGCCGCTGGTCGCGCCTGCGCCAATGACCGTGTGAATCTCGTCGATGAAGAGAACGGCGTCGGGCATACCTTCAAGTTCGTTGACGACCTGTTTCAGCCGCTCCTCGAAATCGCCTCGATAACGCGTGCCGGCCAGCAGCGCGCCCATATCGAGCGAGTAGATCACGGCGTCCTCAAGCACCTCCGGCACGTCGCCTTCGACGATCTTGCGGGCGAGCCCTTCGGCAATGGCGGTCTTGCCGACGCCAGGATCGCCGACATAGAGCGGATTGTTCTTCGACCGGCGACAGAGGATCTGGACCGTCCGATCGACCTCGGGTCCGCGGCCGATCAGCGGATCGACCTTGCCGTCCTCCGCCTTCTGGTTGAGATTGACGGTAAACTGTTCGAGTGCGGTTTCCTTCTTCTCGCCGCCCTTGGCAGTGTCTTGCCCGTCCTCACCCTGTGCATCGTCGGCACCCTGCGGCGAGCGCGTTTCGGCAGGCTTGCCGCCCTTGCCGATGCCATGGCTGATGAAACTCACCGCATCGAGGCGGCTCATGTCCTGCTGTTGCAGGAAATACACGGCGTAGGAATCGCGTTCGGAAAAGAGCGCGACGAGCACGTTCGCACCGGTAACCGTATCCTTGCCGCTCGACTGGACATGCAGGATAGCGCGCTGGATCACGCGTTGGAAACCGGCGGTTGGCTGAGGATCGGCAGTGTCGTTGGTCTGGAGCGACTGGTATTCCTGCTCGAGATACTGGGTCACGACGCTTGCCAGTTCGCCGAGATCGACACCGCAGGCGGTCATGACCTGTGCGGCTTCCTCGTCGGTGATCAGCGCGAGCAGCAGATGTTCGAGCGTGGCGTATTCGTGGCGCCGCTCGCCCGCGTCGGAGAGGGCGGCGTGGAGGGTCTTTTCAAGATTGGCAGCAAAGCTGGGCATTCAGGTTCCACTTTCTTGGGAATCGCGGCAGGCGATATCGGGCGAGGCTAACTCAGGAAAGTTAGCCGATGCTGTATGTGCAGCCGATATGGGGAGGCGCGGGGAGAATTTCAGCCCCTGCGCCATGACCTAGTCCTTGCGCCCGAATAGCGCGTCGGCGGCGTCGCGGTGGGCCGCTGCCTTGAGGCGGTGTTTTTCGACGCGCGCGATTTCCGTTTCGAGCATGGCGATGCGCTCGCCCAGTTCGTCCTGCGAATAGCGGCCGAGATCTTCCGCGGCGAGCTTGCTCGCGGCGTCGCCTCTGGGGCGTGGGCGATCATCGTCTTCCATTGCCCGGCAATCTCGCAAGCAAGGCCGGTTGCTGTCAACGGGGGCGCGCGTTAATGCACCGTTTCCGTGGCTTTGCGGCCACGCTTCGACGCTGGGAAATCCGGGGCGCAAGGGGGAAGAAATCGGTGAAGCAACTGCCTGAAACCATGGTCGCGATGGGGTACGATGCGCCGGGCGGACCAGAAGTGCTTCGTGCCGAAACGCTGCCTGTGCCGCAACCGGAAGCGGGGCAGGTGCTGGTCAGGGTGAGCCATGCCGGCGTCAATCGCCCTGACGTCATTCAGCGACAGGGATTCTATCCGCCCCCGCCGGGCGCCTCGCCGATTCCGGGGCTGGAAATTGCCGGAACAGTGGTGGCGATCGGCAAAGGCGTGGCCCCCGAAATGCTCAACCGTCGCGTTTGCGCGCTCGTGAGCGGGGGCGGCTATGCGCAATATTGCCTCGCCCATGCCGGACATTGCCTGAGCGTGCCCGAGGGTATGGGCATGGAACATGCGGCGGCGATCCCTGAAACGCTGTTTACCGTCTGGCACAATGTTTTCGAACGCGGCTGGGCGCGCGATGGAGAGACGCTGCTGGTGCATGGCGGGACCAGCGGGATCGGTTCGATGGCGATACAGTTGGGCAAGGCCTTCGGCATGACGGTGCTGACCACCGCCGGGAGCGGGGAGAAATGCGCAGCGGCCAAGAGTTTCGGCGCGGACCTTGCGATCAATTACCGCGAGGCGGACTTCGTCGAAGCGGTCAAGGATTTTACCGATGGCAAGGGTGTAAACGTCGTGCTCGACATGGTGTCGGGTAATTACGTTCAGCGCAATCTAGATTGCCTTGCCGAAGACGGGCGTCACGTGACGATTGCGGTGCTGGGCGGACTCAAGGCAGAGATCAACATGGCCAAGCTGATGAGCAGACGGCAGACCATGACGGGTTCGACGCTGCGTCCTCGCCCGGACGAGTTCAAGGCATTGCTGGCCGACGAAATTCACCAATATGCATGGCCTTTGTTCGAGGATGGCACGATCACCCCCGTCATGGACCAGTGCTTCCCGCTGGAGGAGGCAGGCGCAGCGCATGCCCGGATGGAAGGCGGCGATCATATCGGCAAGATCGTGCTCGCGATCGGTCATTCGCGCTGACTCGCAAATGTAGCATCGTCCCGGTTCTGTAACCGAACCGAGATTCCCCGGTCACATTGGCATGGCATGGCGACTCCAACGATCCGCTTGGGAGTACCGCCATGACCGAGTTGCCCAAGGACCTTTCCGCCTTCGCCAATGTGGCGAATTTTCCGCCGGTCGAACCCGCTGTCCCCGAACGGACACATGGCGAGCGGCGCCGCTTTCGCACGATCTGGATCAGTGACATCCACCTCGGCACAAAGGGCTGCAATGCGGAACTGCTGATAGACTTCCTCGACCACACCGACAGCGAAACGATGTACCTGGTCGGCGATATCATCGACGGTTGGCGGCTGAAAAAGAAATTCTACTGGCCGCCGGCGCACAACGATATCGTTTGGCGGATCCTCAAGCGGGCGAAGCGCGGAACCCGGATCGTCTATATCCCGGGCAATCACGACGAGATGGTCCGGCCCTTTTCGGGCATGAATTTCGGCGGCGTCGAGATTGCGCGCGCGGCCTTTCACGACACCGCCGACGGGCGGCGCCTGATGGTTCTGCATGGCGACGAGTTCGATACCATCATGCTTGCGCACCGCTGGCTCGCCTTCGTCGGCGACGCGCTTTATCACGTCATGATGGAAATCAACGGCATGGTGGGGAAAGTCCGTAAGTGGCTGGGCATGCCCTATTGGTCGATTTCGAAAGCGGCCAAGCACAAGGTCAAGAACGCCGTCGAGTTCATTTCCAAATATGAGGAAGTGGTGGCACGCGCCGCGGCCGAGCGCGGAGTGGACGGGGTGGTTTGCGGCCATATCCACACTGCCGAAATGCGTGATTTCGATGGCATTTCCTATTACAACGACGGCGACTGGGTCGAAGGCTGCAACGCGCTGGTCGAGCATTTCGACGGGACGATGGAGATCCTCAATTGGCCGGAGGAAATGGCCCGGCGCGAAGGCCAGGATGCCGGGGAAGCGCTGGCCGCAGCATGACGGCATTCGCAAGGGTCGCACCGCAATCCCGACAAACAGCCAACCAGCGCATCGCCATCGTCACCGACGCTTGGCTCCCGCAGATGAACGGGGTGGTACGCACGCTCACGACGACCTGCGACATATTGCAGGAGCAGGGGCACGACGTCATGGTCGTGTCGCCCGACCAGTTTGCGTCAGTCCCGTGCCCGACCTATCCCGAAATACGGCTGGCTCTGACCCGGCCCGGAGCGGTAGCCGCGCGATTGCGCGATTATCATCCCAACGCGATCCACATTGCCACCGAAGGGCCGTTGGGGCTGGCAGCGCGCCGATACTGTGCTGCCACGCAAATGCCGTTCACCACCGCCTACCACACCCAGTTTCCGGACTATCTTGCAAAGCGCACGCACCTGCCGACCGAATGGTTCTGGCGCTATATTGCGTGGTTCCACGCGCCCGCCCGCCGCATTCTGGTGGCCACGCAGAGCATTGGCGAAGAGTTGCGTGCCCACGGGCTCGCCAAGCTGCACCGGTGGAGCAGGGGCGTCGACCTGTCGTGCTTCACGCCCGATGCGCCGGTGCCGGCCGAGTTCGCCGATCTTCCCCGACCGATCCAGATTTACGTCGGCCGGGTGGCGGTCGAAAAGAATCTCGAGGCCTTTCTCGACGCGAAGCATCCGGGCGCCAAGGTCGTCATCGGTGACGGTCCCTCGCTCGCGGCGCTTCGCGCGCGGTACCCAGATACCAAATTCCTGGGCCGTCGTTCGGGCCGCGAACTGGCTGGATGTTATGCCGGTGCGGATGTATTTGTCTTCCCTAGCCGGACCGACACGTTCGGGCTGGTGATGATCGAAGCGCTTGCCTGCGGTACACCGGTTGCCGCGTTTCCCGTGCCCGGTCCGCTCGACATACTGACCGACGACGTCGGCGCGATGTCGGACGATCTCGATCGGGCGATTGATGCCGCGCTTTATTGCGATCGCAGGGCCTGCGCGGCCTATGGAGCGCAGTTCGACTGGCGAGCGGCGACCGAACAATTTCTGGCCGGGCTGGCAGCTTTCGATGCTGTGCCGGAAAGCGATTGATACCAGAACGCTTGCTGAATCCGCCGGTCTCGCTTACATGATCCGGGCTACGGCCGCTCCGCGAGGGGCGGCCCTTCTATTTTCAG
>QFNA01000205.1 GCA_003248395.1 Citromicrobium sp.
GCCGACGCGGTTGACGATGAAGGCCTTCATCGCCGCGGCGTTGGCGCTGGGTTTCTTGTAGTAGAAGCCGATCAGCAGATACGAGGCGACGCCCACGCCCTCCCAGCCGAAGAACATCTGCAGCAGGTTGTCGGCCGTCACCAGCATCAGCATGGCGAAGGTGAAGAACGACAGGTACGCGAAGAAGCGGGCCTTGTAGGGCTCGTCCTCGGTCCAGTTGTCGTCATGGGCCATGTAGCCCATCGAGTACAGGTGGACGAGCGCCGAGACCGTGGTCACGACGATCAGCATGATCGCCGTCAGCCGGTCGATCCTGAGCGCCCATTCGGCGTGGAAGTCACCCGAGACGATCCAGTCCATGACCGGGATGTGGCGCGGCGTGCCGTCGAAGCCGAGGAAGACGATCCAGGACAGCGCGCAGGCGACGAAGAGCACCGCGGTGGTCAGGGCCTGAGCGCCCTTTTCGGACATCACGCGCCATCCGAAGCCGGCGATGATCGAGGCTGCGAGCGGGCCGAAGACGATGAACTTTTCCAATTGTCTCAGCCCTTCATCACGTTGACGTCTTCGACCTCGATGGTCCAATTGTCTCAGCCCTTCATCACGTTGACGTCTTCGACCTCGATGGTGCCGCGGTTGCGGAAGAACACCACGAGGATGGCCAGGCCGATCGCCGCCTCGGCCGCCGCGACCGTCAGCACGAACATGGTAAACACCTGCCCGCCGAGGTCACCCAGATGGGTCGAGAAGGCGACGAAGTTGATGTTCACGGCCAGCAGGATCAGCTCGATCGACATCAGGATGACGATGACGTTCTTGCGGTTGACGAAGATGCCGAAGACGCCGGTGACGAACAGGATCGCCCCCACGACAAGGTAATGTGTCAAACCGATCATTCGCTTCGTCCCTCTCCGGTTCGTGGCCCGGTTGTCGTCTTGGTCCGGCGCCCCGCGGCGCCGGAAGTCATCGAAGTCTGCTCAGAGCCCCTGCCCCGGCTTCGGGTTGGTCATCCGCATCGCCTTCTTCGGGTCGCGCCACATCTGCTGCAGCACGTCCTGGCGCTTGATGTCCTTGCGGTGGCGCAGCGTCAGCAGGATCGCCCCGATCATCGCCACCAGCAGGATCAGACCGGCCAGCTGGAAGGCGAGGAA
>QFNA01000053.1 GCA_003248395.1 Citromicrobium sp.
CGAAAGGCGATCGGCGATTTCGCGTTCGAAGGGGAGCGATGCGAGGATATTTTCCCCGATGCTCCGTCCGTCGCGCAGCAGGAAGAAGCTGGCATAGAGCCCGACGCCAAATCCGAGTACGATCCCGACAATGCTGCCGCCGAAGGCAATCGCCTGTTCGGCAATGAGACCGACGCTGTCTTCGGCGAGTTCCTGGAGCCTCTGCTGGAAAATCTCGAAATCGCCCCAGCCGGAAGCCTGCAGCCATTGCTGGAGATTGGCGGGCAACACGCCCACGACTTCGCGAAACCATTCGGCTGCATCGATCTCGCCGTCCTGAAACTCGACAACCAGACCGGCGGCTTCATTGACGACCGCGCTGCCGATCAGGACTGCGGGCAGGATCACCGCCACGGTGATGACCAGCAATGTGGCGCTGGCCGCCTGATTTTCGCGGTGAGGATTGCGCCGCAGGAACCAGCGATAGAGCGGCTGGAACATAATGGCCGCAAGCGCTGCCCATAAAAGCGGCTGGAGAAACGGCAGGATGACGACGAGCAGTGCCGCCGTGACGAGGCCGAGAAAAAACAGGAACCCACCCTGCTCCAGTGCGCGATCCCGGCGTTTCTCCTCCGTCACCGGGAATCAGACATCGAGATTCGCGACATTGAGCGCATTGGTCTGGATGAACTCGCGCCGTGGTTCGACGACGTCGCCCATCAGCCGGGTGAATATCTCGTCGGTGACGTCGGCATCTTCGACCTTCACCTGCAACAGCGCGCGGTTGTCCGGATCGAGGGTCGTTTCCCAGAGCTGTTCGGCATTCATTTCACCCAGACCCTTGTAGCGCTGGATCTTCTGGCCCTTGCGGCCTGCCGCCATGACCGTTTCCAGCAATTGCGTGGGCAGCGTGATGGCGTCGTCGGCGAGCAGCGGTGTCTCGACATCCGTATCCTCGCCTTCGAGATCGTCGGCCGACTCGTCCGTGCCGCTGCGCACGAGGCGCACGGGGGCTGCATAGACTTCGGCATGTTCGGCTGCGATGCGGTGCAGCTTGCGCGCCTCCGCGCTTTCGAGAAAGGCGGGGTCGATTTCGTGCACGTCGGTGACGCCGCGCCACAGGCGGCTCAGGCGCACGATGCCGTCGGCACCCGTTTCCGCCGCCCACTTTGCCTCCGGATCGCCCATCTGAAGATGGGCGGCGGCGCGGTCGAGTGCCACCTCGCGGCTTTGTCCTTCGGGATCGAGCGCCCCGGCGAGCGCCAGCGCCTCGATCAGGTCGGTTTTGTACTTGCGCGGGACGAATCCGAGCAGATTGCGCATCCGCAAACCGTGTTCGACCAGTGTGTTGAGCCCGTTGCCGGGGATCGCACCTTCGCGTGTTTCCAGCACACGGCCGTGCAGGCCCTGATCGATCAGATAGCGGTCATAGGCCGGCTGGTCCTTGAGGTAGACTTCACTTTTCCCGCGCGTGACCTTGTAAAGCGGCGGCTGCGCGATGAACAGGTGCCCAGCCTTGACGATTTCGGGCATCTGGCGGTGGAAGAACGTCAGCAGCAGCGTGCGGATATGCGCCCCGTCGACATCGGCGTCGGTCATGATGACGATCTTGTGGTAACGCAGCTTTTCCAAGTCGAATTCATCGCGCAGGCCCGTGCCCATCGCCTGGATCAGCGTGCCGACTTCTTTGGAAGATATGATCCGGTCGAAGCGCGCGCGTTCGACATTCAGAATCTTGCCCTTCAGCGGCAGGATGGCTTGCGTCTTGCGGTCTCGGCCCTGCTTTGCAGAACCGCCTGCCGAATCGCCCTCGACCAGGAAGAGTTCGCAATTGGCCGGGTTGCGGTCCTGGCAATCGGCGAGCTTGCCCGGCAGGCTGGCGATGCTCATGGCACCCTTGCGGCTCATTTCGCGTGCGCGGCGTGCCGCTTCGCGCGCCGCGGCGGCATCGATCACCTTCTGGATGATGGCCTTGGCTTCGTTGGGATTCTCTTCGAGCCATTCGCCCATTTTCTCGCCCATCAGGCTTTCCAGCGGCTGGCGGACTTCGCTGCTGACCAGCTTGTCCTTCGTTTGCGAGGAGAATTTGGGATCGGGCAGCTTGACCGACACGATGGCGGTGAGGCCTTCGCGCATGTCCTCGCCGGAAAGCGACACCTTTTCCTTCTTCATCAGGCCGGAGGCCGAGGCGTAATTGTTGAGCGTGCGCGTCAACGCGGCACGAAATGCCGCCAGATGCGTCCCGCCGTCGCGCTGCGGGATGTTATTGGTGAAGCACAGCACGTTCTCGTAATAGGAATCGTTCCACTCGAGAGCGACGTCGATCGCAATGCCAATCGTGTTCGAGCGGGTCTTCATGCCTCTTGTCGCGCAGTAGTATGCGCACGCCCGAATTGAGGAAGGCGAGTTCGCGGTAACGATGCTCGAGCTTCTCGAAATCGAATTCGATCACGTTCTTGAACGTGTCTTCGCTCGCCTTGAAAGTGACGCGCGTACCTTTCTTGAAGCCATCTTCATCGGGATTTTGGTCGACCTTGGGCGCGTCGCCCTTCACTTCGAGCGAATTGACTGCATCGCCATGCTCGAAGCGCATCCAGTGCACCTTGCCATCGCGCCAGATGGTCAATTCGAGCCATTCCGATAATGCGTTGACGACCGATACCCCCACGCCGTGGAGCCCGCCCGAGACCTTGTAGGCGTTGTCGTCGCTGGTATTTTCGAACTTTCCGCCCGCATGCAACTGGGTCATGATGACCTCGGCCGCCGACACGCCTTCTTCCTTGTGCATGTCGACCGGGATGCCGCGGCCGTTGTCCTCCACGCTCACCGATCCGTCAGCGTTCAGTTCAATCAGCACCAGGTCGCAGTGGCCGGCCAACGCCTCGTCGATGGCGTTATCGGACACTTCGAAAACCATGTGGTGCAGGCCCGACCCGTCGTCGGTGTCGCCGATATACATGCCCGGACGCTTGCGCACCGCGTCGAGGCCCTTCAGCACCTTAATCGAATCCGCGCCGTAACCGGGTTTTTTGGGCGCTGCTGCGCCTGCATTTTCAGGGGTATCGTCCATGCCCATTATATAGGCGCGAAGCCGCGGAAATCCAAAGTTTACCGGCGCTTTTTCCCCACAGTTCGGCTCTTGGGCCGGTTTCACCTGATACCGGTTGATTTTCGTCCTCTGCCCGCCCATCCCATCTTTCATGCTTTCGGTGCTCGATATCTTCCGGATCGGGATCGGTCCGTCGTCATCGCACACGGTCGGACCGATGCGGATCGCACGCAGTTTCGTACGCTCGCTTGCCAAGTCCGGAAAGCTGGGCACGGTGTCGAGGATCAGCGTCGAACTGCAGGGTTCGCTGGCACTGACCGGTGTGGGACATGGCACGGTCGACGCCTCGATTCTCGGCCTCATGGGCTTCGCGCCGGACAGGACTTGCCCCGACGAGGCTGCCCGTGCGCTGGCAGAGGTCCGCAACACCAGACGCATTTCGCTGTGCGGCAAACACGAGATCGCTTTCGATCCTGCTGCCGATATCGATCTCGCCGGCCACATCATTCCCGAACTCCATCCCAACGGCATGAAACTGACCGCAAGCGACGATGCGGGCGGCGTGCTGGCGGAAAAGACCTATTATTCGACTGGGGGCGGTTTTGTCGCGTCCGAGGCCCAGTTGAAGCGCAAGCCCAAGGACGATCGGATCAACACTGGCACGCAGGTGCCGCATGATTTCGGCTCCGCAGCTGAACTGCTTGCGGAATGCGAGGCTACCGGACTGTCGATTGCCGAACTGATCCTTGCCAATGAGGATGCCTTTCGCTCGCGCGAAAAAACGATCGAGGGGATCGACCGCGTCGCGCAGGCCATGGACCAGTGCATCGACCGCGGTCTCGAGCAGCGCGGCATCCTGCCCGGCGGGCTGAAAGTCGCGCGCCGGGCACCCGATCTGTGGGACAAGCTGGCTGCCAATCCGCAATCGAACGAGCGCGAGCAATTGTTCGACTGGCTCAACTGCTTTGCCATGGCGGTCAATGAAGAGAATGCTGCCGGTGGCCGGGTCGTCACGGCCCCCACCAATGGCGCTGCGGGCATCATCCCTGCGGTCATCCGGTTCTACTGCCGTACCGCAGAGGAGAAGCCATGCCTTGAGAGTCGCCGTACTTTCCTGCTGACCGCAGGTGCAATCGGCCTGCTCTACAAGCAACGCGCGAGCATCTCTGGCGCAGAAATGGGGTGCCAGGGCGAAGTGGGTGTCGCCTGTTCGATGGCGGCCGGCGGACTGACTGCGCTGTGGAACGGGACGCCGGCGCAGATCGCCAGTGCGGCGGAGATCGGGATGGAGCACAATCTCGGTCTCACATGCGACCCGGTGGGCGGCCTGGTGCAGGTGCCCTGCATCGAACGCAACGCCATCGGCGCGGTCAAGGCAGTCAACGCCGCGCGTCTTGCGCTGCATCGCACGGGGGCGGAAACGCTGGTGACGCTCGATCAGGTCATTGAAACCATGCGCCAGACCGGCCTCGACATGAGTAACAAGTACAAGGAAACGAGCCAGGGTGGGCTGGCGGTCAACGTGATCGAATGCTGACCCTGCTTGCCGTTGTCCTGGTCGTTTCCGGGGCGCTGGTGGTCGGAGCGGCATGGGGGATTTACGGCAGGTTCGGGACAAGGCTCGAAGGATTTCTCGTCGCGCTTGCGGGCGGGGCGCTGCTCGTGTCGGTCACCACCGAACTCATCCAGCCGTCGATCGAGAAGGCGAGTCTCTTGCATGCGCTGCTGGGCGTGGGAATCGGAGCCTGCATCTTCGCTGCGGTGGACTATCTGATCGACGAGCGGTGGGGATCGGACAATGGCGGCGGGCTGCTGGCAGCCATAACGCTTGATGGTATCCCGGAGAACCTCGCCCTCGGGGTGGCGTTGATTGGGGCGGGCGCGCCCGAAGTGGCGGCGCTCGCCGGATCGATCCTGCTGTCCAATCTGCCTGAGGCCGCTGGCGGCGCGAAAGCCATGGCGGTCCAGGGCCGGTCGAAAGGCCGGATCATGCTGCTCTGGATCGCCACGGCGGCCATTCTCGCGCTGGCGGCGATTGCCGGCAACCTGCTGCTGACGGGCGTCGGAGAAGGCACGCTGGCGGTGATCCGCTGTGTCGCTGCGGGGGCCGTAGTGGCGAGCCTCGCAACCGAAGTCTTCCCCAGCGCCTATCGGGAGGACAGCCATCTTGCGGGTGTCGCGACCGCCATCGGCGTGATCCTCGCCTTCGTGCTGGCGAGCATCTGAGTTTGGTTAAGGCGCTCTAAACTTCGAGCGGATTTTGTCGTTTCCGTCCAATGCCCGGCGTGGTTTGCGGACTAGCGATGTCCACCGGAGCAAGAGCCGGGAGGGGCCGGGTGGAACGCAGGGGATCTGAACGCATGCCCGCACGCGGCAGCGTCGATTGCGCTGTCGACATGGTCGTGCGTCGCAGCGAACTCGCCGATATGTCGAGCAGCGGCTGTCGTCTTGTGTTCGGCGAAGACGAGCCTGTGGCAGGCGCGCCGGTCGAGATCATGCTGCTTCGCGGGGTGACCGTGCGCGGCGAGGTGCGCTGGATCGACGGGGATGCGATCGGCATCGCCTTCGACGAACCCGTCGGACAGGCGGCATTGCGCTATTTCACCCTGACCGAGCAGGGAATGCCCGCCGATCTCACACCCCGCGACCGGTTCGGTCGCAGCTTGCCGCCACTCGGTGGCCGACGGGCGGGTCAGGGCGCGAGCACGGTGTCGCGCGCCGACGAGTCGGTTTCCGGATAGTCGAGGATGAAATGCAGCCCGCGGCTCTCGTGACGCTTGAGCGCGCTCTGCACGATCAGATCGGCGCATTCGAGCAGATTGCGCAGCTCGATCAAATCGGTGGTCACGCGGAAATGGCCGTAATAGTCCTCCACCTCGCCGCGTAGCAGCCGAATGCGGTGGGCGGCACGCTCGAGCCGCTTGGTCGTGCGCACGATGCCGACATAGTTCCACATGAAGCGGCGGATTTCGGTCCAGTTCTGCTTGATCACCACCTCTTCGTCCGAATCGGTGACGCGGCTGGCATCCCACGGAAGGATTTCGGGCGGATCGTCGAGCCGGTCCCACTTCGCGAGAATGTCCCGCGCCGCCGCCTCGCCAAAAACGAAGCACTCGAGGAGGCTGTTCGACGCGAGCCGGTTGGCCCCGTGCAGCCCGCTCTCGGTGCACTCGCCGGCGGCCCACAGGCCGGGCAGGTCGGTCCGCGCATCGAGATCGATCTTTACCCCGCCGCACGTGTAATGCTGCGCCGGCACGACCGGGATCGGTCCCGCGGTCATGTCGATGCCGAGCCCGAGCAGTTTGTCGTGAATGGTCGGGAAGTGTGCCTTCACGAATTCCGGTGACTGGTGGCTGATGTCGAGATGGACGTAGTCGAGACCGTACCGTTTGATCTGGTCGTCATTGGCGCGCGCCACGATGTCGCGCGGTGCCAGTTCGATCCGCTCTGGATCGTAGCGTTCCATGTAACGCTCCCCGGTCACCGGATTGAACAGGCGCCCCCCTTCGCCGCGGACTGCTTCGGTGATGAGGAAGTTCTTGACCTCCAGATTATAGAGGCAGGTCGGGTGGAACTGCATCATTTCCATGTTCGAAACGCGTGCGCCGGCACGCCACGCCATGGCGATGCCATCGCCGGTCGCACCGCGTGGGGCCGTGGAAAAAAGATACACGCGGCCCGCTCCGCCTGCTGCCATGACCGTGGCACGGGCCACATGTGCAACGACTTCGCCGCTATGCTCGTCGAGTGCATAGGCACCCCAGACGCGCCCCGAGCCGGAGTAGCTGGCCTGGTGGCGGCCAGTAATCAGGTCAATACAGCTTTGGCCGGGTAGCAGGGTGATGTTGGGGTTTTCCTCTGCAGCCTTGAGGAGGGCAGCCTGGACGGCCCAGCCGGTTGCGTCGTTCACATGGACGATCCGCCGATGCGAATGCCCGCCTTCCCGTGTCAGGTGGAGATCGCCCTCCTCGCGGTTGAAGGGCACGCCAAGCTCGCAGAGCCGGTCGATTGCGGCGGGAGCACGTTCGATCACGAACTCGACCGTCTCGCGGTCGTTAAGGCCCGCGCCTGCGATCATCGTGTCGCGCACGTGGTTTTCGAACGTATCGCCAGCGTCAAGCACGGCCGCGATGCCGCCCTGTGCCCAGGCGGTCGAACCGCTTTTCAGGTCGCCTTTCGCCAGCACCAGCACCTTGCGCGTTTGCGCTAGTGCGAGCGCTGCGGTCAGCCCGGCCGCACCCGAACCGATGATAAGCACATCGTGTTGTTTCGTTGTCATGACCGGCTCATGCCGCCCCCATCGCCACGCGGCAAGCACGGAACGCTTCACCGATATTTAGACTCGTTTGGCCGGACGGAAGAGTAGGAACGCGACTCGCCGGGGGATGACTGCGGAGGGTCGCACTATATGAAACTAGCCTATTTCGCCTGTGCCATCGGGCGACACAAGATCGATGAGAAGGGCGTCAAGCATATCCACGGGGCCGATGTCGGGCGTTGTCGCCATTGTCGCACGCCACTCGAACAGGTCGATACGCAGATGTGGGAAGTGCAGCGGGTCAAGGACGCCGGATTGCGATCGCGCCACTTCCTGTAACGGTAAACTAGGCTTGCATCCCGGCGCGGCTCAGCCGGCGCCGGTCAGCTGCACGAACACATCTTCCAGATCGGCTTCGCGCGTCGTCACATCCTCGATCGCATAGCCATGGCCCTGGACCAACGCTAGCACCTGCCCCGCGCTGGCCTTGTCGCGATCGTAGGTGATGTCCAGCCGCCGTGGTTCGACGACCTCGGCCTTCAGAAACGCGTCTTCCATGATCGGCCCGCCGAGGTCCTTGTCCACCGTGACCGAAACGATCTTTTCGCGCGCCATGCCGACGAGTTCGCGGGTGGGCTTGTTGGCGATCAGTTCGCCATGATTGATGATGGCGATGCGGTCGCAAAGCTGCTCGGCTTCCTCGAGATAATGCGTGGTCAGCACGACCGTGACGCCTTCGGCATTGAGCTCGCCCACCAGTTCCCAGAGCTGGCGTCGTAATTCGACGTCGACCCCTGCGGTCGGCTCGTCGAGCACGAGGATTGGCGGCGAATGGACCATTGCCTTGGCAATCAGCAGCCGGCGCTTCATCCCGCCCGACAGCGTCCGTGCATAGGCATCGCGCTTTTCGGCAAGATGGACCGCGGCGAGTAGGGCTTCGCTGCGCCGGTCGCGCGCCGGGATCCCGTAGAACCCGCCCTGATTCTCCAGCACCTCGTAGGGCGTAAAGAAGGGATCGAAAACGATTTCCTGCGGCACGATCCCGATGCTGCGTTTCGCATTGCGCGGGTTGACGTCGATGTCGAAACCCCAGATTTCGGCGCTGCCGCTGGTCTTGCGCACGAGGCCGGCAAGGATGTTGATCAGCGTCGACTTGCCCGCGCCATTGGGGCCGAGCAAGCCGAAGACCCCGCCTTCGGGTACTTCGAAACTGACGCCCTTCAATGCCAGCTTGCCCTCATCGTCCTTGCCGCTCGGCGCGTAGCGTTTGACGAGATTGTCGATCCGGATGGCTGGGGGATTGGTCATGCGCGTGCCCTATCCGCTTGAGGCCGGCATAAAAACCCATTATCGGCGCGTTGCATGAGCCTGCCTCCGCCAGAACTTTCCCGTGTGACGACCCGCCGCGTGTGGTGCGACGGTGCAACCGACATCCGCACCGGCCTGAATTACAAGCCTGCGGCGCTCGGCCATCCCAAGGTCTATCTCGAGATTGATAGCTTCCACGGCTATGTCGACTGCGGTTATTGCGACCGCCGCTTCGTCCTCGAAGGCGGTCCGGCCGACGGCGTCGACCAGGCTGCGCTGCAGGACATTCCCGCCGGCGAGGGCATGCCGGGCGAATTCGAGATACCGCCTGCCGCGTGACCTGTTTTTCCGGCAGAGGATGACGCGCCGCTCGCTCGTCCCTACATAGCCGGAATGACGACACCTCTCGAACCCCATTCGCTTGTCTATGGTGATCGCCTCGATCCTGCCGAGGCTCAGCGGCTGGTGCAGCGGCTTCTTTCCTCCTGCGATGACGGCGAACTTTACCTGCAATTCACGGCTAGCGAGGCTTTCGGCTTCGACGACGGTCGCCTGAAAACCGCCGACTACAGCCGCGATTCGGGATTCGGTCTGCGTGGGGTGTCGGGCGAAACGACGGGCTTTGCCCACGCCAATGAAATCAGCGCTCCAGCCATTGCGCGGGCGAGCGAGACACTGCAGCTGCTCGACGCGACACGCAGCCCTCTGGCCGCCGCGCCCGAACGGACCAATCGCCATCTTTACACCGATGCCTGTCCGCTTGATCTCGTGCCATTTGCCGAGAAAGTCGCATTGCTCGAGAAAATCGATCAGGTGGCCCGCGCGAAGGATCCGCGTGTGGCCCAGGTATCGGCCAGCCTGCTGGCAAACTGGAGCGTCGTCGAAATCATTCGGCCCGACGGTTACGTGGCGCGCGATATTCGTCCGCTGGTGCGACTCAACCTGCAGATCGTTGCCGAGCAGAATGGGCGTCGCGAAACCGGGTCCTTCGGTATGGGCGGGCGCTATCTCTACGACCGGCTGTTCGACGAAGGCGCATGGATGCGTGCGATCGACGAGGCGGTCCGGCAGTCGCTGGTCAATCTCGACAGTATCGCTGCCCCTGCAGGCGAACAGACGGTGCTGCTCGGGCCCGGCTGGCCTGGTGTCCTGCTGCATGAAGCTGTCGGCCACGGTCTCGAAGGCGATTTCAATCGCAAGGGCACCAGCGCGTTCTCAGGCCGGATCGGCGAGCGGGTTGCGGCGTCGGGGGTAACGGTCATCGACGATGGCAGCATGGCCGAACGTCGCGGCTCGCTTTCGATAGACGACGAAGGCACGCCGACGCGCGAAACCGTGTTGATCGAGGACGGGATACTGAAAGGCTATATGCAGGACCGCCTCAATGCCCGGCTGATGGGCGTCGAGGCGACCGGGAACGGTCGCCGCGAAAGCTATCAGCATGCGCCAATGCCGCGGATGACCAACACGTTCATGCAGGGCGGTGACGACGATCCCGACGAACTGCTCAGCCGTGTCGAAAACGGGATTTACGCCACCAGCTTTGGCGGCGGGCAAGTCGACATCACGAGCGGCAAGTTCGTTTTCGCCTGTACCGAAGCCTACCGGGTCGAGAAAGGCAAGATCGTCGCGCCGATCAAGGGCGCGACGCTGATAGGCGACGGGCCCAGCGTCCTCACGCGCGTTCGGGGTATCGGCAATGACATGGCACTGGACGAAGGTGTCGGCGTATGCGGCAAGGGCGGGCAAAGCGTCCCGGCCGGGGTCGGGCAGCCGACGCTGCTGATCGATGGCATCACCGTTGGCGGCACGGGCTGACGCGGATCGCGCGCAACTCATCGCGGGTTCAGGCGTTTTATGCTAGACCGTCTGCCAGATCGGAGACTCGCCATGATGAAGTCTATCGCCATTGCCACCGCTTCTCTCGCCATGTTGGCTGCGCCCGCGCTTCACGCGCAGGAGGCGTCCGTCAGCAAGGGCGAAGCTAAGCTTGCCAAGCTAATCGAAGGTCGGGTCGCGGGTGAGCCCAAGAGCTGCATCACCATGATCGGTTCGCGACCGATGACCAAGATCGATGATACGGCACTGGTCTACCGGGCCGGGAATACGGTCTGGGTGAACCGGACTCGCACCCCCGAAGCGATCGACGACAACGACTATCTCGTCATTCGCAAGTTCGGCACGTCGCAACTTTGCAAGTCCGACAATGTCACTACATACGACCGTTCGGGCAATTTCTTCAGCGGTGTGATTTTTCTCGACGACTTCGTCCCCTATCGCGAGCCCGACGCCGAAGGATGACCGAAGCTGACGGGCCATGGGTGCAGGAACTCCTGCGCACCTGGTTCGAAGAGCTCGATCAATCCGACTGGTTCGAGCCTTCTGCCTATGTCGATGCGATGTTGCGCCGACGGTTCGCCGGTGTGCTCGAACGGCTGGGTTCGGAACCACCCGACGCCTTCCTCGGAGATCCGCGGACCGCGCAGGCCGCGATCCTGCTTTTTGACCAGATCCCGCGAAACATCTTTCGCGATGATGCGCAGGCATTTGCATGGGATCGCCTTGCGCAAGCGCTTGCACACGGGGTGGTCGAGCGTGGCTGGCTCGACTGTTACGACCAGGCCGGCCGCCAGTTCGCTCTGATGCCGCTGATGCACAGCGAGGATTTGTCCGATCAGCAAATGTCGCTCGAACTTTTCGCAAGGCACGCGCCCGACGCCATGGACTTTGCGCGATCGCATCACGAAATGATCGCGCGTTTCGGGCGATTCCCACACCGCAATCCGCTTCTTGGCCGCAAGTCGAGCGACGCCGAAGCGCAGGCGATTGCCGACGGCTTTAGCTGGTAGTCATCTCTTCGGTTGCAGCAACGTCGCCGGACGGCGGCGCTGTGCTTCGCCGAACTCGCATATTCATGCAAGCGTTGCGCGCCGTCCGGTCTCGCAGAGCGATTGCGCAGGACAGTTCGGGCAGTCCGGCATGGCGGGGCGGCACCAGGTCTGGCCGAGCTTCTTCATCAGCAAATGATGCTCGTCGAACTCGGCTGCGCTCCACTCTGCGGGCATGGCCGGCATGATGGCATCGAACGCGCGTGCCGTCGTCGCCTTCGGCGGCACCAGGCCCATGCGCTGCAGAATGCGTGTATGATGGCTGTCGAGAACGACCGCGCGTCGGTCGAGCGTGCTGGCATTCATCACGCCTGCAGCGATCTTCCGCCCGATCCCGGGCAATCGCTCGAGCCAATCTATCGCTTCGCCGGTCAGCAGATCGGTGAGGTGCGAGAGATCGACTGCACCGCGCGCGTCCACGAGCGCAGTTAGGCTGGCCTTCAACCGTTCCGCCGCCATATTGGGGTAGGTCTGCGTCGAAAGCTCTCGCTGCAGCTCCTCCATAGGGGCGTTCGCAACGGCTTCCCAAGATCCGTATCGCGCCAGCAGGCGATCGGTTGCCGCATTGCTGATTTCGGATTTCGTTCGTGCGCCGATGGCACCCTGAACGAACACCCATTCGGGCGCGCGCCAGTTTGCGGCAGCCCGCTCGATCCGGCCGAATCGTTGAACAAGCAAAGCCTGCAGGCGGCGCAAAATGTCGCCGCGCGGGTCCGGGCCAAGGGGCAGTTCCATCGTCGCAGCATTGACAAAATGCCACCTAGGTGTCAATTTGACACCATGGCAAAGACGATCAAGATAGACGACGAGCTGATGGAAGTCATCGGGCGCGAGGCGGATTTGATGAGTCGCTCGCTCGCGGGGCAGGTGCGCCACTGGGTGCGCATTGGCATGAGCGTCGAGAAGTCGCGATTCTACGACCAGTCGCGTGTGGTCGACGCGCTCAGCGGCAAGCTTTCACCCGACATGTTGACGGTCGAGGAGCAGGAGGCCTGGGTCGATGGCCTGTTCGAAGCCGGCCGGTCGGGGACGAGCGAGCAGGAACGCTTCTTTGCCGGGCGCCGGGCAGGCGGTTTGGGTGCAGGGCTGCGCGATGGAAAGCTGAGCCGCGAATCGGATCGCCGCGCCGGCTGATCGGGCCTGATCGATGGCCATTGTCGCAGGCAGACCAACGCTGTTCGTCATCGCCGGCCCGAACGGCGCGGGCAAATCGACCTTCTACGACACGGTATTGGCCGGAAGGGTCGATGCGCCTTTCATCAATCCCGACATCATCCAGCGTGAAGAGATCGGCGATCCGTCGATGCAGGCATCCTACGCGGCGGCGAAACTTGCTGAAACGCGCCGCCGCGGGTTTCTCGCGTCAGGCCAAAGCTTCGTGATGGAAACCGTCTTTTCGCATCCTTCGAAGCTGGAGCTGCTGCGCGATGCGCGCGCGGCCGGATACCGCATCGTGGTCTTTCACCTCATGCTCGCCTCGCCGGACATCGCCGTGGCCCGCGTAGAGGGCCGCGTGGAAGAGGGCGGCCATCCCGTACCCGAGGACAAGGTCCGCTCGCGTTTCGCGCGCAACGCCGCGCTGATCCGCCAGGCTGCGCTCATGGCGGACCGCGCACAGGTGTTCGATGCTTCGGCGCTCAACGAACGCCCCAGATTGCTGCTCGAACTGTCGAACGGCAACATCATGCGACAGGCAGAGTCGTGGCCGAATTGGTTTGCCGACACGTATCGGTAGGTAGTTCAGCGCCTAACGCGTGCAGCAACCCGAAATCGCGACTTATCATTTGCCCGCAAGCTGGGACGATATCCGATCTCGTCCGGAAGAAAGTCCAAGCTCACTCCCACTCGATCGTGCCGGGTGGCTTGGAGGTGTAGTCGTAGACCACGCGGTTGATGCCTTGCACTTCGTTCACGATCCGCGTGGCGCAGCCGGTCAGGAATCCGGCGTCGAAAGGATAGACGTCGGCCGTCATGCCGTCGGTGCTGGTGACCGCGCGCAGCCCGCAGACGCTGTCATATGTGCGATAGTCGCCCATCACGCCGACGGTCTTGACGGGGAGCAAGACGGCAAAGGCCTGCCAGATCGCGTCGTACAGGCCGGCCTTGCGAATCTCGTCGAGATAGATCGCGTCGGCCTTGCGCAGGATGTCGCAGCGGTCCTTGGTGACCTCGCCGGGAATGCGGATGGCGAGGCCGGGGCCGGGGAAGACATTGTGGTGGCTCTTGATCGTGACGCTGGGACCGCCGGTGAAGGATATACTCTCGATCACATCGGGATAGAGCGTCCCCTGCGCCAGGAAATCGGCGCCGCCGATTTTCTGTGCCTCGGCCTCGAACACGTCGATGAAGGTCTTGCCGATGAACTTGCGCTTGGCTTCGGGATCGTTGACGCCCGCGAGCCCGCTCATGAACATCTCTTCGGCATCGACCACGACCAGCGGGATATTGTAATGATCGCGGAACATGGTCTCGACCTGTTCGCGCTCGTTCAGCCGCAGCAGGCCGTGATCGACGAAGACGCATGTCAGCTGCTCGCCGATCGCTTCATGGATAAGGATCGCCGCGACCGAACTGTCGACTCCGCCCGACAGCCCGCAGATGACCTTGCCATCGCCAACCTGCTCGCGGATTTCGCGGACCTTGGTCTCGCGATAGGCGGCCATGGTCCAGTCGCCCGCCAGCCCGCAGACATGGCGCACGAAATTGGCGATCAGCCGCGCGCCGTCGGGCGTGTGGACCACCTCGGGATGAAATTGCGTGCCGTAAAATCTGCGGTTCTCGTCGGCGATGACAGCGAAGGGCGCGCCGTCGGAGATGGCGACGATCTCGAAACCGGGCGCGAATCTGGTCACCTTGTCGCCATGGCTCATCCACACCTGGTGTCGCTCGCCCACCTGCCATAGTCCTTCGAACAGGGCGCATTCCTTGGTCACGGTCAGAAAGGCGCGGCCGAACTCGCCGCCTTCACCGGTTTCGTGGCCGGGACGGACTTCACCGCCGAGCTGATGGCTCATCACCTGCTGGCCGTAACAGATGCCGAGAATCGGAATGCCCGCTTCGAACAGCATGCCCGGCGCGCGCGGGCTGCCCTCCTCGGGTACGCCGGCGGGCGAGCCGGACAGGATGATGCCCTTTGGCTTGAGTCTGTGAAAGGCCTCTTCGGCCTGGGTAAAGGGAGCGATTTCGGAATAGACTCCCGCTTCGCGCACGCGGCGCGCGATGAGCTGGGTGACCTGGCTGCCGAAGTCGACGATAAGGATGGAATCGGGGAGAAGCGCGTCGTCCATGGCGGGCGGTTACGAGCGGCAGCGCGGCAAGTCCAGACGGCCAGGCTAACGCACCGGTCCTCCGGCTTGCGCAAATCGCAACACCCCCTGACCTTTTCGCACTTTCTTTCACGCGACGGTAATATTATTTCGCGCTCATACCCGGTGCGGAGCTCTCTCTCTCCCAACCTTCTCCGCCCGGGGTCCAGATGGCGGCAGCCGCTTCGCAAGAGCCTCTGCCGTCGCCTTCCTCGCCCGGAGCGAGCGGGCCGCAAGGCCGAGCCACTCCTCCTGGTTGAAAGCCGCACCGGCGCGAGGCGATATGGCAGCGAGTAGAGACGCGGCCGCCCACACCTCCTCTCCCCCTCCCCCGTGTCGGCGCCGCGTCTCGAACGCGCGCCGCGCTACGTACTATTCGAGCAGGCCGCGGCTGCTTCTCGTTCATTCATGGGCGCAGATTATCCGACCGTGACTTGCTGTCCACCTCGTCATTACCCTCCCAAAAGCGCCAGCGAGCGTGAAATGTTTCGCGTCGCCCGCGCGGCGAAATTGTCCCGTCCCCACGCGCTGAAATAGAGCGGGTCGCGGTCGGCAAACTTGTGCAGCACCGCACTTCGACCGGCGCGATAGGCCGCGTCGGAAACATGAGCATACTCTCGCCGAATCGCGCGCTCATAGGTATCGAAACGCTCCGGAGAGGCACCTAGAATGGCAAGGTCCATGTCGAGAAAATGCGCGGCGTCTTCCGCGTCCTTGCCGACAAGGTCGTCCGGGAATTGGTGTCCATCGGTGGCAAGGATGATCCTGTGCGCCAGCGTCTTCGAGGGTTCTGCAATTGTGACGTCGCTCTCAATCAACAGCTGGGCGCTGCGCTGCTCGTTGTCGTCGGCTTTCGGATCGTAGACCGCATCGTGAAACAGGATCGCATGGAGCACGGCATCGCGGTCATGGATGCGGCTGCCGAGCCGATCGAAATGACCGAGCAACGCCTCGATATGGGTCCAGTCGTGATAATGGCGCTGGGGCTCTGCATGCCGTTGGCGAAGCATGGCGAGCAGCGCCGGTTCGACGGTCTCGAGCATCGGTCGATGATGCGCCAGGCCACCACGTTGCGCAACATGATTCCACCCATCGATTCGATTGATTCAAAGCCCGTCGCGACAGCTTTTGCCCGCAAAAATTTTTTCGCAGATTCATTTTCGGACTTGCGTTGTCGGCAAGTCCAGCTTGGTCCACGCGTCGCTGCGTTGCAGCACCATAGGACACCGGCCCCGATCGCTATGTGTCGGCCTTGAAAATCGATTTTGGCACTTGCGCGCGAGTCCGCTCTGATTCAGTATCTAGTGGTCGGTTGCCTGGGGGTACCCACAATACCTAGCGATTGCCGCGTTCATCCCCATATGGGTTGGGCGCCGTTTTTACGCCGGGCTGTGGGCAAAAGCGGGAAAAGTTTTCGCCGCCGGAACGCCGATCGATGGTAGACGCAAGCGTGCTTCGTCGAATCGAACACATGAAGAACATGGGGCGGGCGCCACGGGCCCGTCGCGCTACAAGAACGGCGGGGCTGACTATGGATTTCAAGAGCGGGGACGATACTGCAATGGCACTCGATCTGGATACGCAGGATACGGTCGAAGACAGCACGCCCGCGCCCGCGAAATCGGGCGATCGCAAGAAGGCGGTGACGATGGACAAGCAGGACAAGGGCAGCGAGGATCTCGTCGCCGAGAAAGCCGGTGAAGCGATGGCCGGTGCCATGGCCGAAGTGGCCAAGGCTGCCGTCCAGAAGGAAGATTCGAAAAAGGTGCTCGACCGCCGCTTCGATGTCGTTACCGATTCGTCGCGCGACGATCTGCTGACCGCGTTCGGCAAGGAAACGCTGGAAGACCGCTATCTCCTGCCCGGCGAAAGCTATCAGGATCTGTTTGCGCGCGTCGCCGACGCCTTCGCCGACGATGGCGATCACGCGCAGCGCCTTTACGACTATATCTCGAAACTCTGGTTCATGCCCGCCACGCCCGTTCTCTCGAACGGCGGCACCACGCGCGGCCTGCCGATTTCGTGCTATCTCAACAGTGTCGAAGACAGCCTCGATGGGATCGTCGGCACCTGGAACGAGAATGTCTGGCTGGCCTCCAAGGGCGGCGGCATCGGCACCTATTGGGGCAATGTGCGCGGCATCGGCGAGCCGGTCGGCCTCAACGGCAAGACCAGCGGCATCATCCCCTTCGTGCGCGTGATGGATTCGCTGACCCTGGCCATCTCGCAGGGTTCGCTGCGGCGCGGTTCGGCCGCCTGCTATATCGACGTCTCGCACCCCGAGATCGAGGAGTTCCTCGAGATCCGCAAGCCGTCGGGCGACTTCAACCGCAAGGCGCTGAACCTGCACCACGGTGTGCTGGTGACCGATGCCTTCATGGAAGCGGTCCGCAATGGCGAGGAATTCGACCTCGTTTCCCCGCGTGACGGCAGCGTCCGCAAGACGGTGGACGCGCGTTCGCTGTTCCAGAAGCTGGTCGAAACCCGCCTTGCCACGGGCGAACCTTACATCGTTTTCTCCGATACGGTGAACCGGATGATGCCCAAGCATCACCGCGAACTCGGCCTCAAGGTGTCGACCTCGAACCTGTGCGCCGAAATCACCCTGCCGACCGGGATCGACCATCTCGGCAACGATCGCACCGCGGTCTGCTGCCTGTCCTCGCTCAATATCGAGAAGTGGGACGAGTGGAACGACGACAAGCAGTTCATCGAGGATGTCATGCGCTTCCTCGACAACGTGCTGCAGAACTATATCGACCGCGCGCCCGACGAAATGGCCCGCGCCAAATACTCCGCCTCGCGCGAACGCAGCGTCGGCCTCGGCGTCATGGGTTTCCACTCGTTCCTCCAGCAGAAGGGCATCGGTTTCGAAAGCCCGATGGCCAAGGTCTGGAACCTGAAGATGTTCAAGCACATCCAGGGCAAGGCCTCCGAAGCCTCGATGGTGCTCGCGCAGGAACGCGGCGCCTGCCCCGATGCGGAAGAAATGGGCGCGATGGAGCGGTTCAGCTGCAAGATGGCCATCGCACCCACCGCGTCGATCTCGATCATCTGCGGTGGTACCAGCGCCTGCATCGAACCGATCCCGGCAAACATCTACACCCACAAGACGCTTTCGGGCAGCTTCGTGGTGAAGAACCCCTATCTCGAAAAGCTGCTCGACAAGAAGAGCAAGAATTCGACCGCGATCTGGAACTCCATCCTGGAAAAGGGCGGCAGCGTCCAGCACCTCGATTTCCTGACGCCCGAAGAAAAGGCGACCTTCAAGACCAGCTTCGAAATCGACCAGCGCTGGCTGCTCGAATTCGCAGCCGATCGCGCGCCCTATATCGACCAGGCGCAGTCGCTGAACCTGTTCATCCCGGCCGATGTCGACAAGTGGGATCTGATGATGCTGCACTTCCAGGCGTGGGAGAAGGGCATCAAGTCGCTCTACTACCTCCGCTCCAAGAGCGTGCAGCGCGCCGGATTCGCCGGCGGGGTGGAGGCCGACAATACCGCCGATGCCGCGAAATACGAACTGGCCGCCGGTGCAGAACAGACCGATTACGAGGAATGCCTCGCCTGCCAGTAGAGCCTGGGTGCAGGAACAAGAGCGCCGCCTCGCTGACCATAGAGATCAGCCGGGCGGCGTTTCCCGTCTGGATGGTCGCCGGGCAATAAAGACGCGCGCTAAGCCCGGATCGCAAGGCGACCAACGGACCCCGGTGAGCGGGTGCACAGCTCTTCTACGCTTGACCACGGCTGCTCGAATCGCAGCGCGAACGTCGAACATTCCTCCTCCTGATGCATTGGGTCAGCGAAGGAGATTGGAATGAACGACGACCGACTGTGGGATTTCGAACGAGATCTGTGGACCGGCGGCGCCGAGGTTTACGAGAAGACGGTGGCACAGGACGTCGTGATGAGCCTGCCTGCCGCGCCATTCCTTTACGATCGTCGCGCGGCGATCGAGACCGTAAAGAAAGCGCCCCGCTGGGACAGCGTCGAATTCACCGACACGCGGGTGGAACGCCATGATGAGGGACTGATCGTCATCGCCTATCGCGCCCAGGCATGTCGCGGCGAGCAGAGGTACGACGCGTTGTGCACCAGCACCTTGTTCCGGCGCGGCCATGAGGACTGGGTGGTCATTCAGCACCAGCAAACGCCATTCGGCGTGGAAGTCGCCGACCCGAACAAGGCCTGACACGCCCGCGCTCAAGAGCAGCGAGGGAGGGAGAAAAAGAGCGCCCTAACGACGCCAAACCCGGACGTATCCGCTTCGCGCCGAATCAGAGGGTGGTCGGTCCTCGGTGGCCAGTCTTTGCCAGGCGTCCTGGCGGCATCGGCGGCGGCGCGCTGGTCGGGATGCCGAAAAATCTCGCCCGGCTGCGCACCACCCTGCGCCCGCGGATTGCCGCACGCGCATCCGGCCCCTTTTCGATGGCGGCTCCGGCCAGTCTGGTCAGGCGGTCGCCAGTTCGCTCCGGTTGCGTCCGCCGCGCTTGGCTGCGTAGAGCTCGATCCGCTCGATCGCCAATCGCAATTCTTCCGCGACTTCGAAGGCGCGGCGCGGGCTGTTCGCGCGCAGCAGCAGGAGGAATTCCTCGCCGCCCAGCCGCGCGGCCAGGCCGCTGTGCCGTATGGCCGCATGGCGCAACGCTTCCGCGACGGCGCGCAGGCATTCGTCGCCCGCATGATGGCCCCAGCGGTCGTTGAACTGCTTGAAGCGGTCGATGTCGAGCATCAGGATCGCCGCTCGCTCGCCCCCTGCGCCGGGCGCGGAATCGTAATGGCTCGAAAACACGTCCTTGACGTGGCGGCGGTTGGCAAGGCCGGTCAGCGGGTCCTGCCGCGACAGCTCTTCCAGTTCGACATTGCTGTCGGCCAGCGATTGCAGCCGCCGTTCCGCCTTGAGCGACAGCAGGAAGTTGTGGCCCTGCAACACCCACATCCGCCGCGGCAGCAGGAACGACACCAGCAGCGTGATCAGCGCGATCGTGACGAAGGCGGGGTTCTGCAGCACAGTGCTTTCGGTGAAGAACAGCATGGCAAAGAACATCGCCCCAAATCCGCCGATGAACACTGCAAGCTCGCGCGGCGAAAACGGCAGCGTCGGCCCTGCCACGCCCAGCAGCAGGATCGGGCCCATCGCCAGATAGGCTGCCGTCGGCGCGCTCGCCCATTGCGACCCGACCAGCAGCACGCCGGCAAAGGCGATGATGGCGAGCCCCGCCAGCAGCTTCTGCAGGGTGAGCAGGCGCGGCGGCATCAGCAGCGCCGCGACCTGCAGCGGAAGGACCACCACCAGCCGCAGCGCCACCATCATCACGAATTCCTCGCGCAGCGCGACGAAATCCACGACCAGCGAGCCGAAGGTGATGGCGAGGCCGGTCCACAGCAGGTAGCGCAGCTCACGATACTGCTTGTCGGCCAGCGACATTTCGTAGGCGCGTTGCAGGTCGTCGGGCCAATCGGCCGGATGCGACTTGTTTTCGGGCAAATCGTGCATCGGCAGCCGCGTCGAAACGCTGTCAGCCTGTGCAGATCCTATACTGTTCACCCCACCACCCATACTGCACGCTTAATCCGTTTTCTTCGGAATACAAGAACGACTCCATCCGGAATAGTCGCAACGTCAATCGCTTAAAGTAGATATGGCCAGTGGGTGCCAGTATTGAACCGCCCAATTGTCAAACAATGTCAAACTGGGACAACTGCCTGCCGGATTGTTGCTTGCCGTGCCGGTCCTGTCGGTCTTCCCATTGAAAAAGCGCCCCGCTCCATTTCGGGAACGGGGCGCCCAGAGGCTACGGATGGCGATCCGCGAAGGGGGGGGGAGGCGAACCTCACCCGCAGCCCCCTTGGATAAGTTCGTCAGTCGGCGCCGCCCTGCTTGCGGCGCTCCTCGCCCTTCTTGTTGAGATTGCCCGGCTGGTTGATCTCGTACTGGTCGTATTCGGGCCGCGCCGTCCCGGTCTCGGCGAACTGTGCCTGCTGCTGGTCGCCCGGCTGCGCGCCTTCGTTGCGCGGCACCTTTGGCTTGGCGTCGGCCGGCTTTTCCGGCGTCTCGCCTTTTTCCGCGTCCGCTGCCGCCTCGCTCATTGCGTCGCCTTGGTGCCGAGGCCTTCGGGAATGCGCGCGCCCACCCGCAGGTAGACGCGGTTGTCGTCGATCTTGTCGACATCGTCCAGCTGCAGGAAGTGGTGGATGTCGTCGGCGCTGTCGGTCTTGGTCAGCTTGATCTTCTCGCCATCGACCTCGTCGACTGTGCCCACGTGGTTACCCTGTGCGTCGGCGACTTCCATGTGTTCCTTGATGCGGATTTTCTCGAACATGAATGATTCCTCGTGAATTGCGTTGGTGTATGTTCACTCAACGACGATCGGGCGCGCTGCGTTCCGCATTTCGCCGCGTGCAGGCCACGGTTTGAAAGGCTGCGCGCGCAATTGCGCGCCATCCCCATCTTATCCCCGCCGAATCATTCCCCCTTGCCTTCGAATCCGGCCCGTGATTCCCTATATGAGTCGTTCACGCGGAACCCGGAGACCACAAGATGTCGTTGCTCGAAGCCAGAAAGACCTACAAGCCCTTCGAATACCCCTGGGCTTACGAGTTCTGGAAACGGCAGCAGCAGATCCACTGGATGCCCGAAGAAGTGCCGCTGGGCGAGGATTGCCGCGACTGGGCGCAGAAGCTGACCGAGCACGAGCGCAACCTGCTCACCCAGATCTTCCGCTTCTTCACCCAGGCCGATGTCGAGGTGCAGGATTGCTATCACGACAAATACGGCCGCGTGTTCAAGCCGACCGAGGTGAAGATGATGCTCACCGCGTTCAGCAACATGGAAACGGTGCACATCGCGGCCTACAGCCATCTGCTCGACACCATCGGCATGCCCGAAAGCGAATATTCCGCCTTCCTCGAATACGAGGAAATGGCCGACAAGCACAATTACATGCAGCAGTTCGGCGTCGACAACGATGAGGACATCGCCCGCACGCTCGCCATGTTCGGCGCCTTCACCGAAGGCATGCAGCTCTTCGCCAGCTTCGCCATGCTGATGAACTTCCCGCGCTTCAACAAGATGAAGGGCATGGGCCAGATCGTCAGCTGGTCGGTCCGCGACGAGAGCCTGCATTGCGAAGGCATCATCCGCATGTTCCACGAATTCGTGCGCGAGCGCGATTGCCTGACCAAATCGGTGAAGGAAGACATTATCGACATCTGCCAGAAGACGGTGCGGCTGGAGGATAACTTCATCGACCTCGCCTTCGAAATGGGCCCCGTGTCCGGCATGACGGCGAAGGATATCAAGAAGTATATCCGCTACATCGCCGACTGGCGCCTGGGGCAGCTGAACCTCGATCCGATCTACATGATCGACGATCACCCGCTCCCCTGGCTCGCCCCGCTCTTGAACGGCGTGGAGCACGCCAACTTCTTCGAAACCCGCGCGACGGAGTATTCGAAGGGCGCGACCAAGGGCAACTGGAACGACGTGTGGTCGAGCTTCGACAAGCGCCAGAAAGCCAAGGCCGCGAACGAGGAAGAGGCCGAGACCGATGGTCCGGGCCTGTTCGGCGAGGAAGCCGAAGGGGCTGTCGCGGCGGAGTGAATCAAGTGAGGCTGGTCACGGTAAACTTGCTTTGGGTGATTGGCCTTTTGCTGCTGATCATTTCCGCATTTGCCGTCGTGACCCCCTCTGGCGACCTGTTGAAAGAGTATATCGGATTTGCAGCGTCCATCGCTTCTATCTTGCTGGCGCTCGTTGCAATTTTCTACGCTTTCATTTCTAATGGCTCATTCTCATCGACCTTAAGCGAAGTTAAGGCCGCTGCATCGCAACTTGCGGCAGAAACATCGCGTCTCAACGATGCTTCGACGGGACTCAGCGATGAGGCAGAAACGATTATCCGGCGTTTGGAAAATCTGCCTGAAAGGGTTTCCGAGTTTCGAGGAGAGATCGCTCAAAAAATCGATAATTTGTCAGCGAGTAAGATTCGTGCAACCGGTGAAGGTGCATCTGAAAATGATCTCTCGCAATCGGTGGGGTATAAATCGACGATCTACTTGTTGGCCAAGGCGTCCAAAAGCGGGATGAGCTTTGCTCCGGAGAATATTTTCCAAGGCCTAAATGGAAATACCGCGTCCTTGTTCTCAAACGCAATCATCGAAGTATTTCGTCTTCATTCGATAAAGAACGTGAATATTGAGGGCATCGAAGGGCGATACTTCGTAAACAGGTTCGGTGACTACGATGTGGACGAGGTGATCGAGAATACAAAATCGAGTGTCGAGTTTCACAACCATCCATTTTATAATGAGATGATCTCTGCGATCGACAAATTTTTTGATCGAAACAGTGTTGCGTCGGACACCTCGGAAAGCAATAATCCTGACGCACCTCCTAATGAAGAGTTGGCAAAGTCAGAAAGATAATGCCGGCGAGCTACTGCCTTCGCCCCTTTGGCACCGCATAGCTATCCACCCGCCGCTGCGGCTTTCTTGCCATTGCACATTGACCGCCCATAACGTCGGAAAGAAACAGAGCGAGCCGTATTCGAGGTTCTCCTGTGTCCAGCGGGTGACAACGCTGCTGGCGAGCAAAGTAGCGACATATAAAGTTCAAGGAGGCCTGGGCCGATGGCATATGAAGCAAAAAATTGGTTGGTTCTTACTGATCAACTCATCTCTACCATCGGCTCGAAAGGTGAAGAGACAAAGAGCGAGTGGCATGCTCTTTCCGACCATTGGCGAAAGGCGTTTCCTAGCAAAACCTTAGATTCGATCCAACATGCTGCCTATGTAATCTGGATCAGCAATCCTTTCACATTCGACTATGGTAATTTACAAAGCCCGGTAGCTTATATTGGCAAAGGCATGGCCCACGCTCGCTTCAAAAACCATATCTCATCGAAGCTCCTCCCCACGCTCGAGGCCTTGCAAGGCGCACGCTTCGACTTTTGGGTGCTTGAGTGCTTGAACGATGATCAAGCGAAGAGCAGCGAAGCGGACATGATCAGGTTTTTCGAAGAGACATACGGACGGCTGCCAATCTTTAACAAGAATAGGCCGTCAGGAACCAGCGTAGCAGCACATGACGATTGCTGGCTGCCGCTTGACCGCCGAAGGTATGGCGGCAACCGCACTTGGGCTGTCCGACCTCTCGACTCAAACTAGCACCACTCCACACCCTCCGCGCCCCAGCCACTTCCCTCGGCCAGTCCGGCGTCGATCATATGGTCCGCCAGCAACGCATCCCCACGCCGCGCCTCGCGTAGCTCTCTGCCGTATTGGTCGCGGGGCGGCTCCGTGCCGCCGGTCCAGCTGAAGCGGCCCTTGGCCAGCCATGCTTGCAGTTCGGCCCTCGCGGCTCGGGCCTTTGCGCGCTCGGCCTCGCAGGCACCGTCCAGTTCGGGCGCGTCATAGCCGGTCAGCCGAACGCGGCGCTGTCCGATCGCCAGCGTGTCGCCGTCGATCACGCAAGCCGCGCCGCCACGCTCTCCGCAGATGCCGAAGCGCATGTCCACCGCGCTGACCGGTGGCGGGGGCTGGAGCACATCGCGCAGCAGCAGCCACGCGCCCAGCACCAGTACGAGCACCACCATCCACCGCCACCCGCCGCGCCGCTTGCGCGGGCGAAATTTCGCTGGCCTGATGCGCGTGCGTGGTCCCATCGGGCGCTGAATAGCGTCCCTGCGCCGCCGCGCAACGCCGCGCCGAAAAATCGCCGCCCGCCAATCCTTTCTTCACCACTCCCGCCTATGCCGCTTGGATCGAACCGAAAAAGGAAGACGCGGTTTGCCGGATTTTGCCTTCGCCGAACTGGCCATCTACTATTTCATCGCGATCAATTTCCTCGCCTTTGCCGCCTTCGGCTGGGACAAGGCGCAGGCGGAATCGGGCGGCTGGCGCGTGCGCGAAAGCACGCTTGTGTCGCTGGCCTTCCTCGGCGGTCTGCCTGGCGCGCTCGGCGGGCGCGCGCTGTTCCGGCACAAGACGCGCAAGAAAGCCTTCGCCGAAAATCTCTACTCCGCCGCATTCACTAGCTGCGCACTGCTGGTCGGGGGATATTATGTGTCGACGCAAACGCCGAAACTGACCGCCGCACTGTTCAACTCGCCCGAAGAACAGGCGCAAATGGATGCGCTCATGGCCAGCACCTATTATTCCGGCTGCAACGATGTGCGCGCGGCGGGCAAGGCGCCGCTCTATTATGGCGAGCCGGGCTATCGCGAGGGCATGGACGGCGATGGCGACGGAATTGCCTGCGAGGATTATTGACCCTCCGTCGCCCCCGTAAGAAACCATCCCGTAAGAAACCATTTTCCTACACGGGAAAAATCTGGCTCATCATGCCGGATGACAAACAAGCGCACCCCCGCCACCGCCAGCGCCGCCCCTACGGCCGCGTTCTCTTTAAACCAGACGCCCCAGCAGAAAGCCGCATTTACCCGCCGCGTGCGCAAGGCCGCGAAGGAGGCAGAGGCCGCGCAGCGCGCTGCCGATGAAGCGCGCGAAGCCGCGCAATCCAGCCTGCCCGCCACCCCGCCCGGGCCACAGCCGCTCGACGCGAACGGCTTCGATCCCTCCGAATACAAGTGGCTGCCGGTCAGGCGCAAACCGCGCAAGGATGGCTGGACGCCCCAGCGGCAGCGCGATTTCATCGCCGCGCTCGCCGAATCGGGCTCGATCGAATACGCCTGCATGCGGGTGAAGATGAGCACGTCCTCCGCCCACCGCCTCCGCCGATCGCCCGGCGGGGAGCAATTCGCCGCCGCCTGGAATGTGGCGCTCGAACACGCGGCCCGCGTCCTGCTCGATACTGCGTTCGATCGCGCCTTCAACGGCTCGACCGAACCCGTCTTCGATCGCGACGGCAGGCGCACCGGCACGCGCTATCGCCAGAACGACCGTTTGCTGATGTTCCTGCTGCGCGCCTACATGCCCGAGCGTTTCCGCCATGCGCATCGCGACTGGCGCGCCGCGGACGAGCCGCTGCCGCAGGCCCCGGCACCGATGGAGGAGGTGTTGCAACGGCTCGAACCGGTCCGGCCCGCCGAACCGCACAAGCTGATGGAGCCCGACGAGCTGGAGGATGCGCTGTTCATCGCCGAGACCCTGCCGGCCGGGGAATTGCCGCGCTGGCACCGCGGCAAGGGCGATGCCGAACCCGATCCCCCTCTCGACGCAGAGTTCGAGGCGAAGCTCGAACTGACGAAGCTGGACAATCCGCCGTGCGGCGACGGTGCGGATTTCGGGTGAACTTTGAGTGAACTTTGGCGGACGCGTTGCCTTACCAGCCCCAGGCGGGCGGGGGCGGCGTGACCGGCTCGCTCGCGTCGAACTCCACGCGGAACAGGCGGGTGGGGTCGTTGCGGCGGGTCAGCTGGTAGGCGAAGCGCGCATTGACGGTGTCGACCGGATCGACCTCGACGCGCCAGACATTGGTGAGCGATGCGCCAAGGCTATTGTCGCCAAACAGCGCAATCGAATAGCCGTCGACCGGGAAATCCTGCGCGCGGGGCGAGCCCTTGTCCTGCGTCAGTCCGCCGTAGAAGGTAACCGTGTCGGGCTCGCCATCCTCGTGGCGGTGGTCGTGCTTGAGTTCGAGTCCGATGGGCACGGCTTGCGCAGCGTTCTCGATATACCGGCGCGAGATAATCCAGGTGCGGGTCCGGTCCCAGTTTCCGGTCTGTCCTACCGCTTCGCTGCTTGAGGACGCCGCCTGAACATGGAAAGCAATGGCGGTACGCGTGTCGCTGCATTCGGCCCAATGGGCGATCATGGCACGTCCGCGAAAGTCACTATCGCGGCTGTCGCTGCTGGCCAGTTGTCCGCGATAGGCCATGCCGCAATGACTTTGCAGGGCATCCCAGAAGGCCTCCTGCGTCGGCGGCAGGGAAGCCACGTCAGGGCTGGAAACACAGGCTGCCAGGGACAGCGCGGCGAGCAGGGGCGCAAGCTTTATCATAGCCCTTGCCTAGCGCACCTATCGCCGCACGAACAGATCATACCCTTTCGCAAGCACGCCAAGGCGGCTAATCGCCGATGCACACCAAGCGACCGAACATGGACCAACGCGATCCGATGACCATAACCGATGCCAGCACCAAGGCGCAGACGCTGATCGAGGCGCTGCCTTATTTCCAGCGCTATGCCGGGCGCAGCTTCGTGGTGAAATACGGCGGCAACGCCATGGGCGACGATGATGCGGCGCGCGAGTTCGCCGAGGACGTGGTGCTGCTGAAGGCGGTCGGCATCAATCCCGTGGTGGTCCACGGCGGCGGCCCGCAGATCGGCGCGATGCTGGAAAAGCTCGGCGTGGAAACCCGCTTCGTCGACGGGCTGCGCGTCACCGACAAGGCGACGGCAGAGGTCGCCGAGATGGTCCTGTCGGGCGCGGGTAGAGCGCACCACCAAGGACCCCGAAAGCAACATCGAAAAGGCGCTCGACCTCGGCTTCGTCGGCGAACCCAGCGCGGTCGACACGACGATCATCGAGACCGCCACCGCGGCGGGCATGATCCCGGTCGTCGCGCCCATCGGCAGCGGGGAGGACGGGCATACCTACAACATCAATGCCGATACCATGGCAGGCGCTCTCGCCGCGGCGCTGGGTGCGGCGCGCCTGCTGCTGCTGACCGATGTGGATGGCGTGCTCGACAAGCAGGGGCAACTGCTCACCGATCTCACCCCCGCCGATATCGCGGAGCTGCGGGCGGACGGCACGATCAGCGGCGGCATGATCCCCAAGCTCGAAACCTGCGTCAGCGCGGTCGAGGCAGGCTGCGAGGCGGCAGTCGTCCTCGACGGCAGGGTGCCCCACGCCATGCTCCTCGAATTCTTCACCGCCCGCGGCGCCGGAACGCTGATCTCTGCCGGATAGCGCGGGTTAGGGCTGGCGAGCGGCGCGGCCCGCGTGTAGGGCGGCGTGGCTATCCGCTGAACGCGCACAAAACGAAGGTCCGACCAGGTGCTATCGACCATTTACGAAATCATCGCCATGCTCACCAATGTGCTGGTGATGCTGATCATCATCCAGTTCATCATCGGCCTGCTGTTCGCTTTCAACGTGGTGGGCCACAATCAATTCCTGATGAGCTTCTACGACGCGATCAATCGCCTGCTCGATCCCGTGCTGCGGCCGATCCGCAATATCCTGCCGAGTACCGGCGCGATCGATTTCTCGCCGCTGGTGCTGATCATCCTGCTCAATGTCGTGCTGATCGTGCTCGGCAATATCATCTACTCCGTATGACCGCCGACCGGATCGACGGTAAGAGCTTTGCCGCCCGCCTGCGCCAGCGGGTCGGCGAACACGCGCGCTCGTTCGAGACGGCCAGCGGTCGCAAGGCTGGTCTGGCGGTCGTACTCGTGGGCGAAGATCCGGCAAGCCAGGTATACGTGCGGTCGAAGCACAGGGCGACGATCGAGGCGGGGATGGAAAGCTTCGAACATCGCCTTCCCGCCGACACGACGGAGCGCGACCTGCTTGCGCTGGTCGAGCGATTGAATGCGGACGATGCGGTCGACGGTATCCTCGTCCAATTGCCACTGCCCGGACATCTCGACGAACAGGCCGTGATCGCCAGCATCAGTCCCGACAAGGATGTCGATGGCTTCCACGTCACCAATGCCGGGCGCCTCGCAGTGGGTCAGAGCGGGTTCGTGCCCTGCACACCGCTCGGCTGCATGATGCTTCTCACCGACCGGCTCGGCGACCTCTCCGGACTCGAGGCGGTCGTCATCGGGCGCTCGAACATCGTCGGCAAGCCGATGGCCCAGCTCCTGCTCGATGCCAATGCCACCGTCACGATCGCGCACAGCCGCACGAAAGACCTGCCCGCGGTGGTGCGCCGCGCCGACATCGTGGTCGCCGCCGTCGGTCGCGCCGAAATGGTCAAGGCCGAATGGCTCAAGGACGGCGCGACGGTCATCGACGTAGGTATAAACCGACTGCAGCCTGCCGAAGGAGAGGAAAAGGGCCGCCTGGTCGGCGACGTCGACTATGCTGGCGCGCAGAATGTCGCATCTGCCATTACGCCGGTTCCGGGCGGTGTCGGCCCGATGACCATCGCCGTGCTCCTGCGCAACACTTTGGTCGCCGCCCATCGGAATGCCCGTCTCGAAATGCCTGCCGACCTGTGATGCTGCGCGCCGCTCTTCTTGCCGTAACCGCGCTGGCGCTCTCTGCCTGCGGGACGCAGCAATCGGCGCGCTTCGACCGGTACCAGCGCGCTCTCGCAACGGCGCCAGGTGCGGCGCAGCCCAGTCGTGTGGTGGCGCGCGAGATCGAGTTCCTCAAACGCGCGCGGCAGGCGGATGCCAGCGGGGTTGCAGCCGATTTCGCAGCCGATGACGCCATGGTGCTTTCCCGGCTCGGACCCCAGCCTCTGACCGCGCAGTCGGAAATTGAGCTTGCGGGATGGGCGCCGTCGGAAGTCTGGATGAGCTGCGACGGCAGGCTTGCCGTCAGCGAAGGACGGTTTCAGGCGGCCGACAGCAAGGTGGGGCGCTATCTCGCGCTCTGGCAGAGGGACCGTGGCGGCGACTATCAGTGGCTCTATCGTGCCTCTGCGCTCGACGATCCGCAGCCGCCGCCCGCGTCCGACGCCGGCGAAGTCGATCCCGACGCTATCGTGGTGGAGGGTATACCGTCGATCGACGGCAATGTTGCCGATTGCGGCGCAACGCCGCCGCCCGCGCCCGCCATGGCGGGGCAAATGCGCGAGACTCTTTCTCCCGACGGCACGCTCGCCTGGCGGTGGGGCTACACCGGCAATCAGCGTCTCATCGAAATCCATGCGTTTACGGAAGGCGAATGGCAGCGCGTCCTCGCCCGCCGCTGGCCCGCCTCGCCGGGCGCAGGAGCCATCCAGTGACCCAGCTTTTCCTCTCTGCCTTTATAACGCTGTTCGTCGTGATCGATCCGCCAGGGTGTGCGCCCATCTATGCCGGGCTGACCAAGGGCGCGACGGCTGCGCAGCGCCGCCTGATGGCCATTCGCGCCTGCCTGATCGCCGCCGCAATCCTGCTTGTCTTTGCCCTGTTTGGCCAGCAACTGCTTGGCGCATTGCATATCGAACTCGACAGCTTTCGCATTGCGGGCGGACTGATGTTGTTCTGGATCGCATTCGAAATGGTCTTCGAGAAGCGCACGCAGCGACGCGAAGAGCGCGCCGAGAAGATCGCGGCGCAGCACGCGGAAACGCCAGAGGTGGAGGACGTCTCGGTATTCCCGATGGCGATTCCCATGCTTGCAGGCCCCGGGGCGATTGCGGCGATCATGCTGCTGATGAACGAAGCGGGGACATGGACAGGACAGGCAACCGTGCTTGGCGCATTGGCCACCGTGCTCCTCATCACCATGCTGGCGCTCATGGCGGCAGGTCCGATCATGCGGCTGTTCGGCGACAAGGTCGAAGCCGCCGTCACGCGCCTCCTTGGGGTGCTACTCGCAGCCTTGGCGGCGCAATATGTGATAGACGGGCTCAAGGGCAGCTTCGTCCTCTAGCCTGATCGGCCTGGCGCTCGGGCGCTACTGCAGGGTCACGATCTCGTCGTCGTCATCGCGCAGTGCGAAGAATTGCATCAGCTGGATCATCAGCTCGCATCGCTCGGACAGATCGCTTGCTTCCAGCAAGGCCTGTTTTGCTGCCGGGTCGAAAGGAGCAATTTGCGCGACGCCATTGATCAGTGTCTCGTCATCGAGCCGCTCGACCGAATCCCAATCGACGGAATACCCCTGTAGCGTGGCAAACCGCTTCGCTTCGAATTCGAAACCGGCGCGCTCGACACTGCTCAACACCTCGTCGTCGGGGTCGTCGATCAGTTCGGCCTCTACCTGGCGAAAGGCCGTCGACACATCGAGTTCGCGCAGCACGCGAAAACGCGACTCGCCATCGAGGACGATATTGTAGCGCCCATCCTCCAGCGCCTCGACATCACCAATCCGTCCGACGCAGCCGATGTCGAACAGCGGTGCACCTTCCGCACTCGTCTGCGGCTGCACCATCGCAATGCGTCGGTCCTTGGCCAGCGCGCTGCCGACCAGCTCGCGGTAACGCGGCTCGAAGATATGCAGCGGCAGCTGCAGGCCCGGAAACAGGATCGCGCCGGGCAGGGGGAAGATGGAAAGGCGTTGGGTCAAACCCGATCTCAGCCGAACAACAGGCGCGACAGTCGGCGGCGCGTCTCGACCACCCAGGGATCCTCCAGCCCGACGGCCTCGAAAATCTGCAGCAGCTTCGCTTTTGCAGCGCCCTCGTTCCATTCGGCATCGGCCTCGAACATGCCCAGCAGTTCCTCGGCTGCGGCATCGCGTTCGCCTGCTGCGAATGCAGCCTCGGCATAGGCAAAGCGGCTATCCATGTCGGCGCGGTCGCTCTGCGCTTTCTCGCGCAGCGCAGCCAGCTCGCCATCATCGACCTTGTTACCGGCGAGTTCGAGCGCGCTTGCGGCCGTGTCGATCGTCGGATCGGTCGCAAGCGCGGGGTTGGCCTTGGCGGCATCGAGCGCCATTCGCGCTTCTTCGACCTGGCCGTCCTGCGTCAACGAGCGGATCAGTCCGGCATGCGCTGCAGCATGATCTGGGGCCATTTCGACGACTTGCAAAAATATGCCCGCAGCCCGCGCAGCGTCGCCCTCGGCGAGGACCTGCTCACCCATCGCGACAAACTGGTCGACCTGTTGCGCCGACTGAGCTTGCGGGTCACCATCTTCACCGGCTTCGATCGGCAGCTGAGACAGGATCTGATCGAGCGTCTGCTTCATTTGCGATTCGCTGCGTGCATTGGTCAGGTCGGCCACCGGCTGGCCCTGGAACATCGCATAGACGGTCGGGATCGACTGCACCTGGAACTGCGCCGCGATGAACTTTTCCTCGTCGACGTCAATCTTCTTGAGCACCACGCCCCGGTCGGCATATTCCGCCGCCACCTTTTCCAGCATCGGGGCCAGCGCCTTGCAGGGGCCGCACCAGTCGGCATAGAAATCGAGAATGACCAGCTTGGTCATCGAAGGTTCGACGATGTCCTGCTTGAACCGCTCGACAGCCTTCTGCTCGTCGATGTTCAGACCCATGCTTGCCACGTGAACCGCCTTTCCTCGGGAGAATTTCTGTGTGCCCATGTGGGCGCTTTGTGGCGAATGTGAAGGACTCGCGTGTTGCGGGCAAGGCGCTTCGCGCAGTTACGATTTTTCGCTTGCGGGACTCAGGCGGCGTTGCTAGTTGCGCGCCTCCCCACCGGGCCATGCGGTCCGGCGAGCGTCAGTGAGCGGGCGTAGCTCAGGGGTAGAGCACAACCTTGCCAAGGTTGGGGTCGGGCGTTCGAATCGCCTCGCCCGCTCCATTGTCTTCCAGTGCGATCAGTTGCCGAGTATGCCCGGCAGGCGAAGGCCCTTGTCCTCGGCGCAGGCTCTGGCGATTTCATATCCTGCATCAGCGTGGCGCATTACGCCGGTTGCCGGGTCGTTCCAGAGCACGCGTTCGAGACGCCGTGCTGCGTCTTCGGTTCCGTCCGCCACGATCACCATGCCCGCATGCTGGCTGAAGCCCATGCCGACGCCGCCGCCATGGTGCAGGCTGACCCATGTCGCGCCGCTCGCGGTGTTGAGCAGCGCATTGAGCAGCGGCCAGTCACTGACCGCATCGCTGCCGTCCTGCATCGCCTCCGTTTCGCGATTGGGGCTCGCGACCGAACCGCTGTCGAGATGATCGCGACCGATGACCACCGGCGCTTTCAACTCGCCGCTCGCCACCATTTCGTTGAACGCGAGGCCAAGCCGGTGGCGGTCGCCCAGTCCGACCCAACAGATGCGCGCGGGCAAACCCTGAAAAGCGATCCGTTCGCGCGCCATGTCGAGCCAGTGATGGAGGTGGTGATCGTCTGGCAGCAGCTCCTTCACCTTGGCGTCGGTCTTGTAGATATCCTCGGGATCGCCCGACAGCGCCGCCCAGCGGAACGGCCCCACGCCGCGGCAGAACAGCGGGCGGATATAGGCGGGGACGAAGCCGGGGAAATCGAAGGCATTCTCCAGTCCCTCTTCCAGTGCCACCTGGCGGATATTGTTGCCGTAATCGAGTGTGGGGACGCCCGCGTCCCAGAAGGCGAGCATGGCCTCGACCTGTTTGCGCATCGAGGCGCGGGCGGCTTTCTCGACCGCCTTGGGATCGCTCTCGCGTTTCTCGCGCCATTCGCCCATCGTCCAGCCCTGTGGCAGATAGCCGTTGACCGGATCGTGTGCGCTGGTCTGGTCGGTCACGATATCGGGGCGCACGCCGCGCCTGACCAGTTCGGGGAAGATGTCCGCGGCATTGCCCAGCAGCCCGACCGACTTGGCCTCGCCCGCTGAGACGAAAATCGATCGATTCGGGATTGCAATCTACCGCCAGGCAGCAGGCCCCGGCCATCACCGCCGCGAGCGGTTGCGCACCGCCCATACCGCCTAATCCGCCAGTGAGGATCCATTTGCTGGCCAGATCGCCACCGTAGTGCTTGCGTCCGGCCTCGACGAAGGTTTCGTAAGTGCCCTGAACGATGCCCTGCGTGCCGATGTAGATCCACGACCCCGCGGTCATCTGGCCGTACATCATCAGGCCCTTGCGATCGAGGTCGCTGAAATGGTCCCAATTGGCCCAGTGCGGCACGAGGTTGGAATTGGCGATCAACACACGCGGCGCATCGGCATGGGTACGGAACACGCCCACCGGCTTGCCCGATTGCACCAGCAGGGTCTCCTCGTCCGACAGCGTCTTCAGGCTGGCCAGAATGGCTTCGAAATCGGCCCAGCTGCGCGCGGCGCGGCCGATCCCGCCATACACCACCAGCTCGTCGGGGTTCTCCGCCACTTCGCGGTCGAGATTGTTCTGGATCATGCGGAATGGCGCCTCGGTCTGCCAGCTTCGGCAGGCGAGATCGGGTCCGGTCGGGGCCTTGATATCGCGGGCGTTGCGGCGGTCGACGGTCATGAAAGCTCTCCGAAAGTGGTCTCGATGGCAGCAAAGACCCGCGCGAGCGTATCGCGCAGCCTCACTGCCTTGTCGGGCGAATAGGCAAAGGGCGGCTCTTCCGCCGCGAGATAGGTCGACTGGGCGATTTCCATCTGGATCGCATGGATGGTTTCCGCTGGCTGCCCATAAAGGCGCGTGGTCCAACCGCCACGAAACCGCCCGTTGAGCACGTGGCTGTAGGGGCCATTGGCGCTGGCATCGGCGACCGCGCGCTCGATGGCGGGGTGGCACGATGCGCCTCCATTGGTCCCGATGTTGAGATCGGGCAGCGTGCCGTCGAACAGGAAGGGCAGGTGCGACCGGATCGAATGGCAGTCGTACAGCACGGCAAATCCGTGCAGAGCGCGAACCCGCTCGAGCTCGGTCCGCAAGGCGGTGTGATAGGGCGCGTGAAAACCCGCCAGCCTGCGCGCGATTTCTTGTCCGTCAGGCGCGTCCCGCCAGATCGGCTCGTCCTCGAAGTCGACCAGTGGCACGAGGCCAGTGGCGTTCTGCCCCGGATAGAGGCTTTCGCCGTCCGGCGGACGGTTGGCATCGATGACGTAGCGGTTGAATTCGGCGCGCACCACCGTCGCATCGGGCGCAAGGCCATCGTACAGCTGCGGGATGTGCCAGTCGGTATCGGCGAGCATCCGTCCGCGCTCCGTCAATTGCGCAGCTACGGCATCGGGCACAAATGTCCCCGAATGCGGCTGTGCCAGCACGATTGGAGACGTGCCCGCCATGACCGTGACCGGACTCATTCTTCGAAGCCCGCGATGGAGTCTGCTGCCACGCCATCAGCCAGAATTCCGGACGCGACCAGGTCGGCCATGGCGGCAATATCGGGCTCCATCAGCCGGTCGCCGGTCAGACTGGGGGAGGCAGCGCGAATGCGCGTCATCGCGCCCTGCAAAGCCTCGCTGGTCAGAAGCGGCGCTCGGCACTCGACGCCCTGTGCTGCGGTCATCGCCTCGATGCCAAGGATGGCGGCGAGATTGGCGTTCATTTCCAGCAGCCGGCGTGCCCCGTGGCACGCCATAGAAACATGGTCTTCCTGATTGGCCGAGGTCGGGGTGCTGTCGACTACGCGCGGATTGGCCAGCGCCTTGTTCTCGCTCATCAGCGCCGCGCTCGTCACCTCGGCGATCATCAGCCCCGATTGCAATCCGGGCGAGGGGGCGAGGAAAGCGGGCAGACCGAAACTGAGCGAAGGGTCGACCAGCAGCGCGATGCGCCGCTGCGCGATTGCGCCGATCTCGGACACCGCAATGGCGATCCCGTCCGCTGCCATGCCAACGGGTTCGGCGTGGAAGTTGCCGCCCGAAACGATCGATCCATCGGACAGGACCAGCGGATTGTCGGTCGCGGCATTGGCCTCGATGCGCAGCACATTCCCTGCGTGGGAGAGCTGGTCCAGACAGGCGCCAATCACTTGTGGGGCGCAGCGCAGGCAGTAGGGATCCTGCACCCGCAGATCGTCCGCCCGATGGCTTTCGCGGATCTGCGATCCTTCGAGCAACGTGCGGACGACTCGTGCCGCGACGATTTGCCCCCTGTGACCACGGAGCGTGTGTATTTCGTCGCGGAACGGAGCGGTCGATCCCATTGCCGCGTCGAGCGACAGGGCAGTCGTGACCAGCGAGCTGATGGCCAATCGCCAGCTGTCGAACAGCGCGACCAGCGCCAGCGCGGTCGAAACCTGCGTGCCGTTGAGCAGCGCAAGGCCTTCCTTGGCCTCAAGAACCAGCGGCTCGAGTCCGGCACGTTGCAGCGCATCGCCTGCGGCAATCCGTTCGCCGCGGAAGAAGGCGTCGCCTTCGCCGATTAGCGTCGCAGCGACGTGCGCCAGCGGTGCAAGATCGCCCGAAGCGCCGACCGACCCCTTTTCCGGGACCACCGGGATCACATCGGCCTCGACCAGCTGCTGCAGACGCTCGATCACCACGGGTCGCACCCCCGAAGCTCCGCGGCCGAGCGACAGGCACTTGAGCGCGATGACGAAGCGGACAATCGCCGGGGCAAGTGGTGCGCCGAAACCCGCGCTGTGCGACAGCACGAGATTGCGCTGGAGCGTGCCGAGATCGGTATCCCCGATTCGAACGCTCGCGAGCTTCCCGAAACCGGTGTTGACCCCGTAGATCGCCTCGCCCGATCCGACGGCTGCGGCCAGCCGTTCGGACGATGCCGCGACATCTGCCATGGCCGCATCGGCAATGCGGAAGGGATTGTCGGACCGGTACAGAGCTTCAAGGTCGGCCAGCCCGAGCGAACCGGGCGATAGGTCATGCATGATGGAAACTCCCGCCGGTGATCCGGCCACGCAACAGCTGCCCGCCGATCCAGTAGCTGAGATAATCGGGGTGCGGGGCATCCCACACGGCCAAATCCGCGCGCTTGCCCGCTTCGATCGTGCCGTATTCTCCGCCCAGTCCCAGCGCGTTGGCGGCGTGGCGGGTCGCGCCTGCCAGCGCCTCTGCCGGAGTCAGCCAGAACTGGACGCAGGCCATGTTCATCGCCAGCCGCAGCGAGGACATGGGCGAAGTGCCGGGATTACAATCGGTCGCGACCGCCATCGCGACGCCATGCTTACGCAGCGCCTCGACCGGCGGCAGCTTGGTTTCGCGCAGGGCATAGAATGCACCGGGCAGCAGGACGGCCACCGTGCCCGCTTCGGCAAGCCGGGGCACGTCCTCTTCCGCCAGATATTCGAGATGATCGGCGGACAGGCCGTCGAATTGCGCCGTCAGCACAGCACCCTTCAGGTCGCTCAATTGCTCGGCATGCAGCTTGACCGGCAGGTCCAATGCGCGCGCGGCCTCGAACACGCGGCGGATCTGCGCAGGCGAAAAGCCGATGCCTTCGCAAAAGCCATCGACCGCATCGATCAATCCATCGGCGGCGCCCAGCTCCAGTCCGCGCAGGGCGACCTCTTCGATATAACGGTCGGCCTCGCCATCGAATTCTGGCGGCAAGGCATGTGCGGCCAGCCAGCTCGTGCGGATACGGACCGGGCGATGCGATTCGATGGCGCGGGCCACGCGGAGCATGCGCAGCTCGTGCTCGACCGACAGACCATAACCTGACTTGATCTCGATCACGGCGACGCCGTCAGCCAGCAGATCGTCGACCCGGCGCAAGGCATTGGCGAGCAACGCGTCGTCACTGGCATCGCGCGTTGCAGCCACCGTGGATCGAATCCCGCCGCCAGCCTTCGCGATGTCTTCATAGCTGGCGCCATCGAGCCTGAGCGCGAATTCGCGGCTGCGATCGCCGCCGAACACCAGATGCGTATGACAGTCGATCAGCGCGGGGGTCACGAGCGCACCATCGAGCGCCGTCACATCCCATTCGCGATAGTCTGCGGGCAGGTCGGTGCGAGGTCCTGCCCAGACGATCGCCCCGTCGCCAACCGCGATCGCGGCGTCCTCGATCAGGCCGTAACTCTCCGTTCCGGCCAGCATGGTGGCAGCGTTACAGCGGTTGAAAATTCGGCCGGTCATGGACTTGCGCAACTCCTCGCTCTGTGATTATGTATGCACATATTAATTGAAGGCGCAATGGCCAATGACGGGCATCATTTCGGCACGGCAGATTCTCACGCCTTCGGGTTGGCTCGCCGACCATGCGATTCATTTCGATGACTGCGGCGTCATTACCGAAGTTTCGTCCCGCGGTTTCGACGGGAGCAAGGCGCTCGGTACGGCGCTGCCCGGCATGGCGAATGTCCATACGCACAGCTTTCAGCGTGCGATGGCAGGCCTTGCCGAAAGTCGCGGACCGGACGCATCGGACGACTTCTGGACCTGGCGCAAGGTCATGTACCGCTTTCTCGAAGTGCTCAATCCCGAGCATGTCGAAGCGATTGCCGCCCTCGTTCAGCTTGAAATGGCGGAAGCCGGATACACGGCATCGGCAGAATTCCATTACGTCCACCACCAGGTCTGCGGCGAGCCATTCGATGATCCGGCAGAAACGTCGAATGCCATTTTCGCGGCAAGCGAGACGAGCGGTATCGGCCTGACCCACCTTCCGGTGCTTTATATCTTTGGCGGGCTCGACCGGCGGCCGCTGGAGGGGGGCCAGATGCGGTTCGGCAATTCGATAGGACAGTTCGAGTCCCTGTATGAACGGCTCGCCGAGTGTGCGCGCAATCTGCCCGCCGATTTCAGGCTCGGCGTGGCGCCGCATTCGCTGCGCGCGGTCGACCAGGCCGGGCTCGATGCCTGCGTTGCGTTATGCCGCGACGGACCGATCCACATCCATGCGGCCGAGCAGGTGAAGGAGGTCGAGGAAGTCGAGGCGCATCTTGGCGCGCGCCCGGTCCGCTGGCTGCTCGACACCATGCCTGTGGACCGCCGCTGGTGCCTGATCCACGCGACCCATCTCGACACCGGCGAAATTGCCGATCTTGCCGGCTCAGAAGCGATTGCGGGGCTTTGCCCGACGACCGAGGCCAATCTCGGCGACGGCATATTTCCGGCGCGAGACTATCTTGCCGCTGGCGGGCGTTTCGGCGTCGGTTCGGATTCGAACATCCGCATCTCGCTGGCAGAGGAATTGCGCATGCTCGAAGTTTCGCAGCGACTGTTGCACCGGCAACGGGCCGTACTTGCCGACGGGACGACGCGGTCGAACGGGCGCTATCTTTACGAGCGGGCCGCGCGTGGCGGCGCGCAGGCGATCGGACGCCAGTCCGGCGTGATCGCACCCGGTAGCCTTGCAGACGTCGTGGTGCTGCGCGACGACCAGCCTTTCCTCGATTGGCCACAGCCCGACCAGCGGCTCGATGCCTGGATTTTCGGGGTCGAGAGCAAGGCGGTCAGCGATGTCTGGTCTGCCGGTCGCCGCATCGTGCGCGACGGCGTGCATGTCCGCGCCGATGAAATTCGTGCGCGTTTTGCCAGCACGCTGCGCGAGCTCGGCAAGGCGCTGTGAATGCCAACACCCATCGCGGTATCCGCGAGGCGATCCGGTCGCGAATCGTTTGCGGCGAATGGAAGCTCGGCGAACTGATTCCCGGGGAGGCGGAGTTTGCCGAACAATATGGCTGTTCGCGAACCACGGTGAACCGCGCGTTGCAGGCGCTGGCCGAGGAAGGGATCGTCGAGCGCAAGCGCAAGGGCGGGACCCGCGTGCGCCCCCTTCCGCAAGCGCAGGCGCAGTTCCCGATCACGCTCGTACGCGAAGATGTGGAGGCGCGCGGCGCCGATTATCGGTGCCAGGTGGTAGAGCGCAAGGTCGTTAGGCCGCCAACGGATGTTGGCGCCATGATGCGGATCGGTGAGATGCGGGAGGCAGGCTATATCGAGACCCTTCATCTGGCCGACGAGCGCCCCTTTGCATTTGAGAACAGGTGGATAAACCTGGCCGCCGTGCCTGATTTCCCTGACGCCGATTTCGGCGAACTCAGCGTCAACGAGTGGCTGGTGCGCACAGTCCCCTTCACCCGCGGCGACGTGGCATTTTGCGCCGACGCTGCCGATGTTCGTACTGCGGACATGCTTGGCACGCGCGCAGGAGACCCGCTGTTCACGGTTTACCGCACGACCTGGCTCGAGGGAATGTCGGTCACCACGATGACCCTGCGTTAT
>QFNA01000054.1 GCA_003248395.1 Citromicrobium sp.
AGCACCGCAAGTTCGCCGCCTAACATCAACCCCCTGACGAGGTCCGCACTCCGCTAATCTACGCCGCGAGTTGTGCCGAATGTTCTGACGACGGACAAGGCCAATCCAGTCCACCTCAAACGACCGTTTCAGATGATCGCTGCCATAATGGGTCGGGCCCTCCGGGCAGCGCCTGGCTAATCCCTGGAGAGAAGAACGAGCGGAAGGACGTGTGAACAGCGAAAGAGGCCCTGCCGTTTCCGGCAGAGCCTCCTATGGCTGGTTCGATTGCAACCGGATCAGTCGATCGGAGGAGCGTCCTGGTTGTCGCCGCCATTGGCCCGCGAGAGGAAATCGACCTTGTCGGCAAGGATCTCCTCACGGCTCGCATGGAGGGTAGAGAGGCGGCGCAGCGCAGTGATTTCATAAGGCGCATAGTGATAGACATGCGCGCCCGGATGGCGAGCAAGGCGTCGCGGTAATGCACGCCCCACAGGTAATCGAGCCCGCCTTCCTCCAGCGGATCGCCTTCAAGGTCGAAGAACAGGTCCGCCGGATCGGGCGCAGGGAGATTTGCGAAACCCCTCCCCTCTTCCGGCGGCAGCGGTTCCACCACAGGATCGCCGCCCTGCCAGCGGGGCAATTGCAGCCGGGCCTGTGCGCGCAATTTGTCAAGCGTTGCCTGAGCCATGCGCGGAATGCGCGCGTCATCAGGCAGAGCAGCGAGCGCCGCCACCGCCGTCACACCACCAGCACGCAGCTTCTCGATCTGGGGCTTGCCAATGCCGCAGACGCGCGAGAGGTGGTCTTCGGCCTCCCACACTTCGGCACAGTGATCGCGCCAGGGGCACAGGCCGCAGGCGTTGCAGGGTTCGGGAGAGGTCTGCCCTGCCCCGCCATCGATAAAGACCAGATAGCGCGAGATGGCATTGCTCAGCACCTTGTCGAAATCGACCAGGCGGAAGCTTTCGCGCCTGCCGTCGCCCAGCTGCACATGCACCCGGCGCGGCTCACGGCCCTGAATGGCGGCAATCATGCGGGCATAGAGGCCCAGCTGCACGACATGGCTGGCCTTGGCCGAACGGGCGAGCTTGGTGTCGATCGGCTCGTAAGACCATGCGCCAAGGGCGGAGGGTTCCTCCACCCGGATCAGGAAATCGGCGAATCCGCTCCACGGCGGCTGCAGGAACGCCGCCTGAAAGATCGCCTGCGCACCGCTCTCCATTGCCTCCCGTGTCAGCCGCGCGCGAGTCTCCAGCGAGCCTTCGCCTGGGATTTCGACCAGACCGCCCTGCTCTGCCAGCTGCTCGCGGTAATCCTCTTCATGCGCAAGGCCCGCCTGTTGAACCAGCTCGCCCATCGCATCGTCTTCTGCCTGCGCCGGCGCGCTGTCTGGATCGTGCAGCTTCGCTAGATCGAGCGCGGTCGCATGAGCGCAGCCGAGATAGCGGACCAGGTCCGAGGGCGAATACAGAATCTGGTTATCATACTGGCGCATAAGGCGAATCTCCTGATGCCTTCAATTTGCGCTAGTGCCACGACAGAATCGGTCGTGCGTTGGATTTGTTGGCAGGATGCGGCTCACTGCCACATCGGGCGTTGCAACCAATCCGCCGGAAATCCCATTGCGGCAACGTCACCTGTCGGATGAGTGATAACGAGCGCCTTCACATCTGCCATCCAAGTCGAGTTCGGCGCCACGCTTCGAATGATGTGGCCAATTGTCACCAGTGCATTGTATAGCCTTGCCGGGGCCTGTGCGGCCGACTGGTCAAGCGTATCCCGTAAATCTATCGGTTTCTGGGCCAGTTTGGGCGGGGCGAGAAACCCTCGGTTCCATAACCGGCCGTGGTGGGCACAGATGTTCCGAATGTCGGTGATATGGCGCGCGAAAGGAACCAGAACGGCCTCTGGCAGTCCGAGAGGCCTTGCGATGGCGTTCCGCAATGACCGATCCGCGAGACCGGAATACCATCGTGATAGCTGACCAAAGGAAATCATTTCCGCTACCATCCACACTGGCGGAACCGCGGGCACATCGTATGTGTCTCGATAGTGCTTTATGTAGGTTTCGCGCGAATATCCGACTTCTCCGGCCAGCTTGCCCAAGCTTTTGTAGAATGCATCCCGTGCTTTATAGTGACTTGGATCCAAGAAACTGTGCCCATCCCCGACAAGGGCCAATTGATGTGCCCAACTCCCTCGCAGGGCCACTTCCACATGTTCGCATCCCCGCATGACAATCCGGCGCAGATTGCGGTCAAAGTCGTAAAGAGCGGTGACCTGATCGAAGCTCGTGCCCGACTTGAAGCGAGGTCCGTGCGCTCCCTTGGGATGCTCGAAATATAGCCAGTAGGCGCTCAAGCGGTAGTAACTGACATGTCGTAACCAGTATTCTGCAGCAGCCGGATCGGGAATGGCCATCCCCTCCCCCTGCAAATGTGCAATTTGCTGCGGGATCGTAAGTGTGGGTTTGGTATAGGGTCGGCTCATACGGGCGAATGTCTGCCCGCAAGGCGCTGAAAAGAAAAGACCCGCCCAGTGTGCATACCAAAAGGCAGAGGCCGGGCGGGTGCGATTGAAGTGGATATATCCACCGATTCCCTACATTACAATGAATATTGCACATTCCGGTATGCAGTCTGGCTGACCGTTAGCCCTTGCCCATTTGAACCTTTTTGCTTAAGACGACCGTCAAACAGCTTCAAGGTGGCGATTCATGGCCGATCCGCATTCAATTGTCTCGCATATCGGCGATCTTGCTCAATCGGGTGAGCGGATGATCGAGCGGTTACGGCGCAAGGCTTTCCTGCCGGAAAGCCGCAAGGGGCTCAATGTCCGCTTCGGCATCGCCGAGGCCGCCCAATTGCTCGGCTGTTCGACCAACCGCATCCGCATGGCCGAGGATGACGGCCGGCTCCCCCCTCCCCCTGCCGGCGACAACGGTCGCAGGCTCGGTTACACTGTGGAGGATCTGCTCAATATGCGCAGCGTGCTGGGAGCCTCACCTTACCGCTCCGCCGACGATGAACCGGCAATAATCGCGGTGCAGAATTTCAAAGGAGGCGTCGGCAAAAGCACAGTCACAACCCACCTCGCCCATTATTTCGCCGTACAGGGTTATCGCGTGTTGGTTGTCGATTGCGACAGCCAAGCGACCACAACTACCCTCTTCGGCTTCAACCCGCATTTCAACATCACGCGCGAGGAAACGCTCTACCCGTATCTCTCGATCGACCCGACGCAGGCAGACCTGCTTTATGCGGTGAAACAGACACCTTGGCCCAATGTCGATCTGATTCCGTCGAACCTCGAATTGTTCGACGTAGAGTATGAACTTGCAGCGGCAGGCGCGGACGGACAGAGCGTGTTGGCTGCACGGTTTCGCAAGCTGAAGCAAGGGCTTATGGACCTTGCGCGCGATTATGACGTGGTCATTCTCGATCCGCCCCCCGCCCTAGGGACGATCAGTCTTGCGGTCATGCAGGCGGCTAATGCTCTGCTGGTGCCGCTGGCGGCGACAACTCCCGACTTCTGTTCTACCGTGCAATTCCTCTCGATGATGGATCAGGTGCTCGAACAGCTGATCGAGGCCGGGATTGCGGTCGATTACCAGTTCGTGCGGCTGATCTGTTCGAAGTTCGACGCCAACGATCCCAGCCACGACATGGTGCGCGCAATCATGGAGCAGAGCTTTGGCCCTTCACTGCTGCCGGTGCCGATCCTCGAAAGCGCGGAAATCAGCCATGCGGCGCTGCGGATGATGACGGTTTACGAGCTGGAAAAGCCTATCGGCACACCGCGCACGCACAAACGCTGCCGCGCCAATCTGGACGAGGCGCTGGGCCAGGTCGAGCAACTCGTCCGCAATGGCTGGGGCCGGGTGGACGAAGTGGATGAGGAGCTGGTGGTCAATGGTTGAGAATGCACGTCCATACACACAGCGCCAATTTAGAGCGGCTTCGATCCTTCGGGAACGGACGGAAGGGATCGGCTGACATGGCCAGAAAACAGAAGGACTATCTAGCGGATTTGCTGGCGGACGAGGATGGCGAGGAGGCGCAGGCTCCCTCCCCCGCCCCGGCAGCAGCTGAGGTGGCGCCGCCATCGCAGCCCACCGAACGTCAGCAACGCGCGCGCAGCACCACCCTTCTGGGCCGCGAGAGCGCCCTTGCCCGTGTTGCCACCGGCGAAGTGCGGCAAGTCACGCAATTGCTGCTCGATCCGGCACGGGTGCGCGTATGGCCCGGCAATGCCCGGAGCTATAAGCACCTGACAGAGGAAAGCTGCCGCGAACTGATCGATTCCATCGTCGCCGAGGGAGGGCAAAAAGTCCCTGCTGTGGTGCGACGGGTGGAAGGCGATCCCGCGCATGACTACGAGGTGATCGCAGGTACGCGGCGGCACTGGTCGATTAGTTGGCTGCGCAGCCATTCCTACCCGGACATGAAATTCGTCGCGCAAGTTGCAGACCTGGATGACGAGGCTGCCTTCAGGCTTGCCGATCTGGAGAACCGCGCGCGCAAAGACGTGTCGGACCTCGAACGGGCGCGCAATTATGCTGCCGCGCTCAAGGCCCACTACGGTAACAACCTCACCCGCATGGCCGAGCGGCTGAAGCTGTCTAAGGGCTGGCTGTCGAAAATGCTCAAGGTGGCGAGAATTCCCGATACGGTGATTGAGGCGTTCGCCTCGCCTGCCGAGGTGCAGCTCAAGCCCGCCTATCCGCTGGCCCAGGCGCTGGACGACAAGGAACGCGCGACAGCGATCAAACGGGCTGCCGGTGCTATCGCGAAGGAACAGGCGGCGCTGCGCAAGAGTGGCGAGCCCGCACTACCCTCGTCCGAAGTGATCGCACGTTTGCTCGCTGCCGGCCAGGAAAAGGCCAAACCAGAGCAGTTGGTGCTGGACGGCGCGCATGGGCGTCCGGCGGTGACGGTGCAGAGCAGCAACCGGCAGGGTGTTACCCTGCGCTTGCATGCGGGCCACGGCCTTTCCAATGAAGACCTGCTCAACCGGCTGCGCGATGCGCTCTACCAGCTGGAAGAAGAAGGGCGCGGACTGCAGCGGTGACCGCCCTTCCCTACCCACTGATCGCCTGTTTCCCCGGGGAAACAGATCGCGCCTTAGAAGGTGTTTCCCCGGGGAAACGCCTGTGAGCCGCGCCCGCCGCCAGTCCGTGTCCGAACAGTTCGACCTGTTCCTGCCCTATCTGGCGGACTTACCTCTGCGCGATCAGCGCGAGATGATGGAGCGGCCCTTCTTCAGCCTGGCCAAGTCCAAGCGGGTCAAGCCGATCGATTACACCAGCCCCGATGGCAAGCTGTGGGTCCATGTCAGCGGCAATCCCGATTACGGCATGGCGACGATCTGGGACGCCGATATCCTGATCTATTGCGCCAGCCAGCTGGCCGATATGGCCCGGCGCGGGGTCAACGATGTGCCGCGCAAGCTGCATATCATGCCCTACGACCTGCTGCGTGCCATCGGGCGGCCGACTACCGGGCGCGCCTACGAGTTGCTGGGGCAGGCGCTGGACCGGCTCGTCTCGACCACGATCAAGACCAATATCCGCGCGGAGAACCGGCGCGAGGCGACCTTCAGCTGGCTCGATGGCTGGACGCAGCTGGTAGATGAAAAGACCGAGCGCAGCCGCGGCATGACGCTGGAGCTTTCCAACTGGTTCTGGGAAGGCGTGATGATGCAGGGCGGGGTGCTCAGCATCGACCGCGCCTATTTCGACATTACCGGCGGACGCGAGCGTTGGCTCTACCGCGTGGCGCGCAAGCACGCCGGCGGGGCCGGGGAGGGTGGCTTTGCCATCTCCATGCCCGTGCTGTTCGAGAAATCGGGCGCAGAGGGGCAGTATCGCCGCTTCAAGTTCGAAATGCTCAAACTGACGGAGAAGAACGCGCTGCCGGGCTATGCACTGGCGGTCGAGACCGCGCAGCGTGACGGCGAGCCCATGCTGCGCATGACGCGGGTGGATGGCAAGGACGGCGCGGAAGAGAGCCTGCCAAAGGTCGTCCAGGCGGTTAAGCCAGCGAAAGAAGGGGAGGGGGGTAAGGTCAGTTCTGCGCCTGTTTCCCCGGGGAAACAGAGCGAACCCAAGCCCGAACCCGCTCCCGCAGCCGATCACGCCGAAGTCTCAAAACTCCTGCGTTCAGCCGTCGCCGGATTGAGCGACAAGGCCACCCGCGGCTTCATGACGGATGAAACCATCGAACATCTGCGCGAGAAATGCCCGGGATGGGATCTCTACGCGCTCCATGCAGATTTCGAGCGTTGGGTCGATGCCGATGCCGCACGCCTGCCCGCCAATTGGCAGAAAGCCTTCATCGGGTGGGTCAAACGCCATCACGAAAAGCACAAGCATGAGCTGCGGGGTTAGGGCAGGGCGCGTTTCGTCGCCTCACGCCGCTGACGCTGGCTGACAACCTTCTGGCAAAGCGCAAGGAACTGCTGATGCGACATTGGCCCCTTCGCGTGGTTCACCAGGGCACTGCAGATGCGGAAGTCCATGCTGTTCGTGCCGGTATAATGGTCCACGCTGGGATATTGTCCGCGCTGCAAATGCCTCCGCCTGCCTCCAGTCAGCGGCAAGTCGTGGTTCAACCGGTTCCACTCAAGCAGCTCGCCGGTATAGAAATCCCGGCCCTCACTGCAAAGAACCGCCTTGTGAATGCGCTCACGATAGGCGTCAATTCCGGGTTTCTGTGGCCTTGCGTCACGCTGGCGGCAACTCTGCGCCTGCTTTTCCAGACACTCGGCATACCGCGCACAAGGAACATTGAGCGCACGGACAAAATCCGGCGCGGGATAGGGGTGTTCACAGGTCTCGCCGCACTTTGGCATCACTGTCGTGTAGCCCAGCCACGCTTGCCAGACGGTAAAAGGCGCAACCCGTTCCCGAAGTGTCGCGTCCGAGTCGGTCGATCAGGTTCGCGATTCAAAGGACACGGCGAATTGAACGATAATTCCGTGCGAGCTGATGGAACTGATTCAAATCGTGCGGCTAATCTTACTGGCAGTATGGGGTTTCGACCTTTCAGGAACGCCATACATCAATCCGTCGCCACTTCGGGAACGCAGCGCCGATCTTTCAGGAACAGCCCGCTCGACCTTTCAGGAACACATGTCCGACACTTCGGGAACGCCATAAACATGCGACTCGCGGGATTCAGGGAGTTACAGAGCACGTTCCAGCCTCTAACCTGTCTAACAGACTCATAACCCGTCTAACCCTTACAGAAGTATGTATTTATGAGAGAATTGTTTGAAGAGTCTTTGCTGCGACCGTTTCTGTCGTAACCACCCGTCAGGATCAGCATATGGACAAGTTACCTCTACTACCCGGTGTGCCTGAAGGCAGGGTCCGCGCGATCCTCCAAAAAGCTGGCGGTAACGAGATTGCTTCAGGCAAATTCGCCAGCCCGCAAAGTAGCGCGGCGCTGGCCGTAAACGGCTTTGGCTGGTTTCTTGATCGTCCGGCCGATCTGCCGCCATTTCCGGGTCTGGAGGACTGTGACTGGCCTGCAATCCGCGTCGATGTCGAAAGGCAGATGCGCTTTCCCTGGAGGGGAGGGCGCCACCCCTGGCTTGATGCTGTCGTCGAAACGCCAGATTGCCTGATTGGCGTTGAATCCAAGCGTTACGAGCCCTTCCGCGACCGCAAGGAGGCAAAACTCTCCGACGCCTACAACCGCGATGTCTGGGGCGACGGGATGGATCACTGGTGCGCCATGCGCGACCTGCTCCGGGCCGAGCCACGCCGCTACCGCCATCTCGATGCAGCGCAGTTGGTAAAACACGCCTTCGGGATCAGCACGCAGGCCCACAAATGCGAGAAAGAGCCGGTTCTGCTGTATCTCTTCGCAGAGCCCTCCGATGTTACGGACGGCGCCATGTTTGCCGCCCACCACACCGAAATCGCCGATTTCACTGACCGTGTAAGGGGAGGGCGGGTGCGTTTCGCTTCATGCAGCTGGGCGGAATGGCTAGATAGCTTTGCGGGTGATGCAGGTGTTCACGGGGAACTTGTGCGGCAGGCATTCCGGCAATGAACGACAAAGCAACTGGCCAGAAACAGCTAAGCCGCTAGGTTCACGATAATGCCCCACCGCTACGCCCCTGACGATCCGCTCCACCCCGAACAGCTGAAATCGAAGCAGCGCGAACTGCGCGATGGCTTTCCTTTGCCGCTGACCCTGCGCGTGCATCGTTCGATCAGCTGGCTGCGGCGGGCGGAGCAGGAGGAAGACGACCTCGACGTGCTCTTCGTCCTGCTGTGGATCGGCTTTAACGCCGCCTATGCCGGCGATCTCGACCGCGCTGTGGAGGGTACGAGCGCGAACGCTTCGAACAGTTCTTTGCCGCGCTCGTCGGCATGGACAGCTCCAACCGCATCTATGACGCGATCTGGCAGCGGTTCGCCCATGAAATTCGCCTGTTGCTCGACAACAAGTTCGTCTTCGCGCCCTTCTGGAAGCATCAGGCGGGCGAATTCGGCGGGGCAGGGTGGGAAGTCAGCTTCGATGCCGCCAAACGGGCCGCAAATCGCGCTCTGGCTGAAAAGAACACCGCCGTCGTGCTCTCGATCCTGTTCGACCGCCTCTATGTCCTGCGCAACCAGATCATCCACGGCGGCGCCACCTGGGATAGCAGCGCCAACCGCAATCAGGTGCGCGACGGAGCGGCTCTGCTCGGCTGTCTTCTGCCCGTCTTCATAGACCTGATGATGGACCACCCGGACGCCGAATGGACGATGCCAATGTATCCGGTGGTGGAAGGGTAGGGCGCTTGGCCGGGGACGACTGGACAACACAGCAGATCGACGCGGCGGTGGCGGAGTATTTCACCATGCTGGCCGACGATCTGGCGGGCATTCCCTACAACAAGGCGGCGCATAACCGGCAATTGCAGGCGCGCACCGGGTGCAGCAAGGGTTCGGTCGAATTCAAGCACCAGAATATCAGCGCGGTCATGCTGGGGCTGGGGCAGCCGTGGATCCCTGGATACAAGCCTGCCGCGAACTTTCAGGGCGCGTTGATCGATGGCGTGTTGCGTTGGCTTGATCGGCATGAGGACTGGCTGGCTCCGCGCAGCAGCGTCTCAAGAGTTCGAGATATCGTCAGCCCGACATGGGAGGGGCCGCCTGCCGAAAACCTGCTGGAAATCGGCCCAGTCCCCTCTCAGCGTAACGAACCGCCACCGATAGATCCTGAGTTCATGGCCAAGATCGGCCGTAAATACGATGTGGCGGCGCGCGATGTCCGTAACCGGGCGCTTGGCCAGGCAGGTGAGGAGCGGGTGCTGGCGCACGAGCGCGCGCGGCTGAAGCAAGCGGGCAGGGCGGATCTGGCGCGTAAAGTCCACTGGACCTCTGTGGAGGATGGTGACGGCTATGGCTATGACATCGCCAGTTTCGAGGCTGACGGTGCCGACCGGCTGCTGGAGGTCAAAACCACCAATGGCTGGGAACGCACGCCACTCCACTTGACCCGCAACGAGATCGCCGTGGCCGAAGATCGACGCGACCACTGGCATCTGGTGCGCGTTTGGGATTTCGCCCGAACCCCGCGCGCCTTTGAGCTGCGCCCGCCGCTGGAGGCGCATGTCGATCTGACACCGACGAGCTTTCTGGCGGCCCTGCGGTAGAATAACTTGTCCGTATACGGACAATAACCTTGCAGTTTTAGCTCTGACAGGCCATATGTGGTCAATGGAACCAAACATTGCCGATCAATTGTCCTCTCTTGGACAGCGCATCAAGACGCGGCGACTTGCTCTGGGGCTTACGCAGAAGGCGGCAGCTGAGCGTTCTGGAGTCGCCTATCGTACCTGGCGGCGATTGGAGGGGGAGGCGAAGGCCTCGATTGAGGATCTGGTGCGGGCCGCCATCGCGCTGCGCTGCGAACAGGACTTGGCGCGGCTGTTCCCCGAACCTGCCGCCAGCAGCATGGATGAGTTGCTCGAACGCCAGCGGCAGGCAGAACTCATGAAGCGCAAGCGCGCAAAAAGAGCACGGTTTTGAAGCTCGCCCCCGGAACTCCGCTCGATATCTTGCTGCTCACCGATGAGCACGCAGAGCCGCAACATGTCGGACGCCTCGTGATGGCTGACGGGTTGGCGCAGCTCGAATGGTCGGCGGATACGATTGCCAAAGGCCAGGCCCTGTCACCACTGCGCTATCCGCTCGAAACCGGCCTGCTTGCGGCTCGCACGCGCGAATTCGGTGGCCTGCATGGCTTCCTGGCTGACAGCCTGCCTGATGCCTGGGGCGCTCTGCTGCTCAAGCGGCGCTTGCAGAAACTGGGGCATCGCTATGAGGATCTGAATCCGGTCGACCGGCTTGCGCTGGTTGGCAGCCGGGGCAGGGGGGCACTGACCTTCCACCCAGCTACGTTGGATGCGGGCGAGGGGGCAGGCGCTATCGACCTCGACCTGCTGGCCGATGAAGCGCGACAGGTGCTGCTGGGCGAGGAGGGCGAGCTGGACGCCTTGCTGGAGCGGCTCGGTGGCGGCTCGGGCGGCGCGCGGCCCAAGGTGCATGTCGGCATTGCTGCTGACGGAGGTGTGTATGCAGGCGACGAACTGGCGGGGGAGGGGGGCACCGCCGCAACAGAGTGGATCGTCAAATTTCCCGCTCTCACCGATCCTGCCGATATCGGGCCGGTCGAGGAGGCCTATGCCCGCATGGCCCGCGCGGCGGGCATCGCCATGGCCGAGACGCGGCTGATTCCGTCAGCGGGCAGGGCGCATTTTGCCACCCGCCGGTTTGACCGGCCTGCACCCGGCAAGCGGCTCCACATGGTAAGCCTGGGCGGCGCGGTGGAGGCATCGCCGCATATGCCCAGCCTCGATTACGATGGCTTCCTGCGCGCGGTGCTGGCGATCACCCGCGATGTGCGCGATGTGGAGCAGGCCTTCCGCCGGATGGTCTTCAACGTCCTCGCCCACAACCGGGACGATCATGTCCGCCAGCATGCCTTCCTGATGGATGACAATGGTGTCTGGAGCCTCGCCCCAGCCTTCGACCTCACATACTCCCACGGGCCAGGCGGAGAGCACTACATGGCCGTCACGGGTGAGGGCAGGGCAATCACCGTCGCTCACGTGCGCGCATTAGGAGCAAAACACGGTCTGAAGCCTGCTCGCATTGACGAAATTATCGACGAAGTCCGCGCGGCAGTAGCAGATTGGGATCGCTGGTCCGCCGAAGCAGGCGTAGAACGCAGCACACGCGAGATTGGCGATGCGCTCACCGAACGGTACCGGGAATTTACGAAGGAATGATCGAGCCACTGAATCACCGGCTTTGCCGGTGATTCAGATAATGCGTTGGACGCTTGAACCCGAGCAAGGGCAGAGTCTCTTCATGGCTCATCCTTTCGAAAGCAACGATCACTGGCGAGCGATTGATGAAAGCCGCAACATTGCCCGCGACTATCGCTTGTCGGTGTCAGTCGATTTGTTTGGCTGGTTCATTGTTGAAAGGCATTGGGGCCGGATCGGCAGCAAAGGTCAAAGCGTGATCAGCGGCTTCTCCACGCAGCAGGCTGCCGAGCGGTTTATCGCGTCCATTCGCACCAGGCGTGCTGGCGCAAAGAAGCGGATCGGTGTCGGCTACGAGCGGGTCTGAAAGTTCTGAATATCTTTCAGGACCAACTTCGAGGGCCATCTAGCATCGACATATCTACCGGCTGTGAAGGCAGGCTCATCCCGAACGTGCTGGTAGGGCGGTTTGTCGACCCGATTGTCGGCACAGCTGGGACACACGTTGAACTGCGGTAAGTGGTTTGGGCCAAGGCATTTTATCGAGAGCTGTATCAATGCCCTCTTGTCCCGCGCGCACGTCGCGAAGCTGAAGACATCCTCGTAGTCGGCGGCCGTCAGGTTCTCGACCCGGCCGAACAGCTCGACATTATCCATGACCCTCACGTCGGCGGCGACGTTCAGCAGCAGGTAGTCGTCCAGTTGCACGCGAACCGGCACGAAGGAGGGATCGATGAAGGCGCTGTCGATCGTCTCGCCATTGTAGCGCGCGACGAGCGTGACCCCTCCCGCATCCCCGGGAACGCGCCAGTCGACGGCCAGACTGGCGGTATGCGAGGGCCGACGTACCTCGCGCGTGCCATTCTCGCGGGAACGCAGATAGGTGTAGGCTCCATTGACGCGCCAGGCCTCGCCCAAGCGCGCCTCGCCGGACACTTCGACACCGTTTCTTTCAGAGACGGTGTCGCGATTGCTGGGGCTGGCGACGAAGTTCGGGGGCGGAAAGGAAGTGAAGATCTCGTCGTCCAGTTCGCTTTCGAAATAGGTGACCCCAATCGAAGCGCGCTCACCGAACAGCGATTGGTCTATCCCGATCTCCCATCCGCTCGACTTCTCGGGCCTCAAGTCGGGATTGCCTATAAAGCGACCGTCGACGAAACCGTAGAGTTCGTAGAACGAGGGGTTCTTCACCCCCGATCCTGCTGCCCCGCGCACCCGCGTAGCCGCAGCGATCCGATAGCTCGCCTGAAGTCTGTAGGTCGTCGTATCGGCGAACTGGTCGTTCCAGTCCCTGCGAATCGAGGCGGACGCGCTCGCCCGGTCTCCCAGATCGATCGCATACTGGCCGACGAGGCCGATATTGTCGATCTGCCGACGACCGGTAAATGCGAAGCCGGTCGGATCGGTGTTACGGAACCGTTCGCGTTCGACGTCGAGAGCCGCCGTGACCCGGTGTGTGAGACCGCCAGCTTCGATACGCAACGTCGTATCGTAGGACCCTTTCAGCCTCTGCCCTTCACTGCCGTAGCTGCGTCCAGTCGAAGCGAAACCGTCGCGCCGGGTGTCCGCGATCTGTGCCGACAGCGCATGGGTCCAACGATCGTCGAGCAGGTCCACCTCGCCCCGCACCAGCGCGTAGACAGCCTCGTTCTGGAAACGGTTGCCGGGGCTATCGACCTGGAATCCGAACGTCGGGCTTGCCGGATCGGAATCGCTGTCGTTGAATTCGGCATCGGTGCGTGCGTAGCGCAATACGCCGGTAAGGCGTGCATCGGACGTAGGCGCGAACGTCGTCTTGAGAGACACCGCACCGCTGTCGTTCGCAAGGTCGCGCGTGCCGCCGCGGGCGCCTGGCGTGCCATCGGTGGTGTTGAGGCGGCCGCCGAGCGTGATGTACTGGATGACGCCGCCGATCGCGTCCGATCCGTAGATCGCGCTCTGCTGCCCGCGCAGCACCTCGATCCGCGCCGCCTCGTCGGCGATGAGCGTTCCGAAATCGAATTCGCCAGCGTAGGGGTCGGACACCTCGATCCCATCGATCAGGACGAGCGTATGATTGGCTTCGGCCCCTCGCAGCCGGATCTGCGTCTGGCCGGGAA
>QFNA01000055.1 GCA_003248395.1 Citromicrobium sp.
CCGCGTCGACTACATCGCTCCCGCCGTGGACGAAGACGAAGAAGACGAGGCGGCCGACGAAGCGCCAGCGGCGTGACCGATCCGCGTAGCGACGCCGTTCATTTCGACCGGGTCGTCAAGGCCTATGGCCCGATCAGGGCCGTCGACAATATCACCCTGACGATCGATCGCGGCGCGTTCGTTGCCTTGGTCGGCGCATCGGGCTCCGGCAAATCGACGCTCCTGAAAACGGTCAATCGCCTGATCGACCTGACCTTGGGCAACGTTGCGGTTTTCGGCGAAAATGTCGATGCCGTCGACGCCCATGCCCTGCGCCGCCGGATCGGCTACGTCTTCCAGTCGATCGGTCTGTTCCCGCATATGACGGTGGGCGAAAATATCGCAATCGGGCCGCGGATTGCCGGTGGTTCGATCGATCGCGAACATATCGGCGAACTCCTCGACATGGTCGACCTGTCAGCCGACATGATCGACCGGACACCCGATGCGCTGTCGGGCGGGCAGCAGCAGCGTGTCGGCATCGCGCGCGCACTGGCCGGTCATCCCGAACTCCTGTTGATGGACGAACCGTTCGGCGCGCTCGATCCGGTTACGAGAGACGCGTTGGGGAAACGCGTTCGCGCATTGCATGACGAACTCGGGCTGACGACGGTCATGGTCACGCACGACATGGCGGAAGCGCTTCTCCTCGCCGATCGCGTGCTGGTCATGGAAAGAGGGCAGATCGTGGCGGATGCCGCGCCGGCAGAGCTCCTGGCGGGGAAGGGCGGAGACGTTGCGCAGGCCCTGGTGGCGGTGCCGCGGCGCCAGTCGGAAGAGCTGGCGGAGCTGGCACGATGACGGCTCTCTGGCAGGCGCTGCGCCAGCTCGGCGACGAGCTCGCAGCCCATATCGTGCTCTCGGCTGCAGCGATCGCGCTCGGCATCGCGCTGGCCCTGCCGCTTGCGGTCTGGGCGAGCCGGTCGCGCCATGTGGCACGCATCGCGCTGTCGTTCGCCAGTCTGGTGCAGACCATTCCCGCGCTGGCGCTGCTGGCGCTCTTCTTCCCCCTCCTCCTGAGCCTTCGCAGCGTGTTTGGCGAGGGGCTGCCGACGCTCGGCTTTCTGCCGGCCTTGCTGGCGCTCGCGCTCTATGCGCTCCTTCCCATCCTGCGCAACGCCGTGACGGCGCAGGCGAACCTCGACCCCGGCGTGATGGAGGCGGCGAAGGGCATCGGCATGACCTTTCGCCAGCGCCTGCTGCTCGTCGAAGCGCCGCTGTCGGCCCCCTTCGTCATGGCGGGAATTCGCACCGCCGCGGTCTGGACGATCGGCGCGGCGACGCTTGCCACCACCATCGGGCAAAAGAGTCTCGGTGATCCGATTTTCGCCGGACTGCAGACGCAGAACTGGGTGCTGGTGCTGGCTGGTTGCCTTGCCAGCGCAGCGCTCGCACTCGTTGCCGACAGTCTGCTCGGGCTGGTGGAGCGGGGGTTTCGCGAACGGCGAAAAGCGCTCTGGATCGGCGGTATTCTGGCCGTTGCGGTGGGTGTCATCGGGGCGCTTGCGGCGCAGTCGGGTGCTGCCGAGCGCGAGGACCGCATCGTGATTGGGGCGAAGAGCTTCTCCGAACAATACATCCTTTCGCGACTGATGGGAAAGCGGCTGGAGGAAGCGGGCTTCGATGTCGCCTATCGCGACAGTCTCGGTTCTGCCGTGGTGCATGGGGCGGCGGCGAGCGGGAACGTCGATCTCTACGTGGACTATACCGGGACGATCTGGACCAACCAGATGGGGCGCGAGGATTATCCGCCGCGCGAGGCGATGTACCGCGGGATCGTCGCCTGGGAAAAGGCCAACACCGGCATGCGCGTGCTGGGTCGGCTCGGTTTCGAAAATGCCTATGGGCTGGCGGTAAAGCGCGCGACTGCAGAGACCTACGGATTGCAAACCATCACCGATCTGGCGCGAGTGGCGGGCCGAATGACAGTTGGCGGCGATCCCGAGTTCTTTCAGCGGCCCGAATGGCGTGGGGTGCGCGATGCCTATGGCCTGCGCTTCGCCGCGCAGCGGACCTTTTCGCCGACCTTCATGTACAACGCCCTGAGATCAGGGGAGGTTCAGGTCATCGGGGCCTACACCTCCGATGGGCGGGTCGCAGCGGACGACCTCGTTTTCCTCGGCGATCCGGAAGGTGCCTTCCCAAATTACGATGCAATCGTCCTGACCAGCCTGCGTGACCGGCGAGCGAATGCCGCGTTCAGGGCATTGGCACCGATGTTCGGGGCCATCGATGTCGAAACGATGCGCGACGCCAATCTTTCGGTCGATCGTGCCAGCGACAAGTTGACGTTCGAACAGGCGGCAGCGCGTCTGGCTGAGCGCGTGGGACTCTAGTCGCTTGCCGGGAATCCGGCGCCGCGCGGCCAGTCGGGCGCGGTGAGCGCCATGACTTTGAACAGCTCGCCCATTTCGTCCGCATGCGTCAGGCGGCGATGCGCGGTCTGGAGGGCCTCTGCCCTGTCGGGGCGCGCGCGGGCAAGCGTGGTCGTGCGCAGGCCCATGCCGATGGCATCGAGCCATGTACCCTGCGTGGTGCAATCGACCGACAGGCCGGCCCGGCGCGCGATGGCGGCGAGCGTTGCAAAATCGACATGCGCGGTGAGGTCCATTTCGCCAGGCGCCTCGAAGACGCCGACCTTGCGATGCGTCCGCAGCGCCTGGAGCGTTTCTCCGGTCCGCATCTGCAGATGGCCGTAATCGACGAACAACGCTACACCGCCCTGCCGGTCGAGCCTTTCGGCGAGAGCGGCAAGGATCGCCGCCGCCGCCGGGCAGGTTTCGATGACTGTACCGACCGGCTGTTCGCGCAGCGCATCGGGGACCGCGTCGTCCATCGGGTTCGGGCCCGAGGCGAACACGAAGGACTCGCCATCGAGCGCAACCATGCGTTCGCGCCAGCCTGCCCCGGTCTGCACCAGCTGGCGAATCGGCAGGGCGTCGAGAAATTCGTTGGCGACGAGCAGTAGCGGCCGGTCTTCGGGCAGGGTGTCGATACTCTCGTGGAACTGCGCCTGTGCGAGCCTGCCCGCCTGCACGTCGCGCAGCGCCTGCGAACCCTCGACGAAATGGACATCGGGCGCAAGGCCCTGACTGGCCATGGCGCGGAGCGCGTCGCTCGCCAACGTGCCGCGGCCCGGGCCGAGTTCGACATAGGCCGCATCGGGCCGGTCGGCGCGCAGCCACAGATCGGTCAGCCACAGCCCGATCATCTCGCCGAACATCTGGCTGATTTCCGGGGCTGTGGTGAAGTCGCCCGCGCTGCCCAGCGGATCGCGGCTGGCATAATAGCTCGCATTGCTTTCGCCCATGTAGCGTAGCACGGGGATCGGCCCGTCATGCGCGATCAGGCGGCGAAAGCTGCGGGCGAGGGCGGTGTCGCCGTCGCCCGCGCTCATGCGGTCTGCGGTGCGACGGGCTTTGCCCCCCCGACCGGCGGACGCATCAGTGCATAGGCCAGCACGCCGATGCCGACCGCCACCATCGGCAGGCTGAGCCATTGCCCCATCGACAGCCCCGTTTCGCGTGCGAATTCGGCGAGCTGCGCATCGGGTTCGCGGAAGAATTCGTTGATGAAACGGCCCAGCCCCATGCCGATCGTGAACAGGCCGACAAGCAGTCCCGGGCGATAGCGTGCGCGGGTTTTCCAGAACAGCGCGATCAGCAGCGCGCCGAGCAGCAGGCCTTCGATCCCGGCCTGGTAAAGCTGGCTTGGATGCCGCGCGACATCGCCTCCGCCGGGAAAGACCATTGCCCAGGGCACGTCGCTCGCGCGGCCCCACAATTCGCCATTGATGAAGTTCGCGATCCGGCCGAGCATGTAGCCGACCGGCACGTTGACCGCGATATAGTCGCACACGCACAGCCAGTTCAGCCCGCCGCGCCAGGCGACCCAGGTAATTGCGGCGAGCACGCCGATTACCCCGCCGTGGAAGCTCATCCCGCCATCCCACAGGCGCAGCAGGTTCCAGCTGACGAAGCTGTCGTCGGTGAAGGTGGTGAAGAGTTCAGGCTGGTAAAAGGCGGCATAGCCCAGCCTGCCGCCGACGATCACGCCGAGCGTGCAGTAAAAGAACAGGTCGTCGGCATGACGCTGCGCCATCGGGCTGCCGGGGGCGGCGATCATTTTCGACAGGTGCCAGTAGGCGAACAGGATACCGAGCAGATAAGCCAGCGAATAATAGCGCAGCTGGAACCCGCCGATGTCGAACAGATAGGGCCTGAGCCCGAGTTCGGCCCACTGGATCGGCTCGCCCGCCGCGGCAGTCGCGGCCAGTAGTGACAGCACGGATTTATCCCCTTAGAGATTGTCGCGAAGGCCGCATGCACGACCCGTTCGGCCCGGCTTTTGGCACAGCAGGGGTTTTGGGGAAAGCCTGCGTCGCATCTCTGTCCGCCATGCGCGGAACGGCGTGCGGCAATGTGCCGTGCACATGATGGAGAGAGGACCACACCAGACCATGCCGACCGAACTCGACAAGGATATTCACCGTTTCACCGCCGCCGTGACCGCCCCGGGTCAGATGTTCGAAACGCAGGATATAGAACGGCGGGGCGTCACGATGCCCGCATTCGTCAAGGCACCGCCCAGCCTGGCGCATTATTTTGCCCATTTCGCCAATGAGAAAAAGGACGAGGAATTTATCGTCGATGGCGAATTGCGGCTGACCTTCGGCGAAATCTATGCCGCCGCGACATGCGTGGCGCACGGACTTGCTATCAATCACGGTGTGAAGAAGGGCGACCGCGTCGGCATCGCGGCGCGCAATTCGGCCAACTGGATGATCGCCTATATGGGCATCATCATGGCCGGCGGCTGCGCCACGCTGCTCAATGGCTGGTGGACGGGCGAAGAGCTCGCCTATGGCATCGAGCTGTGCGATTGTTCGCTGGTACTGGCCGATCCGCAGCGCGCCGCGCGGCTGGAGGACGAGGATATTTCGGCCGAGGTCCTGGTGTTCGAACACGGCACGCCGGCGGCGGGTCTCGCCCATTTCTGGGCCGAAGGCGATACGGCGATGACGATGCTGGGCGAGCTTGGGCCCGACGATCTCGCCACGATCCTTTATACGTCCGGCTCCACCGGCAAACCCAAGGGTGCCTATTCCGACCATCTCGGCGTCGTGTCGGGCACGATGAACTATGTCGCGCAGACGGCGATGATCCTGCAGATCCTGACCGCGCGCGGTGAAGCGCCGACGGTGCAGCCGAGTGCGCTGGTCGCGGTGCCGCTGTTCCATGTGACCGGCGAGATCCCGCTGTTCCTGCAAAGCTTCGCGTTGGGCCGCAAGCTGGTGCTGATGCCCAAATGGGACCCGCGCGAGGCGCTGCGCCTGCTCGACGAAGAGAAGATTACCTATTTCGTCGGCGTGCCGTTGATGAGTTACGAAATGGCGATGCATCCCGATCGCGACACTTTCGACCTGTCGAGTTGCAAGAGCTTTGCCGCCGGCGGAGCGCCGCGCCCGCCCGAGCACGTCACCAAGCTGCGCGAGGCCTTTCCCGAAGGCTTCCCGCTGCTGGGATACGGGCTGACCGAAACCAATGCGGTCGGCTGCGGCAATCTGAACGAAAATTACATGGCCAAGCCCGGTTCGACCGGCATGCCGTCGAAGCCGCTGGTCGACCTGGCGATCCTCGACGATGACGGCCGGAAACTGGCGCAGGGCGACGTGGGCGAAATCTGCATCCGCTCGGTCGCGAATTTCCTCGGCTACTGGAAGAACGAAGAAGCGACTGCCGCCGCCTATACCGAGGATGCCTATTTCCGCACCGGCGACCTCGGCTATCTCGACGAGGACGATTACCTGTTTATCGTCGACCGCAAGAAGGACATCATCATCCGCGGCGGCGAAAACATCTCGTGCATCGAGGTGGAGGAGGCGATCTACGCCCATCCCGCGGTTGCCGAATGTTCGGTCTTCGGCATTCCCGACGACCGCTTCGGCGAAGTGCCCGCAGCGGTCTATCTACCACAAGAGGGCAAGGACCTGACGGCGCAGGATCTGCAAGAATTCCTGGGCGAGCACATCGCCGCCTTCAAGGTGCCGACGCAATTGTGGCGGGCGCGCGAGCCTCTGCCGCGGTTGGGCACGGAAAAGGTCGACAAGCGCGCGGTCAAGGCCACCTATGCAAAGGAATTCGTGCCGAGTTGACGGGCCTGCGCATCACCGACCAGCGGGCGATCATCGACCGCCGTGCCATCGCTTCCGCCATCGAGGCGCTGGTGGTGGAGCATGGTGACAAGGCGCGCCCGCATGTCGTTGCCTGCCTGCGCGAGGCGCTGGAATCAGGACGCGCCGAGATGGAGCGGCGGCTGCTAGATCGTCCGTCCGCCGGCCATGCGATCGCGGGCGGCCACGCCTTCCTGATCGATCAGCTGGTGCGCACGATCCACGAATATGTGACGCATCATCTCTATCCCAACCACAACCGGTCGTCGGGCGAGAAGCTGGCGATCATGGCGGTCGGCGGATACGGGCGATCGGAAATGGCGCCGCATTCGGATGTCGACATCGCCTTCCTGGTGGGCGAGCGGCGCAACGCCTGGTGCGAGCAGGCGGTCGAGGCGATCCTCTACCTGCTATGGGATCTGGGTCTCAAGATCGGCCATTCGACCCGTACTATCGACGAGGCCATGCGGCTCGCGCGCGACGATCTGACGATTCGCACCGCCATGCTGGAGGGTCGGTATGTCTGGGGCGACCGCGATCTGTACGAGGACGGCGAGCGCCGCTTTGCGCGCGACGTGGTGCAGGGCAACGAGCGCGCGTTCCTGAGCGAGAAGCTGGCCGAACGCAACGCGCGTCACAAACGGATGGGCGACAGCCGCTATGTCGTCGAACCCAATGTCAAGGACGGCAAGGGCGGATTGCGCGATCTGCAGACGCTGTACTGGATCGGCAAGTTCATCCACCGCGTGCGCAGCGCATCAGAACTGGTCGCCACCGGATTGATGACCGAGGAGGAGTATCGCAGCTTCCGCCGTGCCGAGCGGTTCCTGCTGGCGGTACGCTGCCACATGCATAGCCTGACCGGGCGGGCCGAAGACCGGCTGACTTTCGACCTGCAGCGGCAGGTGGCGGAGCGGATGAATTTCGCCGAACGGCCGGGCAAGAGCGCGGTCGAACGCTTCATGCAGTTCTATTTCCTGCAGGCGAAACGGGTCGGCAGCCTGACCGGCGTGTTCCTTGCCCATCTGGAAGAGGACCTGGCGCAGCGCAGCGCGCGCAAGGGATTCTTCGCCGCGTTTCGCCAGAAGGCGCGCACGATCCGCGGGTATCGCGTGTTCGGAGGCCGGATCGCGGCGCCGTCGGACGGCTGGTTCGCCGCCGATCCTGTGCGGCTGATCGAGATCTTCCAGATCGCCGAGGCCGAGGGGCTGGAAATCCACCCCGAAACCATGCGCCAGGCCGATCGCGATGCGAAGTTGATCGACAATGCCGTGCGCGAGGACCCGCGCGCCAATGCGCTCTTCCTCGACCTGCTGTGCGGCCGCAACGATCCTGAAACCGTCCTGCGCTGGATGAACGAGGCGGGCGTGTTCGGCAAATTCGTGCCCGATTTCGGCAAGGTGAACGCCCAGATGCAGTTCGACATGTATCACCACTATACGGTCGACGAGCACACCATCCGCGCGATTGGCCTGCTCAGCCAGATCGAGAAGGGCGAACTGGCGGACGATCATCCGCGCGCCTCGCGGCTGATCCACAAGGTCGTGTCGCGCCGCGTCGCCTATGTCGCGGCGCTGCTGCACGATATCGCCAAGGGGCGCGGCGGCGACCATTCGGTGCTGGGTGCCGAGGTGGCGGAGGAGCTGTGCCCGCGCTTCGGCCTGAACGCGGGCGAGACCGAGCTGGTCGCATGGCTGGTGCGCCACCACCTGCTGATGAGCCACACCGCGCAGAAACGTGACCTGACCGATCCCAAGACGATCGAGGATTTCGTCGGGCAGGTGCAGAGCAACGAGCGGCTGCGCCATCTCGCGATCCTGACTGCGGTCGATATCCGCGCCGTCGGGCCAGGCACGTGGAACAGCTGGAAAGGGCAATTGCTCGGCGAGCTCTACGATGCCTCGAGCGAACGGTTGCGGCTCGGCCACATGCGCCACGGGCGCGAGGAAAAGGTCGCGTGGAAGAAAGGCGAGGTGGCGCGCCGTCTGGGCCAGGACGCGCTGGTCGAGGAGCTGTCGGACACGTTCGACGATGCCTACTGGATTGCCGAGCCCGTCGACATCATCGCACCCAATCTGGCGCAATATTCGGCTGCACGCGCCGCGGGCGAGCAGTTGTCGATCGCATGCGAATTCTACGAGGCGCGCGGGGCAACGCTAGTCACCGTAATCGCCGCCGACCACGCGGGCCTGTTCTATCGCATCGCCGGCGGTATCCATCTGGCGGGCGGCAACATCATCGATGCGCGCATCCACACCTCGCGCACCGGCTGGGCGCTCGACAACTTCCTGGTGCAGGATCCGCATGGCGCGCCGTTCCAGGAACAGCAGCAGCTCGACCGGCTGGCAAAGAGCATTGCCGATGCGCTGGCCAATCGCATCGACCTCGCGCCGCGGCTGGCGCAGCGACCGCTGCCGCATCGCGGATCGAAGGCATTCGACGTCAGCCCGCGAGTCGTTTTCGACAACAAGGCATCGAATCGATTCACCGTAATCGAGGTCAATGCGCGCGATCGGCCGGCACTTCTCAACAGATTGGCGCGCGTGTTGTTCGAAAGCCGCCTGCTGGTCCAGTCGGCCCATATCACCCATTATGGCGAACGTGCGGTGGACACGTTTTACGTTACGGATCTCACTGGCGGGAAGCTCGCCGAAGGGGACCGGCAGAACCAGCTGGAGGCCCGTCTGATGGAGGCCGCGAGTGATGCATTACAGGCACGGTTGGAAGATGCGTAAGCAATCTTGATCGATGGAATCTTGCGCGGCGCATACCTATGCGGCATCAGAAATAACAAATACAAATCAAGGAGAGGGCTTTCATGAAAACTACGACAGTTTCGTTGCGCACGCTCGCCATGCTCGGCGCAGGCTTTGCCATGCTGCCATCGGCGGCGCTGGCGCAGGATGCGGGCGACGATAACGACCTCGCCGACAATGCCTCCGTAGACAACGATGCGCCGGTCATCATCGTCACCGCGCAGGGCCGCGAACAGGAACTGGCCGACGTGCCGGTGGCGATCTCTGCCGTGACTGCCGAAACGCTGGAAAATTCTGGCACGACCGACATTCGCGAACTCAACCAGGTGGCACCGTCGCTGCTGGTGTCGTCGACGGGTAACGAGGCCAACGGTTCGGCGCGTATCCGCGGCATCGGCACGGTGGGCGACAACCCGGGGCTCGAAAGCTCGGTCGCGGTGTTCGTCGACGGCGTCTATCGCTCGCGTTCGGGCAATGCGCTGTCCGAACTCGGCCCGCTCGACCGCGTCGAGATCCTCCGCGGCCCGCAAGGCACGCTGGGTGGCCGCAACTCCTCGGCCGGGATGATCAGCATCTACACCGCGCCGCCCGAATTCGAATTCGGCGCCTATGGCGCATTCACCTACGGCAATTACGATGCGATCCGCGTCGAAGGCGGGGTCAATGCGCCGCTGGGCGAAACGGTCGCTGCGCGCGTGGACGGCGTCTATTTCGAACGCGATGGATTCTACACCGACGTGGTCAATGGCGTGCGCGTCAACGACCGCGACCGTTATCTCGTGCGCGGCCAGCTGCTGTTCGAACCGACCGAGGACATCAGCCTGCGACTGGTCGGCGACTATTCGAAGAAGGACGAGGCCTGCTGCGCCGCGACCTTCGTGCAGCCCGACTTCGCGCCGCTGGCCCGGCTGTCGCCGGGGCTCGACACCTTCGCCCGCCCGACCGGCGCGACCCCCGCGCTGACGAGCACATCCAACCCGATCGTGCCGATCCTGCTCGGCCTCGGGCAGGATCCGCGCGCGCTGACGCAGTCGACCTTCGACCGGAATATCTACGTCACGCCGGGCCGGACCTATGACGGTTCGACCGAGGACTGGGGCATTTCGGGCGAGCTCAACTGGGATTTCGGCAATGCCACGCTGACCTCGATCACCGGCTATCGCGAATATGCCAATACGCAGGCGTCGGACACCGACTATACGCAGGTCGACATCCTCTATCGCGCGCCGGGCGACGATGCCGGTGCGCGCGAGTTCGAGACCTTCACGCAGGAATTGCGCCTGACGGGTACGGCGTTCAACGACCGGCTCGACTGGCTGATCGGCGGCTATTACGCCAACGAGAAGCTCGAAGTGCGCGACAATCTGCGGTTCGGCGACCAGTACGGCACCTTCGCCAACTGCCGTATCGCACTGGCGCTGCAGCCCAGCCTCGGCCCGCTCGGCATTACCGTGCCCGATCCGTCTCGGGCCAACTGCTTCAGCCCGGCAGCGACCGGCGCTATCGCCAGTGGTGCCGTGTTCGGCGCAGCGACACCCCTGATCCAGGGCGCGATCGCCAATCTCGCGCAAATCAACGACCTTGGCGGCACGGGCGACGTCTATAACCAGAAGAGCGAAAATTTCGCGCTCTTCACGCACAACATCGTCCACATCACCGACACGGTCGATCTGACGCTGGGGCTGCGTTACACGAAGGAAACGAAGGATTTCGACGCGACCTTCGGCAACGACAACATCTTCTGTCCGCGCAACCGTGCCCTGCTGACGCCGCTGCTCGGCAGCCCGCTGGCGACGCTTGCGGGCGGCCTGCTCTCGCTGTCGTGCCAGGGCAATTCCACTTCCGAGCTCGATGGCGTGTCGCTCTCCGATTCGCGCGACGAGGACGAGTTCACCGGCACCGCCGTGCTCAGCTGGAAACCGCACGAGGACGTCATGGTCTACGGCTCCTACTCGCGCGGTTACAAGGCCGGCGGTTTCAACCTCGACCGTTCGGCGCTCGGCAATCCGATCGCCTTCAATATCGCCGCCGTCGATCCGACCGAACTCCAGTTCGACGAGGAAACGGTCAATGCCTACGAAATCGGCGTCAAGGTCGCGCAGGGCGACTGGGGCATGAGCCTGGCGGGGTTCCGTCAGGAATTCAGCAACTTCCAGCTCAATACCTTCAACGGATCGTTCTACCTCGTGCAGAACATCAACGGCTGCGACAGCGATCTGGGCGGCGGCGATCGCGATGCCAGCATGGCGACCGGATCTTGCGCGCCGGATGACGTCGCACCGGGCGTGATATCGCAGGGCATCGAGTTCGAGGCGAACCTCAACCCGACGCGCGATCTTGGCGTGACGCTGGGCATCACCTATGCCGATACCACCTATGCCGACAATCTCGTCGGCAGCGATCAGGGCGATCCGCTCGATCCGGCGCTGCGTCTGCTGCCCGGCGACCAGATGTCGAACGCGCCCGCGCTCGTCGGCACGACCTCGCTCACCTGGACGCCGCCGATCGGCGACAGCGGACTGTCGGGCCTGTTCTTCATCAACGCCCGCATGACCGACGATTACAACACCGGTTCGGACCTGCTCTA
>QFNA01000056.1 GCA_003248395.1 Citromicrobium sp.
GAAACAAGCCTCAGCTATTCGCGCAATCTTTCCCCCACGCTGTCGATGCAGGCCATCGGAACGATCGAATTTTCGACCATCGAGCAGACCGGTTCCGCCGCCAATTCGCGGAGGTTTACGCGCCCGAAAGGTTCGATTGCAGCCACTTGGAAGCCAAACCCAAACCTGGACCTTTCGCTGACGTTCGCGCGACGGGTAAGCCAGCTTTCGTTCGGCGATTTCCTTGCCAGTGTTTCGCTTAACGATGAAAACGAGAGAGAAGGCAACAACCAGCTCGTCCCTTACCAGAGCTGGAATCTCGAGCTCGAAGCCAACCGCCGCTTTGGCGCCTGGGGCTCCGTGAAATTCGAAGTGCGCCAGGGATGGTTCGAAGATTTCATCGACTGGTTTCCAATCGAGGACGGTGGTGAGGCACGAGGAAATATCGGTGATGCGGACCGATTGCACCTGGAATTGACGGGCACGCTCAATCTCGACCCGATCGGTGTCACAGGCGCGCGTATCGACGTGACCGCTGTCCAGAGATGGATGCGTGTCACCGATGCCTTTACTGGCGACATCCGCGCTTTCTCGAACGATCAGAACGCGCTTCTCGAGATCGATTTTCGCCACGACGTCCCGTCGAGCGACTGGGCCTGGGGTGCCAACATCTTCAGCGAGGACAATGCGTCTTACTGGCGCCGCTACGAAGTCGGACGCGAATGGGAGGGTCCCGTTTTCGGATCGCTGTTCGTGGAACACAAGGATGTCCTTGGTCTGACCGTAAAAGCGCAGGCGGGAAATCTGCTTGGCGCACGCAACCGGTTCGAACGCACGGTATATGCCGGGCCCAGACCCGATGCGCCGATACGCTATCGCGAGGAAATGGATCGACGCATCGGTCCCATTTTCACCTTTACCGTGAGCGGCGAATTCTAGCGTCTTTGCAACAAACCGAGGCGGTGGCATGGTGATACCATGTTAGTTCGCACCACCTGCGCCGCAGCGCTTTTCGCCCTCGCCGTTCCGCTTGCTGCACAGTCGAACGAGCCCGCTGTTGTCGTGGAGGCGCGCGAACAGGTCCAACGCATTGCGGAATTGGACGATACCGGTCCGCAACTGAATTCGGTCATCGCATACCGACCGGACGCGGCGGCCGAAGCGCAAAGGCTATCTGAAATCGGATTGCTGCGCGGGCGCACCGTCTTGGTGAAGGACAACATCGAAACGCGCGAATTTCCCACGACGGCGGGCAGTCTAGCACTCGAAAACAATAACACCGGCCGCGATGCCCCATTGATCGCAAACCTCCGTGCAGCAGGTGGCGTCGTTCTCGGCAAGGCGAACCTGTCGGAATGGGCCAATATCCGCGACAGTGGCTCGACGAGCGGCTGGAGCGCAGTGGGCGGTCTGACGCGCAATCCACACGCGCTGGACCGTAATACGTGCGGCTCATCCTCCGGGAGTGGGGCCGCGATCGCTGCGGGCCTCGCATGGGCGGCGATCGGGACCGAAACGAACGGTTCGATTACCTGCCCCGCTAGCGTCAATGGAATTGTCGGCTTCAAGCCGAGCGTCGGTGTCGTCAGCCGCACGTATATCGTACCTATTTCGAGCACGCAGGATACGGCAGGTCCGATGACGCGAACGGTCGAAGATGCCGCCATGTTGCTGACCGCAATCGCGGGGGAAGATCCGGCTGACACATCCACGATGGGCGTCAAACGTCGCGCAGACTACGTCAGCGGACTTTCTGACTTCTCGCTGGAGGGCATCCGGGTCGGCGTCATGCGAAACCAGACGGGCGGGCGCGAAGACCTGACCGAAGTTTTCGACGCAGCTCTGGCCGATTTGGAAAGGGCCGGCGCAACCCTTGTCGAGATTGAACTCGATCCCGATGCCGAAATGCTGAGCGACAGCTTCGCCGTGCTCATGTTCGAGTTGCGCGAGGAAATGGGCAAGTATCTGGCTAGCGTGCCCGGCAAGGATATGCCGCGTAGCCTGGCGGACCTGATCGCTTTCAACAAAGCCAATGCCGCGACCGAGATGCGCTGGTTCGGACAAAACCTGTTCGAGCTGGCCGAAAGCACGACCGACCGCGAGGCCTATGAGAAGTCGCGTGCGAACGCGATACGGCTGGCCGGTGAGGAAACGATCGACCATTTGCTAGCCAAGCATGATGTCCGCTTCCTTCTCGCACCAACGCGCGAACCTGCGTGGGTGACCGACCTGGTCAACGGCGACAACTTCGACGGAGCCGTTGGGCTCGGATCGCCGGCGGCCATCGCTGGCTACCCGCATTTGACTGTGCCCATGGGCTCGGTCGAGCGTTTGCCGGTCGGATTGAGCATAATCGGCCCAAAATGGGCGGACTTCGAGGTCCTGCAGATGGGTGCGGCGTATGAACGGGCACGCACCGCTGACTTGCCCCGACCGACATTCAAGAACTGGGAACCGGAAGGCACTCTCGCGGACTAGACCGCCATGGAGCTCGATCCCCGCATATTGATGTTCGTGATTTTCGGGCTCGGCCTGATGGTCGCGGTCACGCTGGAACGTGTGCTGTCGCGCTTCTGGCTTTCGCTGCCCATCGTCTATGTCGCGATCGGCTATCTGCTTTTCTCGCTGCCGCTTGGCCTGCCGCATATCAATCCGACCATTGACGGTTTCGACGCGGTCGGGCTGGAATATATTACCGAGTTCATCGTCATCGCGTCGCTGATGGCGGCCGGCATTGCCATCGACCGTCCGGTCAGCTGGGCCAACTGGCGACAGATTTGGCCTTTGCTCGTCATCGCCATGCCGCTGACGATCGCAGCCGTGGCCTTCCTTGGATGGTGGGCGCTGGGGCTGGCACCCGCAAGCGCGATCCTCCTCGGCGCCGCTCTTGCGCCCACAGATCCCGTGCTCGCGCGCAGTGTCCAAGTCGGTCCACCGGGCGAGAACAAACGTCACGATGTTCGCTTTTCCCTGACAGTCGAGGCAGGGATCAATGACGGACTCGCCTTTCCCTTCACCTATCTCGCCATCGCGGCCATCGGAATGACCTCGCTTGGCGGATGGACGCTTGAATGGTTCGCTCTCGATCTCGTCTGGCGAATTGCGGCCGGTGTCGCGGTTGGATGGACCGTAGGCCGGCTAGGTGCCTGGTATGTCTTCGAACGCGAGGCCGATGCGCCGATCGAAGAGATCGAAAACGAAGGCGCCGAGGAGATAGAAACCGCTGAGCAGCCGAAATACTCGACGAGCGAAGGACTGATCGTGCTGGGCACGCTGTTGCTCGCGTATGGTTTGGCCGAGATTGTCGAAGGTTACGGTTTCCTGGCGGTGTTCGTCGGTGCCGTCACTGCGAGGCAACGCGAAAACCGCAGCCGATATCACAAGATCAGCCATCATTTCATCGATCAGATCGAACAGATCGTTCTGGTCGCCGTGCTCTTCGGGTTTGGCGCGATGCTCGCGAGCGGCGTGCTCGATTCACTCACCTGGGCAGGCGCGGCGATTGGTCTGGCACTGATCTTTGTTATACGGCCGCTCGCCGGACTTCTCTCGGAATCGTTCAGCGATCTGCCCTTTGCGGGCAAGTGCGCCATCGCCTTTCTCGGTGTGCGCGGCATGGGCTCGATCTATTATCTGGCATATGGCCAAAATCACGGCGACTTCGCGCAGTTCAACCAATTATGGGCTGTTGCCAGCTTCACCATCCTCGTTTCGATTATCGTTCACGGGGTCGTCGCTGGCCCGCTGATTTCTTACGTCGAGAGACGCAGCGATCATATCCATCGCGGCCATGAAGAGGAATTGCCGGAAATCGCGATGCGCGATGGCAAGATCGACCCGCGCGACGTCGACGAAGATTGAGGCATCAACAAACAGGGCGGAGAGATCATGTCTCGCCGCCCTTTTTTCGGAATCGCGTGAAGCGAAAGCCTATTTCTTCGCTGTTGCCTTTTTGGCAGCAGGTTTTTTGGCCGGTGCCTTCTTGGCGGCAGGTTTCTTTGCAGAAGCCTTTGCAGTTTCCTTCTTCGCAGCCGGCTTTTTGGCTGGCGCTTTGGCAGCATCCGACTTCTTCGCCTCGGCCTTCTTGGCGGGCGCCTTCTTCGTCGCGGCCGCTTTCTTGGCGGGCTTTTCGTCAGACTTTCCAGCGCTCGCTTTCGTCGCTGCCTTCTTCGCCGGAGCCTTTTTCGCGGGTGCCGTCTTTTTTGCGGCGGCTTTCTTGGGTTTCTCGGCTTCGGTTTCCTCGGCTTCGATCGCAGCTTCAAGCTCCGCGCGCGTCACTTCGCGATCGGAGATGTCCGCTTTGTCGAACAGGAAGTCGACGACCTTGTCCTCGTAAAGCGGAGCGCGCAACTGAGCCGCCGCCATCGGTTCCTGCTGCACATATTGCATGAACCGCTCGCGATCTTCGGGGCGATACTGTTGCGCGGCCTGCTGGATCAGCATCTGCATCTCGTTGGATGTCACTTGGACGCCATTCGCCTGGCCGATTTCCGACAGCAACAGCCCCAGACGTACACGACGTTCGGCGATGTTGCGGTAATCGTCCTTTTCTTCGTCCATTTCCTTAAGCATGGCGTCCGGATCTTCCGAGCGCGCAGCCTCCTGCTGAAGCTGGTTCCAGATCTGGTCGAATTCCGCATCGACCATGCCCTGCGGCACGGCAAAATCATGGCCTGCAGCAAGTTGATCCAGCAGAGCCCGCTTCATCTGCGTACGGGTCAGGCCGGAGGTTTCCTGTTCCAGCTGGCCGCGCATCAACTCCTTGAGCTTGTCGAGATTTTCGAGCCCGAAATTCTTCGCCAGATCATCGTCGATGACGGTGTCGGTTTCCACCTTCACCTGCTGTACCGTCACGTCGAACTCGGCTTCCTTGCCGGCCAGGTGTGCCGCCTGGTAGTCCTCCGGGAAGGTAACGGTGATCGTCTTTTTGTCACCGGTCTTGACGCCGGTAAGCTGGTCTTCGAACCCTGGAATGAATTGGCCCGAACCTATCACCAGCGGCGCGCCATCGGCCTTGCCGCCTTCGAATTCTTCACCATCCACGCGGCCGACGAAGTCGATGATCAGCTGATCGCCCTCTGCGGCCTTCTTGCTCTTGGCTGCGTCCTTGTAGCTCTTGTTGCCCGAAGCGATGCGCTCGATCGCTTCGGTCACTTCGTCGTCCGATACAGGTACCGTCAGACGTTCCAGCTTCAGGCCATCGAGAGACGGGGCATCGACTTCCGGCAAAACCTCCAGCTCGACAGTCAGGTCGGCATCCTTGCCCGCCTCGTAACCATCACCGAGTTCGACCTTTGGCTGCATAGCCGGGCGCAATTTGTTGTCGGCCATGACCTTGTCGACCGATTCGCGAATCATGTCGTTCACTGCCTGAGCGTGCAGCTGTTCGCCATGCATCTTGCGGACGAGGTTCGCCGGCACCTTGCCAGGACGGAAACCGGGCATTTTTACCTGCGGCGCAATTTTCTTCACCTCGGCATCGACCCGTCCGTCGATGTCCTTGGCGGGGATGTTGATCGAATAGGCGCGCTTCAGGCCGTCATTGGCGGTTTCTTTAATCTGCATGGGTGTGAAACTCGTGACTTTCCAAGTATCTAGGTATCTCTGGGGACCGCGCTGTGCGGCGGATTGGTGCGGGCGAAGGGACTCGAACCCCCACATCTTTCGATACTGGTACCTAAAACCAGCGCGTCTACCAATTCCGCCACGCCCGCTAACCCGAACGAATGCTGCGCGTTGGCGCAGGCGCCACGCGTATAGGCGCGTGCCTCTAGTCACCCGCAACGAAAAGGGCAAGCGCGGCGACAGCGGCCGGAACGGCTTGCCACCCATCAGCGTTGTCATTCCAACCACTTGAGGAGAGTGAAAATGGCTACTCAACCCGATCCGGACACCATTGAGCCGGACGCGCCGCCTGAAATTCCCGCCGATAGCCCGCCAGCCGAAGAGCCCATGGAAGACCCGCCGGGCATCGAGCCGGTGCAGCCGGATTTCGATCGTCCGGACCGTAGCCCGGTAGAGGCGCCGCCCCCGCCTGATTGACCTTGCCGTCCATACTGACCGCCATTAAAGGCGCGCGGCATGAGCGATGACAGCAAAACCGATACTCCGCCCGCCCGACTTTCGGTTAACCCGAAAAGCGAGCATTTCGACGTCGAGGTCCTGAAGCGCGGTGTCGCCATTCGCTTCAAGGACCGGCAGCGGACCGATATCGAAGAGTATTGCATTCCCGAAGGCTGGGTACGTGTGCAAACCGGAAAGACCGTCGATCGTCACGGTAACCCATTGACGGTGAAATTAACCGGTCCGGTCGAGGCATGGTACGAGGACCTCGGCGACGATGCACCGATTGCCAAAGCCGATTGATCAGTCGGCCAATCCGGCAAAGGCTGCAACAAATTCCGGGGACGATTGACGAGGCTTTGCGGCTTTGGCGAGATGGCTTCTAGCCCTGTCGGATTTGCCCTCAGGGTAGATAAATCCCGAAACCGGCCAAACAGTGTTGCCGACGTCTCCCACAGGCGCATACCAGACCCGCACCTGGCTCCAGTCGTTGGCCGGCGACACATCGACCGCCAGCGCGTCCTTCTCGATATGTCCCCTGCGTCCGTTGATTGGCGACCAGTTGGCATGGTCGAGCAGGATGCGACGCGTGTCGATTACGCGGCTGACCGTGGCAACATGGCCCGAGCGCATGCCCCGATGGGACGGGAACGCCATGACGGCGCCGATGCGTAGTGTCCGTCCGGTGGCGTAGAGGCCCTGAGCCTGCTGCCACCACGTATGTGCATCACCATAAATCTGCACCCCTGATACATCCCGCGCGTAGGGCACGCACTGGATATAGGCTGTGAGTTCGCCTCCCCGATCGCTCGCCACAACAGGACCGGAAGCGGGAAGGAGAATTGCGGCGAACATGAAGAGCAGTGTTCTCATGGTCGCCCACGCCTATGGTGTTAACCTTAACCAGCCTTTCGCAATCATGGTTAATTCGTATTAACCTTGAGCCGCGCGGACCCTCCGGTCTTGCCAAGTACGTCGCGAGGGGCCACTTGCCGCGCCAGCATGACCGCACCCGCAAAACCCGTCGTGATCATCATTGGTCGGCCTAACGTGGGCAAGTCGACGCTGTTCAACCGGCTGGTCGGCAAGCGCCTCGCGCTGGTGGACGACCAGCCCGGGGTGACACGCGATCGACGGATGGGCGACGCCGAGATCGCCGGTCTCGAATTTACGATCGTCGACACGGCGGGGTGGGAAGACGAAGACGCCGAGAGCTTGCCCGGGCGCATGCGAAAGCAAACCGAAGTCAGTCTCGAAGGCGCGGATGCCGCTCTCTTCGTTTTCGACGCACGCGCAGGTATAACACCGCTCGATGAGGAAATAGCGCGGTGGTTGCGCAGTGCTGAAATTCCCGTCGTCCTGGTCGCCAACAAGGCCGAGGGCAAAGCGGCCGAGCCTGGTATCCTGGAAAGCTATAGCCTCGGGCTCGGCGAGCCGCTGGGCGTTTCGGCAGAGCATGGCGAAGGCATTTCTGATCTATTCGGCGGTCTGTGGCCGTTGATCGGGGCCAAGTCGGAAGAGGCCGACTTGGCTTCCGAAGGGCATGCCGCCGACGCGGGAATGGAAGATGAAGAGGGTCGGCTGTCGGGCCCCCTCAAGCTGGCCATCGTCGGTCGTCCGAACGCCGGCAAATCGACGCTGATCAACCGTCTGCTGGGTGAAGACCGTCTGCTCACTGGTCCGGAGGCCGGCATTACGCGCGATTCGATCGCGGTCGATTGGGAATGGCTCAACCCGCGCAATGGCGAACGGCGCGAGATCCGCCTGATCGATACCGCCGGTATGCGCAAACGAGCGCATGTGGTCGAGAAACTTGAAAAGCTGTCGGTCGCGGATGCACGCCGGGCAATCGATTTTGCCGAAGTCGTCGTGCTGTTGCTCGATGCTACCCGCGGTCTGGAGGCGCAGGATCTCAAGATCGCGAACATTGTGCTGGAAGAAGGGCGCGCGTTGATGATCGCCATCAACAAATGGGATGTCGCGGAAAACGCCAGTTCGCTGTTCAACGGGATCCGCGGTGCGCTGGACGAAGGGCTGGCGCAGGTCCGCGGTTTACCATTGTTCGCCGTCTCGGCCAGGACCGGCAAAGGGTTGGACACGATGCTCAACGCGGCCTTCGAACTGCGCGAAGCGTGGTCGAAGCGAGTTCCCACTGCCGCGCTTAATCGCTGGTTCGACGATGCATTGGAAGCGAATCCCCCACCCGCACCAAAGGGGAAACGAATCAAGCTGCGCTACATCACGCAGGCTGGCACCCGCCCGCCACGCTTCGTGGTGTTCGGCACACGGCTCGATATGCTGCCCAAGAGTTACGAGCGCTATCTCGTCAACGGCATCAGGTCGAAACTCGGTTTCGAAGCCGTGCCGGTGCGCGTCGTGCTGAAGACCCCCAAGAACCCCTACAAGACCGACTGATGCCGCTCGAAATTCTCTCTGTCCTTCCCGATATGGATTTGATCGAGCGCACGAGTTCGACTTTGCGCGTACAAAATGTGGTGCAGTTGAGCCTGGCACCGGCGTTTCTTTTGGCAGGCATCGGTGCGGTCATGAACGTCATGACCAATCGCCTGATCTGGGTGGCCGAGAGAATTGATCGCATCCTGATTGCGGACGAAGCGGGCGAGGCCGACGAGATGCTCGAAGATCTGCCCGCACTCGAACGACGGCGCGTTCTGGCTCAGAGAGCCGTAATGATGAGCACCGCTGCGGCCTTGACCATCAGCATCGTCATCCTGCTGCTTTTTGTCAGTGCATTCGTGTACGCACCGCTTGGAACGCTGGTGGCCTTTGTCTGGATGCTGACCATGGCATTCCTGATCGCCGGCCTGGCTGCTTTCGTGATGGAAACGCTCACGGCAGCGAAGCGCAATCGCGAGCGCATGAAGCAGCGTCGCATGGGCCGCCGGTCGCAAAAGCACGGCAGTTGAACACGAAATCACCGTTCAACCGCCTTTGCTGACCAGCCTGTCGTCGGAGATTCACTCAGCGCCTTTATGGCGTGTGCGAGAGGAGAATGCCGATGTCACGATTGCTTTTGCGGTTCGAACAGTCCGGCGCGCAGGTCGACGATGCGCTCGAACTCCATAGCTCCGATCTGGCGAGCGCACTCGCCGTGGCAGATATCAACCTGTCCAAAGGTGCTGTCGAAATATGGGATGGCGCGCAGCGCTTGGCGCGACTGGTAAAACACCGCGAAAATTATGCCACTTACTGGGAGGTGGCCCCCTGAACATCGCGTTTGAGCGGGAACAGCCTGCCGTAGGTCAGGCAGCGCCACAACCATTCCAGCGGCCCGTACAGATAGCGCTCCAGCCAGGGCTTCGACCACGCGAGCATCAAAATGCATGTCAGCAGCGCAACCAGATAAAGCTCGACCCTGCCGAGTTGTCCGAAAAGACCCCCGGCCCAGCCGTGGAATATCAGGACCATCAGGATCGACGTGCCGAGATAATTGGTGAAGGCGGCACGACCGGCAGCGCTGACGCGCTGGGCCAGCCAGCCGTTTGCCGAACTTCCCCAAAGCGAAAGCAGGAAGGCCAAGCCAATGATCACGGGAAGACGGGGCATCATGGAATATCCCGCCATCGCTGCAAGCGTTCCGTAGTAGGTCAGTCCGCCCGCCTTGGTCCACAAGGCGAGCGGAACCGTCAATCCAGTACCGATGACCGCCATGATCCAACCCCATTTTCGGAGCTTCTTCGGATTGGCCGAGCCATCGAAGACACCGTACCGATAAAGTGCCATTCCGATCAGCATCAATGGCAAAGTTTCAAACCCGAAAACCAGAACCATCGAGCCGAGATCCGAAAGATGATCGGTGAAATTATGCGTCACCCAGGCGGCATAACGCCCCTGCGAAATCAGCGCCGTGTCGAGGCGGTCGTCCGCAAGATCGGTGTCCTTGCCCTCCTCCAATCCCTCTGAGAATTCGGCCAGTTCGGGTTGTGCGCCGACGTCGGTATCGGCAACGATCTGCAAGGTGCCGAGCATCCCTGCGTAAAGCAGGGCGCCAAGCACATAGCCGACAAGCCCGAGCGTCATGAGATGGCGCCGATTCAACTTAGCGAAAAGCAGCGCGAAGGCGCCTGCGACCGCGTAGAGGAACAGTATATCGCCTCTCCACAAGAGGAAAAAATGCGCCATTCCGAACAAGGCGAGCCAACACAGCCGGCGCACCTGCAACCACCGCGTACGGCCCTTGGCCCAAGCTTTGTCCATGAAGAGCAGCAAGCCGACCCCGAACAGCAAAGAGAACAAGCCCCTCATCTTGCCGTCGATCAGAACGAGCTGTGCGACCCACAGCCAATCCTCCGCTTCGCTGTGCGGCACTGTGAAGGCGTCGGGATAGAGGTACGCCGTCATCGGCTGACCGAATGCGATGATATTGGCAACCAGAATGCCCATCACGGCGATCCCGCGGATGAAATCGAGCGAGGCAAGACGTTCGCTCTTCCCCGCCACCGGCTCCGGAAGGTCGGGAGTCACTTCGCCTGCGCTCTGCATTTTCACCGATACCCCATATCCGACGTCTGCTCTAGGCTAGCGACTTTGCACAAAAATGGCAGCTAGCGCTTCACCAGACAGTCATGCCCCTTGCGCTTCAGCGCACTGCACGCCGCATTCGCTTCTGCCTTGCTCGAGTATCCTCCTGCGAGCAGCACGGTCAACCTGCCCGATGTCGTGGTAATTTTCTCTCGTCCGCCAATTTCTGGCGCAGCCGAAATCTGTCGCCACATGCGGTCGGCATTCCCGGCGACGGCGAATGACCCGAGTTGCACTTTCCACTCGCCTGATCTTTTCGAGACGGCAGCCCGTTTCGTCGCAGCGTCATTGCTTGGACGGGGCGTGGCATCGGCCACGCGTCGGACCGGCTCAGGAATGGCAGTCGGGACAGTCGGAGCGGTGTACGGCAATTCTCCGTTGCCGATCGCCAGATCGACGGCAGCAAGTTCGCGCGCGCGGCGTCGCTCCGCAAGCTCTCCCAATTGCGACGCCAACTGCTGCGCACGCTGACGATCTTCCAACGGAATATGGCGGTCCATCTGGCCAAGCACGCCCTTTGCCTGAGGCAATTCTGCGGCATTGGCGAGCGTCAAAAGAGCGTAGGCACGTGGCCAATCCTTCGGCGCGAGATCGCCGTTGAAATGCGCGATACCCAAGAGGTATTGCGCCTGCGGATCGCCGCGTCTTGCAGCGTCCTCGATATAGGGCATGGCAGCTTCCCGCTTGTTCACTTGAAAGAGCAGAATGCCGTATTTGTCGGCTGCCTGGATATGGCCCTGTGCGGCCGCCTTTGCATAATGCATTTCGGCGCGTGCAAGGTCCATCGGCACGCCCCGGCCCAGCCGGTAAGCCTGTGCGAGATTGAATTGCGCATCGGGGTCGCCTGCCTCTGCCAAATCGCGCCATTCGCGGACTGCGGTTTCGAAATCGCCCGCCGACCACGCGTCGACGCCAGCCTTCACGTCGGCCACTGCCGGCGTAGCTGCCA
>QFNA01000153.1 GCA_003248395.1 Citromicrobium sp.
TAATCTGCTCTTCTGAAAACCTCGTACGCTTCATCGTCTGTCCTTCCTTCAAGGCCAGACTCTAATCCAACTTGGAGGAAAATCAGGGGGTCACGTCAGTGGTGCGGCATTACTGAGGTAGACGAATTCGAAGCGGCTCGCGGAAATCCTCTACGAATTCTGGCCCACTACGGAGCACTTGAAAATTATCTTGCACAAGTGGATCAGATAGAAAAAGCGCGAAAGCGTTAGCCCTTCGACGGCTTGCTATCATTTTCCACAAGTTCCACCCCGCTGATTGAAAATTCCGATGTTCGCAATCGCAACATATCGCTTTTTTGCATCGCAACATCGCCTATCTGACACCCATCAGTTTCAACCCGAACGACGGAGACGACGTCACCGACGAAGACGTTAAGGGCAAATGGGCGGTGTTCTTCTTCTATCCGGCCGACTTCACCTTCGTCTGCCCGACCGAACTCGAAGACCTCGGCGAGCAGTACAACATGCTCCAGAAGATGGACGTGGAAGTCTATGCCGTGTCGACCGACACGCATTTCAGCCACAAGGCATGGCACGACACCAGCGACAAGATCGGCAAGCTGCAGTTCCCGTTCCTGGGTGACCAGAACCACACGCTGGCCCGCAATTTCGACGTGCTGCGCGATGCGGGCCTTGCCGACCGTGCGACCTTCGTCGTCGATCCCGATGGTGTGATCCAGATCATGGAACAGACCTGCGAAGGCGTGGGCCGCAATGCCAACGAACTCGCGCGCAAGATCAAGGCGGCACAGTATGTCCGCGCCAACCCCGGCCAGGTCTGCCCGGCGGCGTGGGAAGAAGGCAGCGAAACGCTGGCCCCGTCGCTCGACCTCGTCGGCAAGATCTAAGCCGAAGGCAAACCGACTTGGCGGGCGCAGGTAATTGCGCCCGCCTCAAGAGCCCGGGACCACAATCTCGGGTCGCTGGAAGACCCGGGGCTATCCTCCCCCCTCCCCGCCCCGGGTCTTTTCCTTTCCCTTTGAATTTCCCATCCGTCCGCAACCCACGACCGGAGCCCGTCCATGCTCGATGCGAACCTTACCCAGCAACTGAAGACCTATCTCGCCAATCTGCGCGAGCCGGTCGAACTGGTCGCCTCGCTGGGCGACGACGAGAAATCGCGCCAAACGCGCGAACTGCTCGAAGAGATCGCCGCGCTGCATGACGACGTGTCGGCCAGTTTCGACGGGACCGACGAGCGCAAGCCCAGCTTCGTGATCCGCCGCGCGAGCGATGCGGAGAAATGGGTGCGCTTCGCGGGGCTGCCGATGGGGCACGAATTCACGTCGCTGGTGCTCGCGCTGCTGTGGGCCGGCGGACACCCGCCCAAGGTGGATGCCGACGTGCTCGAACAGGTTCGCGGGCTGGAAGGCGATTTCAACTTCGAAATGTATTTCTCGCTCAGCTGCCACAACTGCCCCGACGTGGTTCAGGCGCTGACGCTGATGGCGCTGGAAAACCCGCGCATCACGGCCACGCTGATCGAAGGCGGCACCTATCAGGACGAGGTCGATGCGCGCGATGTGATGGCGGTGCCCGCGACCTTCCTCAACGGCGAACCCTTCTACAACGGCAAGATGGAGCTGGCCGAGATCCTCGCGAAGATCGACACCGGCGCCGATGCCAAGGCGGCCGAGAAGCTTTCGGCGAAGGAGCCGTTCGAAGTGCTGATCGTAGGCGGCGGTCCGGCAGGCGCAGCCAGCGCGATCTACACCGCGCGCAAGGGCTTCCGCACCGGGATTGCAGCCGAACGCTTCGGCGGGCAGCTCCACGACACGCTGGGCATCGAGAACCTGCCGGGCACCGCCTATACCGAAGGCCCCAAGCTGGCCGGTGAGCTGGAGCGCCATGTCGGCGAATACGACATCGACGTGATGAACCTCGCCAAGGCGGTGAAGCTCGTTCCCGCCGAGAAGGAAGGCGGTTTGCACACGGTCGAGCTGGGCAATGGCGCCAGCCTCAAGTCGCGCAGCCTGATCCTTGCGACCGGCGCGCGCTGGCGCAATCTCGGCGTTCCTGGCGAAGCGGAATATCGCAACAAGGGCGTGGCCTATTGCCCGCACTGCGACGGCCCGTTGTTCAAGGGCAAGCGCATCGCGGTGATCGGCGGCGGCAATTCGGGCGTCGAGGCTGCGATCGACCTCGCCAAGATCGTCGGCCATGTCACCCTGATCGAATATGACGACGCTCTGCGCGCCGACGATGTGCTGCAGAAGAAGCTGCGCAGCATGGGCAATGTCGAAATCGTCACCAGCGGCCAGACGACCGAAATCACCGGCAAGGACGGCAAGGTCGACGGCTTGCTGCTCAAGGACCGGAAGAGCGGCGATACGCGCCGGATCGATCTTGAAGGCGTATTCATCCAGATCGGGCTCATCCCCAATACCGAATGGTTGCAGGACAGCGGGCTGCAACTGACCAAGTTCGGCGAGATCGTGACCGACGAGGAAGGCCGCACCAATCTGCCCGGCGTCTTCGGTGCGGGCGATGTGACCGAC
>QFNA01000057.1 GCA_003248395.1 Citromicrobium sp.
CGCGACATCGGTACCCGTTCCCATCGCGATGCCGACATGCGAAGCGGCAAGCGCGGGTGCGTCGTTTATGCCGTCGCCGGCCATAGCGACCCGGCGACCCTCGCTCTTCAACTGCTCGATCTTGCGATGTTTGTCCTCGGGCGAGACGTTCGCTTCGACTTCGTCGATACCGACCTGGCTTGCTACCGCACGCGCGGTGGCTTCGCTGTCGCCGGTAAGCATCACGATCTTGATGCCGCGCTCATGCAACGCGGCAATAGCGGTGCGGCTGGTTGCCTTGATCGGATCGGCGACCGCGATAAGGCCTGCCGGTGCCCCGTCCACGGCCACGAACATCACCGTCTGTCCGAGGCTTCGGCCTTCGTCCGCCGTTGACCGCCAGCCTTCTTCGAGCGCCCCTATACGCTCCATCATCTTTTCATTCCCGATCGCGACCAGGCGCTTGTCGACATTTGCCTGGATACCTTCGCCGGTCACGGATTCGATATCGGAAGCGTCGAGAATGGCAGCGCCCCTGTTTTGAGCCCCTTCCACGATCGCGTGGGCGAGCGGATGCTCGCTTCCTCTCTCAACGGCAGCGACAAGGCTCAGCAATTCCTGCTCGTCGAAATCTGACTGCGGTTTTACGTCGACAAGATCGGGCTTGCCCCGGGTCAGTGTGCCGGTCTTGTCGACAACCAGCGTATCGATCTTTTCCAGCGTTTCGAGCGCTTCGGCGTTCTTGATCAGGATGCCGTGCTGGGCTCCCTTGCCGGTGCCGGTCATGATCGACATTGGCGTCGCCAGTCCGAGCGCGCAGGGACAGGCGATGATCAGAACGGCGACCGCGTTGACGAGCGCGTAGGCAAGGGCCGGTGCCGGTCCCCAGATGGCCCAGACGACAAAACTCACGATAGCGACAAGGACGACGATGGGCACGAACCATCCGGTGACCTGGTCGGCGAGCCGCTGGATCGGTGCCCGGCTGCGCTGCGCCTCCGCCACCATCTGCACGATCTTCGAGAGCATGGTGTCCGCGCCGACCTGCGTCGCGCGCATGGTGAAGCTGCCGGTCTGGTTGACAGTGCCCCCGATTACCTGATCGCCCGCGCTTTTCTTGACGGGAATGGGCTCGCCACTGATCATGGATTCGTCGATGGCACTGCTTCCATCCTCGAGCGTGCCATCGACGGGGACCTTGTCGCCCGGACGCACGCGCAGAAGGTCCCCAGACGTCAATTCATCAAGCGGAACTTCGCGCTCGTCCCCGCGACCGAAAATCTTCATCGCGGTCGGGGGCGCGAGCTCGAGAAGCGCCCGCAAGGCGCTCGATGTGGATCCGCGCGCCTTGAGTTCGAGCACCTGCCCGAGCAGCACGAGGGTCGTGATAACCGCTGCTGCCTCGTAATAGACGCCGACCCGGCCCGCATGATCGCGGAAAGCCTCGGGAAAGATGTCCGGGGCGAGGGTTGCCACAAGGCTGAACAGATAAGCGATGGCAACGCCGAAGCCGATCAGGGTGAACATGTTGAGGTTCATGGTTCGGACTGATTGCAGCGCGCGGGTGAAGAAGGGCCAGCCGCCCCAAAGCACCACCGGAGTGGCCAGCAGAAGCTGCAGCCACTGCGCGGAAGCGGGTTCGATGATCTGATCGAACGGTCGCGACGGGATCATGTCGCCCATCGCATAAGCGAAGAGCGGCAGGGTGAAGAGCGCGCTCCACCAGAACCTTCGCCGCATGTCGACCAGTTCGGGATCGGGACCCTCGTTCAAGGTGACCGTTTCGGGTTCGAGGGCCATCCCGCATATCGGGCAGGAGCCCGGCCCCGGCTGCCGGATCTCCGGATGCATCGGACAGGTGTATATCGTACCTTCCGGGACATCCTCGACAGCATCGAGGTGCGCCTTTGAAAGATACATCTCCGGATCCGCGCGGAACTTGTCGAGGCAGCGCGAGGAGCAGAAGTAATGGTCGCCACCCTTGTGTCGATCGATGAAGCGGGCGCCGTCCATCTTCACGCTCATTCCGCAAACGGGGTCGGTCGCCGTACCCTCGATCGCATTGTGCCCATCGCTCATCTGTCGTTCTCCCCTAACTGGCCGTGACCACGAACTGCCCCATCATGCCTGCGTCCTCGTGCTCGAGGATATGACAGTGATACATGTAGGGAGTGTCGGGATCGGTATTCTCTTCGAACCGTAGCAGCAGCCTGACCTGTTCACGCGGGTTGACGATAACGGTGTCCTTGAAGCCCGCCTCTTCCGCCCGCGGAGGCCGGCCGTCCCGGTCGAGCAAGCGGAACTGCACGTTATGAATATGAAAGGGATGCGCCATCATCGATGCGTTGGCGATTTCCCATATTTCCCACTGACCCACCGGTACGCGCTGATTGATGACATCCATGTCCATGGTCTGGCCGTTGATCGACATACCCCGACCCATCATGCCCATATCGAGTACGAAACGGCGGCTGCGAACGGCGAGCGAGGGGTCTGGCGCGGCTAGCGCGGCGAGGGTGGGCGGGAGCATCACTGGAGTCGACGAGCCGGAGGGGCGCATATCGAGGATGGAAAATGTGCGGCCCTGCCTCTCGCGACCGGTCCGGTTTCCCATCATTCCGCCGCCCATCATACCCCCGCCTTGCCCGCCCATCATGCCCATGGCGTTAGCAGGGCTGCTGGCAATCAGCCGGAGCGGGCGCCCTTCGGAAAGATCGACGATCACTTGTGCGCGTTCGCCTGGGGCAAGGGTAAGACTGCGAACCTCGCTTGGCGCGGCAAGCAGGCCGCCATCGCTTGCGATGAGTTGCATCGGACGATCACCTTCGAGCGAGAAGGTGTAGAACCGCGCATTCGATCCATTGAGAAGCCGCAGGCGCAGCGGACCGGCGGCGGCCTCGAAAACGGCATTGGCCGTTCCGTTCACATAGATGCGCTCACCCATCACCCCCATCATCCGCGAGTGCATGTCGAGCGGGTAAACAAGGCGGCCCGAGCTGTCGATCACGCGATCCTGCACGACGAGCGGTATGTCATCTACACCGTACCGGCTCGGCAGATCGAGGCGATCCTCTTCCTCGTCGCGCACGTAGATCGGGGCAGCAAGTCCGGTATAGACCTGTGGTCCGGCCCGGCGATGCAGATGCGAATGATACCAGTATAACGAAGCGCGCTGGCGTATTTCGAAGGACGGGCTCCAGCGCTCGCCGGGCCGCACGAGCTGGTGCGGTCCGCCATCCGCTGTGGCGGGAAGTTCGAAACCATGCCAGTGGACAGTCGCGTCCTCGGCAAGCTTGTTGTCGATCTGAAAGCGAACCTGTTCGCCGCGGCGCATTTCGAGGGTGGGCCCGAGATAGGATGCATCGATGCCGATTGTCGGAGACGGAGTGTCGGACACGAATTCTTTCTCGCCAGGTGTGAGGGAGAGGCGAAAGACACGCTCGCCCCGTTCGATCGTTCCGGCCTGTAGCCGAGGTATGGCAAGAGGTTTGCTTGCACCTGATCGATCGAGCGACATCCTGCTTTGCGTATCGCAGCCCAGCAGCGGCAGCGCCGCGAAACCCGTCGCCGCGAGACCGGCGCTCTTCATGAAATCGCGCCGATCCTGAAAGTTGGGCCTGTCGATATCGGGCATATTCACCTGTTTTTGCGTGGGAGGCACCGGCGCAACCGAGCGCCTCCCACCCTTCATGCTATCGCGGCGTTACCGAGGTAACGACGCTGCCTTCGGTTCCAGTACGAAATTTAAAGGCTATTCCCTCACCGACACTGACCTGTTCGAGGATTTGCGCGTCGGCTTCGAATGCCATGGTCATCGCGGGCCACCCGATACTTTCGACCGGACCATGCTCGATGGTCACAGTGCCCGCCTCGGAATCGATGGCTGTAACCGTTCCCTCCGCGCTGGCGCTCTGCTCGCCGCCGGTCTCCTCCGCCATCGGCATTTCGCCTGACATGGGCATGCTGTCCGAGTTCGCCATGTCGTCTGACATCATGGTCTCTGAGCTGTCGTCTGCAGCGTCGCAGGCTGCAAGCGCCAGCGGTGCCGCGAGCAGGATCATATAGGTTGGGGTACGCATTCTTCTTCTCCTTGAGGGTTGGCCGGTTTTTCCGGACGGGGGCGCCGCAACAACAGATAGGCGGCGGGAAGCAGGAACATGGACAGGAGCGGCGCGGTAATCATACCGCCGATCATCGGTGCCGCGATCCGGCTCATCACCTCCGAGCCAGCTCCGGTACCGATCAAGATCGGGAACAGACCCGCAAGGATCACCGCTACGGTCATCGCCTTGGGTCGGACACGCAAGAGCGCCCCTTCGCGGATCGCCTGATCCACTTCCTCGGCGCTCAAATCGCCACTTCGTTTCTCGAGGGCTGCCTTGAGATAGATCAGCATGATCACGCCGAACTCGGCCGATACACCTGCCAGGGCAATGAATCCGACGGCAGTTGCGACCGACTGGTTGTAGCCCATCAGATAGAGGAGCCAGTAGCCGCCTGACAGGGCGAATGGCAGCGTACCCATGATAAGCATTGCCTCGTCCCACCTTCTGAAGATCAGATAGAGCAGCAGGAAAATGATGACGAGCGTGGCGGGTACGACGATCTGCAGCCGTTCGTAGGCGCGGGTAAGGTACTCGAACTGACCCGCGTAGGACAGGCTGACGCCCGCCGGAAGATTGACGCTTGCGGCGACCGCTTCTTGGAGGTCGGCAACCACCGATGTAAGATCGCGGTCGCGCACATCCACATAGATGTAGCTGGTCAATCGTCCCTGTTCGCTCTTGAGCATGGGGGGGCCATCGCTGACGCCGATCCGTGCGACCGTGCCGAGCGTAATCTGTTGTCCCGACGGCGTCAGGAGGGGCAAGGTTCGCAATTCGTCCACGCTGTCGCGAATTTCACGGGGGTAGCGCACATTGATCGGATAGCGCGCCAGACCTTCAACAGTCCGCGCGACATTGGCCCCACCAATAGCGCCCGAGACGATCTGCTGGATATCGGAGATGTTGAGGCCGTATCTCGCCGCTGCGGCGCGATCGATGTCGACATCGACGTAGCGCCCGCCGGAAAGCCTCTCGGCCAGAGCCGAACTGACGCCGGGAATCGTCTTTGCCACACCCTCGACCTCGAGCGCCACCCGTTCGATCTCTGCAAGATCCTCGCCCGAAACCTTGACCCCGATCGGGCTCTTGATCCCGGTCGCCAGCATATCGATGCGGTTACGGATAGGGGGTACCCAGACATTGGCGAGACCGGGCACTTGAACGACCCGGTCGAGCTCTTCGATCAGCGCATCAGTCGTCATGGCTTCGCGCCATTCCTCCCGCGGCCGGAACCGGATCGTGGTCTCGAACATGGTGAGCGGAGCCGGGTCGGTAGCCGTATCTGCACGGCCGGCCTTGCCGAAGACTGTTTCGACTTCCGGTACCGATTTGATGAGGCGGTCGGTGCGCTGCAGCAGCGCCGAGGCCTCGCCTGGCGATAGACCGGGAAGGGCGCTCGGCATGTAGAGCAGATCGCCCTCGTCGAGCGGCGGGAGAAACTCTCCGCCGAGCTGCGAGAAGGGGATCAGCGTGGTGAGGAAGATCGCGCCTGCAACCGCGAGCGTGGCTTTTGGCCAGCGCATCACCCAATTAAGGCCCGGTCGGTAAATCCTGGTCAGCCAGCGATTGAGGAAATTGGAGTCTTCTGACGGTATCTTACCCCTGATCAGCCAGCCCATCATCACCGGAACCAGTGTAACCGACAGCAGCGCAGCCGCCGCCATGGCATAGGTCTTGGTGAAGGCAAGCGGTGCAAACAACCGGCCTTCCTGGGCTTGTAGGGTAAACACGGGCAGGAACGACAAGGTTATGATCAGAAGGCTGAAGAACAGCGCCGGTCCCACTTCCTTCGATGCATCGGCGATGATCCGCCAGCGTTCCTTGACCGAAAGCACCGTGTCGGGATTTTCATGCTCCCATCGCTCGAGATGCTTGTGCGCATTTTCGATCATCACAACGGCTGCATCGACCATGGCGCCGACCGCGATAGCGATCCCGCCCAGCGACATGATATTGGCATTCACCCCCTGGAAACGCATCACGATGAACGCCGCGAGCACGCCCAAAGGCAGGGTGATGATGGCGACAAGTGCCGAACGTGCGTGCCAGAGGAACAGCGCGCATACGATCGCGACGACGATGAACTCCTCGATCAGCTTGGTCGTCAAATTCTCCACCGAGGCGTCGATAAGCTGCGATCGGTCGTAGGTGGTGACGATCTCGACGCCCTCGGGAAGGCTCGCCTGCAATTCGTCCAGCTTTTCCTCGACCGCCTGGATTGCGCTGCGAGCGTCCGCGCCCTGTCTGAGAACGATGATGCCGCCGGCGACCTCTCCTTCGCCGTTGAGCTCGGCAATGCCGCGGCGCAGCTCCGGCCCGACCTGGATTGTGGCGACATCGCCAAGGGTAACCGGAACCCCGCCAGTTGCAGTCCTGAGGGGAATCTCGCGGAAATCGTCCAGCGTCGTCAGATAGCCCGACGCGCGTACCATGTATTCGGCCTCACCCATCTCGACGATCGAACCGCCGGCCTCCTGGTTGGACGACTGGATGGCGTTTACGATCTCGGCATGCGTGACGCCGAACGATGCCATCCGGTAAGGTTCGAGCACGATCTGGTATTGTTTCACCATACCGCCGACACTCGCGACTTCGGCAATGCCGGGGATCGTCTTGAGCTCGTAGCGCAGAAACCAGTCCTGCAGGCTGCGCAGCCCGGCAAGGTCATGACCGCCCGTGCGATCGACAAGCGCATATTCGTAAATCCACCCCACGCCCGTCGCATCCGGACCGAGCGTGCTCGTAACACCCTCGGGCAGGCGGTTCTGCACCTGATTGAGATATTCGAGCACCCGCGACCGTGCCCAGTAAAGGTCGGTACCGTCCTCGAAAATGATATAAACGTAGCTGTCGCCGAACATCGAGTAGCCGCGTACGGTCTTCGCTCCCGGCACCGACAGCATGGTCGTGGCCATCGGGTAGGTCACCTGGTCCTCGACAATCCGGGGCGCCTGGCCCGGATAGTTGGATCGGACGACAACCTGGACATCGGACAGATCGGGCAAAGCATCGACCGGAGTTGTGCGGACGGCCCAGAACCCGCCAAGGGTCACAGCTATGGCGGCGAGGACGATGAAAAGCCGATTGGCGATCGAGGCATCGATAATGCGCGCGATCATTGCCCGGCACTCCTGATGGTCTCGATACGGGGGCCGGCGTCCTGCTGGGTGAAGGTAAAGCGCACTCTATCGCCTTCCTCGAACCCGCTGATCTGCGCTGCATTCTTCGTGCGGAAACTCATCGTCATGGCGGGCCAGTCTAGCCGCGGGACAGGTCCGTGCCGCAGCGTGACGGAGCCATCGGCAATCTTCTCGATCGTCCCCATTGCGCTGAATGTCACTGGTTGGTCTTCACCGTCCCGGTTCGGACCTGCCTCATCGATCGCACGAACATCAAGTCCTGCCAGGCTTGCCTCGGAATCGAGCAGGAACTGGCCCGAGGTCACGACCTCTTCGCCTTGCGAAAGGCCGGCCAGCACTTCGGTCCTGCCTCCCGCCTCACGGCCGATCCGGACTTCGGCAGGCATGAAGCCGCCCTCGTCCTGCTTGATCATGACGATGGTGCGGCGCCCGGTCCGGATCACCGCTTCGGAAGGAACCAGCAGAGCGCGCCGGGTGTCGGGGGTCAGCGAGACCTGCGCGAACATGCCCGGCTTGAGCCGTCCGGAAGGATTGGGCAATTGTGCGCGGACGGTGATTGTCCGGCTGGCATCCTGTGCGCTCGGCAAGATCGCGATGATCGGTCCGGAAAATCTCTCATCGGGAAACGCGGTCAGGGTTGCACTGACAGGTTGGCCGACCCGGATATTCGCTGCTTGTGTTTCGGGCACCGATGCCTCGAGCCAGATCGGCGAGAATCCGGTTATTTCCGCCAGGGTCTGGCCTGCCATCACGGTCATGCCGGGTCGCACGCCGAGCATGGTGATGGCCCCGCCGGTCGGCGCGGTGACCGTGATCGTCGCCTGCGCGCGGCCGGTCCGGCCCACCGATGAAATTTGCCCATTCGACATGCCGAGCAGCCGCATCCGCTCGCGCATGGCCTGTGCAAGCTGTTCATCGCCGCTGTTCAGGACGGCCAGATATTCCTGCTGCGCTCCTCCCCATTCGGGTACGAGAATATCGGCCAGCGGCGCGCCTCGGCTCACCACATCGTCTGGAGCACGCCCATAGGTTCGTTGTACAAAGCCGCCAGCCCTTGGCTGGACAATTGCAACGTCCCGCCCATTGTAAGCGAGAACACCGGTAACGGACACGTCCGGCTCAAGTACGCCGTATTCGGCCTCGGCGGTGCGGATGCCGAAGTTCTGGACAAGCCCCGCGTCGATCTGAACCCCGGAGGTGGCCTCCTCGCCAGCGCATTTGGGAACAAGTTCCATATCCATGAACGGCGATTTTCCAGGCTCGTCGAAACGCTGTCCCGGCACCATCGGATCGTACCAGTAAAGCACGTCCTCACATTCGGCGCTGGATGATCCCCCGTTGCCATTTGCCTGACTTCCGCTCTCACCCCGCTGCGATAACCCGTATCCTGCGGTGACGCTGATCAGGGCGACCGTTGCCGCCATCGTCCAGGATTTCTGGCGCGGCGACAGTTTGTCCCACGCGGCTCCCATTTTGGCTCTCATGGCTGGAACTCCGTATAGGTCAGTCGCAAGGTCGTCGCGGCTTCAACTGTCGCCTCCTCACGCTCAAGGATCTCGATTTGTAGGAGCGCCAGCGCCTTGATCGCTTCGATGACGTCCAGCAGTTCGGCGCGGTTTGCCGCGAAGCTGGCCCTTTCGAGATCAGCCCGGCTTTGGGCGAGGGGTAGCAACTCCTCCGTGGCTCGCTGCCACTGGCGGTATGCGCTGCGCCAAGCGGCAAGGTCGGCCTCGAATTGCGCTTGCAGTTCGCGCAAGCGATCAAGCTGAATTGCTTGCGCTGCGCTTGCTTCGGCTTCAGCAGCGGCAATCCTCGGGTTCTGCCGCCTGCCCGCAAAGATGGGGAGCGTAATCGAGCCCATGACCGAGACGACATCACCGAACATCGGATCGCGCCTGCCATAGCTGACATTGATGCCGAAATCGGGCCGCTTCTCCGACCGGGCAAGATCGATCCTCGCATCTGCCTGTCGAACCTGTGCGATAGCGAGAATGATATCGGGATTAAGCTCTAGGGTCGCCCGGAGTCGCTCGGCATCGACATCCGCCGCGGGGATAGCCCCGGTGGCAACTGCGCCTTGCACAGCAGCATATCGCGCCAACATGGCCCGTGCCGCGTCAAGGTCGCCTTCTAGGCGGGTCCGCATGTCCTCGACTTCCAGTACCGCACGGCGAATTTCGAGGCTCTCAGCCGGCCTGGCCGATCCCGCCGCAACGGCGCTCCGCGCCAAGGGCACCAGCCTTTCGATCTGCCTAAGTGCCTCATCGATAACATTCAGAGCCTGTTGGGTGTACGCGAGCGAAATCCAGGCCTCGCCTGCTCCAAGCCGAGCCGTGAGCTGCGCGCGGGTCAACTGCGCGGAAGCCAGATCTATATCGGCCACTGCCATGCGCGCTCTCGCATGGCGCTCCGCGAGATTGGGTATGTCCTGCTCCACACCGACCTGGATCTGGGTGGGCAGCTGCCGGTCGATCTCGAAGGCTGCCGGGCCTGCCACCGGAAGGTTCTGAATCCCAGCGCGGAGGCGAGGATCTGGTAGTTCGTCAGCTGCATCAGCGACGCTGCGACGTGCCTCGAGCTGCAACTCCCGCGCTCGCACCTGCGGCTGTTCGCTAACGGCCGCTCTCAATGCCTCCTCGTAGCCGATTGACTGCGCGTAACTAGCTGGCGCCAAAGCCAGCAGGACCGGAAATGCGGTCCAGCAAATTTTCTGCATGATTTCTAGATTCCGCTAGAGCGCGCGATATAAGCGCGGACGGAACAAACGACCATCGCTAGGCGCGACGGAAAATTCGTTCAGCTTCAGTATGCAGGGCAGTCCCTGGCAATACTCAGAATTGCTCTTGCGGGGGCGGCGGCTCGGGTCCTTGATCAACGAGAGCCGGAGAATATGCGGCAAATGGGGTGAACAACGAACGCACAGCAATTTTCGTACGTTCGCCTGATGGGGCTGTGATCATGGCCAGTGGAGCGATACAACCGAGGGCCACAAGGCAATCCAGGCGAAGATTTTTGCACGGTCCGGGTTGGTCTTCCGAAGCGGTCGTAGCACCAGTCTCCATGCGCATCTCGTTACACGCCGCCTCGCTTCCCGCCGGTGCTTGCGGCACCGCCGAGGCATGAGCGGCCGACTGGACAAAGAGTCCGCAAGCAATCAGAAAAATTCCAAGAGAGCGCAGTAACTGCATCATCTAACTCTACGGGCGCAGCCGAGCCTCGACAAGCCTTCGGGATCTGTTGTGGTAGAAATCATAAATACGGTCCGCTTGCATGGGACATGAGATCAGCAGGATTCACCGATCATTGTTCGGATGGTGCCTGCCCCGCAGGGAGGGGGCAGGCTTAGGCGAAGACAATCTGGCAAATTGACGTGTGGTGCTCAGGATTACCCTGCCTCTTCATTCGACATCTGTTCCTGTTTCATCTTCATCATTTCATTGCAGTTGCGCATCATGTCCATCATTTGAGCGCGCATTTCCGGATCGTTCATCATCGCCATCATTTCAGCGCGCATCTCGGGGTTGTTCATCATCGCCATCATCCCGGACATGTCACCATCCATGTCCGACATTTCGCCCTGCATTGCACCATGCTCGTGGCTGCTCTCTTGGCCTTGCGAGCTCTCTTGTGGAGCGGGCTGATGATCGACTTGGGATTGCGCGGCCGCAGCTGTTGCGAGACCGGCGGTCGCCAAGGCTCCGAGCGCCGCTAATTTAAAACTATTAATAAAAAAGTTCCTTTCATTGTTCCGATAAGTTCAGCTTTGCGTCGTCATGCGCAGGAACTGGAAGCGCGCGAACTTGCCGCTCAGGTCACCTGCCTGGGTCATCCGCACATATCTGGCTTGCATTTTTTCCAGGGCGGTGCGGCTTCTGGGCATGTCGGCGTCAATGCGCGGGAGTGCGCTTTCTTCTTATAACCTTTCTCCGCGAATCGAACATTACCCAAAAGATAGGGCTTCCCATCATGGGAAGGTCAAGAGGGGCGTCAGAATAAAAATTGTCGGCGCAGGCTGTTTGCTTTCCTATCGTGGGAAAGTTATCCAGCATGCATGAGCCAACTGCACACAATTGGTGAGGCCGCCGCAGACAGTGGCGTGTCGGCCAAGATGATCAGGCATTATGAGAAAATCGGTCTGATCGGAGCGGCCGAACGCACCGAATACATACGCTGCGGTTCATCCGCCGCGCCCGCAACCTTGGCTTTTCGGTAGATGATATCGGCGAATTGCTCGGTCTGTGGCACGACGAGAAAAGAGCCAGCAAGGATGTCCGGGAGGTTGCCGCCGGACACTTGGGTGCTCTGCGCGCCAAGGCGGCAGAAATTCTTTCCATGATCGACGCTCTTGAGCATCTTATCGCGGGTTGCACGAACGATGACCGGCCAGATTGTCCTATTCTCAAAGATCTTTCCAACGATGCCAATCCTGCCTTAGCAAAAGAAGTCGGTCACAAGTTCGGATACCAGCGGGTCTGCTAAAAACAGAGTTGGCGCTGGTCTGTTCTCATGGTTCGCTTCATTTTTGGGTTGGACCAGCAATTGGCTGAGGACGCGTCCGACATTTGACCGGCGAGACACATAAGACTCCTGGAGCGGGCCCGAAGGTGCTGCGTCGTTGTTCGCAAAACCTCAAGCTTGGCCAGTTTCGCGATTGCAGTTTTTTGCCAAGGCGTGGTCTGCCCGTTTGCGAAGTTTAATTCGCAACAAATCTCGGTGTCAGCTCTATTGAGTGGAACATATCCATTCGCTGAAACGATCTTTTCTCCAAGCTCCCGACCTTTTCCCATTCAGCCAATATGAGGGGTTGGAGCAGATGGCTCGTACTGTAAGCGTGACCCATCAGAGACGCACCAAGAACAGCACCTGCGCGACCTCCTTGTGCGGTCCAGGTCGGCACCGAGTTCGCCAATTCGTCGCATGGAGGGGGCTTGACCTTCCAACGATGGGAACCGTTACCTTATGATTTTCTATGATTTGAGCGAAGCTGCCCTGACGGGAAATGCTTTTGCACAGACCGACCGATGAAGGAGTGGAATTATGCATGTTAAGGACATTATGACGAAGGATCCCGCCTGCTGCGACAAGGATGCGAGCGTACAGGATGCAGCGAAGCTCATGGTGGGAAACGACTGCGGAGAGATTCCTGTTGTTGATGACCAAGGCGGTCTGGTGGGTGTCGTCACAGATCGGGACATTTGCTGTCGCGTCGTAGCTGAAGGCAAGTCGCCCGACACCCCGGTGGGGGACATCATGACCCGTTCGGTCGTCACTGTCACGCTGGATACCGAGGTAGATGCATGTTGCTCCACGATGGAGAGCAACCAGGTCCGGCGCGTTCCCGTGATTGATGACGAAGGGAATTGCTGCGGCATGGTTTCCCAGGCTGATATTGCACGGTCCGGTGCCGATGCAAAGACCGCAGAACTCGTCGAGGAAATCTCCAAGCCATCTCAGGAAAAGGCCTCATCGGGTTGTTGCTAGTCCGAGGGCAGCTGCAGGACCGTCCTCCCGCGAGGACGGTTCTGTCTTGAAGAGTAATCCCAAGATCAACGCGATGGAGTAGATTATGGCTAGAGGCGTCGTCCTGATAACCGGTGCAAGCGGATACATTGGGCGCGCTTTGGTTGATCGGTTGAGCGACCAGTACCGCATCATCGGCCTCGATCGCTCGGTCGCGAAAGACGTTCCCGGACTAGAAGCCTCATACGCCATCGACCTCGCGGACGAAGCGTCGGTTGTCGACGCCTTGACCAATGTGCGTGCCGCGCATTCAAACACGATTGCAGCTTGCATTCACCTGGCTGCCTATTTCGACATCACGGGCGAGCCAAACCCGCTGTACACCAATGTCAATGTTGAAGGGTCGCGCAGGCTGATTACGGCACTGCAGGACTTCGATGTCGAACAGTTCATCTATGCAAGCTCGATGCTTGTACACGAGCCCAAACCGCTGCCGGGCGTACGTATCGACGAATCCAGTCCGCTTGGACCGACCTGGCCTTACCCTCAATCGAAGGCCGATGCGGAACAGGTACTGCGCGAGAACCGTGGCGACATTCCGGTTGTATTCCTGCGGTTTGCGGGGGTTTACGACGACGAGGGGCACTCCGCCTTTCTCGCCGAACAGATTGCCGGTGTCTATGAGCATCGCGTGTCGGCGCATCTGTATCCGGGGATGTTGTGCGCTGCACAATCGGCACTGCATCTTGACGATCTGACCAAGGCGGTCGAGCAGACTATCGCTCATCGCACTGACCTCGAGGGCGAGATGCCGATACTTGTCGGCGAGCCCGAAACGCTGGGCTATGCCGAGATACAGGACATCGTTCATTGCCAGATCCACGGCAAGGAATGGACGACAGTGCGCATTCCAAAAAGCGTGGCGAAACTGGGCACGTGGATCGAGGAAGAAGTCCTCGGTCATGACGGATTCGTCAAGCAGTGGATGGTCGATGACGCCAACGCCCATTACATACTTGATATTTCACGTGCTCGGAACCTGCTGGGGTGGGAGCCAGAGCACTCGCTCCGCGACACACTTCCGATCATCATCGACGCGTTGAAAGCCGACCCGCAGGACTGGTACGAAACGAACAAGCTGAACACGTCCCGCGTGGCCTGGCATCCAAAGCGTTCGGACGCAGAGAAGACCGAACCGGCGCGACCTCAATCGCAAGACACCGATATAGCGCATGATGGGCACCAGATGGACGGCGACATGAACAATATGGACGGCGATATGCAGCATATGGACGGATCCCAGCGCGGTACCCGCTGGACGCAGTTTGCTGTCATCGGACTCGGCCTCTGGCTTGCTGCAAGTCCGGGTGTTTATGACGTCGTATCCGCCGATACTGCCCGTGCGTCGGTCGTAGCGGTCACTCTCGAGCGGGGTTTGCCGTCGATCGAATGGCGGGCCAACGCTCTTGCTCTGAGCGATATGCTGAGCGGGATCGCATTGATGATTTTCGGCGCGATGTCGCTTTCGAAGCGTACCGCATGGCTAGGGCAGTGGGCGACAGCCTTTATCGGTATCTGGCTGCTTTTCGCGCCCTTGTTCTTCTGGAGTCCGAGCGCGGCCCAATATCTGACCAATATGCTTGTCGGTACATTGGCAATCGCATTTTCCGTGCTGGTGCCGATGATGCCCGGAATGAGCATGGAAGGGATGATGGACAAGAAGTCCATCCCGCCCGGGTGGACCTACAGTCCCTCGACCGATGCCCAGCGATTCCCGATTGTTGCGATGGGCATTATCGGCCTTTTGATATCGCGCATGCTCACCTCCTACCAGCTTGGCCATATCGATATGGCGTGGGAGCCGTTTTTCTCCGGATCGCTCGCAGATCCCAAGAACGGGACCGAGGAAATCATCACTTCAGATGTATCCAAGGCCTGGCCGATCCCGGATGCCGGGCTTGGAGCGGTCAGCTATGTGCTTGAAATCCTGATGGCGGTCATGGGAACCCGCGCACGCTGGCGCACCATGCCGTGGATGGTCACCTTCTTCGGCATTCTGGTCATTCCGCTGGGTGTGGTCAGTATCTATTTCGTGATCATTCAGCCGATCGTGATCGGAACGTGGAGTACGCCGGCGCTGATTGCTGCCCTTGCGATGCTTATCATGATCCCGTTCTCTCTCGATGAAGTCATCGCCATGGGGCAGTATCTCTACTGGTCGAAAAAGGAAGGAAAACCGCTCGTCCGAACCTTCTTCAAGGGCGGCGCGGTGGCACACGGCGAAATCGACGATACCGACTATATGACCGATGCGCGCTCGATCTGGAACAACACGGTGCGCGGCGTGACCTTCCCGTGGACCCTGATGGCCAGCACGGCTCTGGGAGCCTGGTTGATGCTGACAAGGATAACGCTTGGCAGCGAGGGGGCGATGGCCAACAGCGATCACGTGGTGGGTGCTTTGGTGATTACGGTGGCAATCATCGCGACTGCGGAAGTCGCGCGCACCCTGCGCTTCATAAACGCTGCATTCGGAGCTTGGCTTGTCGCAGCGCCATTCCTCCTAGCGGGAGCGTCGTCTGCCGGAACGGTGGCGTCGGTTGCGGTCGGTCTGCTTTTGATCGGACTGAGCCTGCCTCAAGGCAAGCGTAGCGGTGAGCATTATGCTGGCTGGGATCGGTTTGTCGTATGACCGGTTGACCCGAGCAAAGCGGATCTGGCGCTCTTCCTTTAGGAACAGGATGAAGACGAGGTCGGACCCGCATTCTTCTCAGAGCATCGCTAGAAATGTGCCCTGAGTACCCACAAAATAAGCAGGAGTATTTTACATGACCCTTTCAATTGGCTCGACAGCCCCCGATTTCACAGCCCAGACCACACAAGGAAACATTCACTTCCATGATTGGATGGGTGACAGCTGGGCAATCCTCTTTTCCCATCCCAAGGCATTTACACCGGTTTGCACGACCGAGCTTGGTTATATGGCCGGGCTTGGCGAGGAATTTGCCAAACGCGACACCAAGATTATTGGCCTTTCGGTCGACAGCAGCCAGGATAATCGCGATTGGCTTCCCGATATCGAGGAGGTGAGTGGAAATAAGGTCGACTATCCCGTGGTCGGCGACAGCGACCTTCAGGTCGCCAAGCTTTATAATATGCTGCCGGCCGACGAAGCGGGTAATGCGGAGAGGCGAACCGCAGCCGATAACGCCACCGTCCGCGCTGTCTATATCATCGGGCCAGACAAGAAAATTCGCGCCATGCTGCTTTATCCGATGAGCAGCGGGCGGAATTTCGATGAAGTGCTCCGGCTGCTGGATTCGGTGCAACTCACCGAACGCAAGGGTGTAGCGACACCGGTTAATTGGCAGAAGGGTGATGATGTGATCATTCCGCCTTCCTTGTCGGACGAAGATGCGAAAGCCAAATATCCCGATGGCTGGGACGAAAAGAAACCGTATTTACGTGTGATCCAAGAACCGATCGACTAATTGCGCGAGCAGGTTGCCAGCAATTGCATGTCGGCGTGAATATAGCATGCTCATGCTAGGATTTGAGCGCGTCGCCACACCTGCGAGTGGATCTATCTGTTCGATATATAGATTGGCAAGAAGCGTAAGCGATTAGGTGTACGGTAAAACCAAATCCGGTCCTGATCGGTTTTCTCCTCGTTAATCGAATGGCTGCCCCACCTCCCCCTGAACCCTGCGGATCGCAGGTGTCCCGGGGCCTTTCAGGAACCCCGCGCTTCACCCAAGCCTGGCGCGGGGTTCCGTCTCTCAGGTACAATAGCTGTTGAGCGCGGCTATGTTGGTCAAAGGACTGCGGCGTCCGCCGAGCTTGGACACCTCAGCTGCGTGACGGGGTTGAGGAGCTGTGACGTGACCCCCAGCTTTCCTCCAGCTGGGATTAGAGCCGGACCGCGTTGTTGCGCATGAGCGCGGTTGAAGCAATGGGCTGCGTAGCGGAGCCC
>QFNA01000154.1 GCA_003248395.1 Citromicrobium sp.
TTCCAGAGCAGGGACAGCTCCCGTGGATTGCTTATAGCCTCAGGGATTTTCGTGCGGCTCGTGCCGGGCAGTCCCGCCACGGCCTATTTAGGATGCTTGCCCCGCGCTCTCAAGAGTGGTTGCTGCATTCTCGAGCGCGCGCGCGATGTTTTCCAGCTTGCCGGCAATCCGGTTCAGTTCGATTTCTCCGCCATCGCGGCGCACAGGTTCGGGGCGCGTCTTCGCCTCCTCGACCTCGTCGGCCAGCATCAGCGCGGCAAACAGCAGGTTCTTTGCATCGTTGGGGGAAAGGTTGCCCCCCATCGCAGACAATTTTCCGTCGATCACTGTCGCTAGCCTGCGCACGTGGTCTTCTTCGCCATCGGCACAGGCGACACTGTAGTTGCGGCCACCGATCGACAGGTTGACGTCGCTCATTGCTCCATCCCCTCGATCAGCGTGTCGAGTTCGGCGAGGCTGGCGGTAACGCTCTGGCGCAGGGCTTCGTGCCGCCTGGCGAGATCTTGCGACGGCTTGGCATGGCTGGACAGGGCCGCCTGCGTTTCGATGCGGGCCAGCGCCTTTTCGATCCTGTCGAAGGCTTGGTTGATGTGAACGTCACTCATTCCCATGGCAATTACCAACTTTCCAGCGCAGCGGCAAAGCCTTGGCGCGCGCTGTTGATAAGTCGGTGCAGCTAGGATCGGCTCGGCGTCCATGGGGAGGGCGGCTTGACCTCTTCGCTCCCCTCCGCGAAGGGTGCGCGCGCGTCGAATCGGCCTTTTTTTCCGGAGATTTTCAGCATGACCCTCGACACCGCCCGCATGGTCCAGATGGCCAATGCCATCAGGGCACTATCCATGGACGCGGTGCAGGCGGCGAATTCGGGCCATCCGGGCATGCCGATGGGCATGGCCGATGTCGCCACCGTACTGTGGGGCGAATATCTCAAGCACGATCCGAAAGCGCCCGACTGGGCGGATCGCGACCGTTTCGTGCTGAGCGCGGGCCATGGCTCGATGCTGATTTATGCGCTGCTTCACCTGTCGGGCTATGCGCATCCGACGATCGAAGACATTCGCAACTTCCGGCAATTGAACAGCCCCTGCGCAGGCCATCCGGAAAATTTCCTGCTCGATGCCGTCGAATGCACCACCGGCCCGCTGGGCCAGGGTCTGGCCATGGCTGTCGGCATGGCAATTGCCGAACGCCATCTCAATGCCGCGTTCGGTGACGATCTCGTCGACCACAGGACCTGGGTCGTCGCAGGCGACGGCTGCCTGATGGAAGGCATCAATCACGAGGCCATCGGGCTGGCGGGACATCTCAAGCTCGGGCGCATGGTCGTGCTATGGGACGATAACAATATCACCATCGATGGTTCGACCGATCTTTCGACCAGCGAGGACATCAAGGCGCGCTACGCGGCGACCGGATGGCACGTCGTCAGTTGCGACGGGCACGATTTCGCCGATATCCGCCGCGCGCTCGACGAGGCGGTGGCGGACGGACGTCCCTCGCTGGTTGCCTGCAAGACGGTGATCGGCAAGGGCGCGCCGAACAAGCAGGGCACCAGTGCAACGCACGGCGCGCCGCTGGGGGACGAGGAGATTTCGGCCGCGCGTGATGTGCTGGGCTGGGATTCAAAACCCTTTGCACTCCCGGACGATGTGCTGGCCGACTGGCGGCAAACTGCAGAACGCGGTGCGCAGGCCCATGACGATTGGAGGGGCCGCCTGGCCCAACATGGCGAGCGCGCCGAGTTCGAGCGCCGGATGGCTGGCGACCTGCCCAAGAACTTCAGTCTCGACAATTACATCCAGTCGCTTCTGAACGAGCCCGTAAAGGTCGCTACGCGCAAGGCGAGCGAGATGGCGCTCGAGCAGATCAACGGCAAGCTGCCCGATACGATTGGCGGAAGTGCCGATTTGACCGGCTCCAACAACACCAAGGCTGGTGGTATCGTCCCCCTGACTGCCGACGATTATGCTGGCCGATATGTCTATTACGGCATTCGCGAATTCGGCATGGCGGCGGCCATGAACGGCATGGCGCTGCACGGCGGGATCATCCCTTATGGCGGCACCTTCCTAGTCTTCACCGACTACTGCCGCGGCGCGATCCGTCTGTCTGCGCTCCAGCAGGCGCGCGTCGTCTATGTGATGACGCATGACAGCATTGGTCTGGGCGAGGACGGGCCGACGCACCAGCCGATCGAACATGTGCAGTCGCTGCGACTCATGCCCAATCTGCTGGTCATGCGGCCTGCAGACGCGGTCGAGACGGCGGAATGCTGGGACATCGCGCTGCGCCAGAAAGACCGG
>QFNA01000058.1 GCA_003248395.1 Citromicrobium sp.
ATAGCGCACCGCGTGCGGCCCGCGGGTTCGGGCACCGTCGACTTTCCGACGCCTCGCGGCGTCCGAAACTCTGAACGTTTGCAGTCGGTCTGCTTTCGGTGAAATCCAGCGAAAAGCAGCCACTTCTTCTCTTCAATGGCCGAAATGCCTCACCGATCCTCAATCGGCAGAACTTAGTTGCTGAAGGTCGCAAACCTCATCGACATCGGCAAGTTGTCCTTCGTGAGGAGGCGCGATAAGCTCGGCATCTCCCAAATTTAGGCTTCGCGCTCCCCGGTCCCCATTGAGGGTATCGAGGAGGGGGAAGACCGAACGCGGGAAAATCGCCGGACAGCCCGCGCTGCCATGGGGAAAGCGTGTGAAGGCCACGCCCTGCTTTAGGAAAAGCCGACCAAGATGCGTGCGCGAAACCAGCGGCATGTCGGCGAGCATAATTATCACGCGATCGCAATCGGTCAGCGAGCGCACTCCTGCAGCAATCGAGGTGCCGATGCCCTGTCCCGCCACCGGGTTGTCGACCAGCCTCAAGTCCGGGCGGGCTCGGATCGGGCTGTTGGGGCCAATCACGAGAAGGCGCTCGCTGAAATCGGTGGCTTCTGCGGTTTCCGCAGCCCGTTCCCACAAGGGTCGTCCGTGAAATTCGGCCATGAGCTTACCGCCGCCGAACCGCTTCGCCTGGCCCGCGGCGAGCAGAACCACGCCCGTCCTTGGTTCAGGCGGGGGCACGCATTTGCTCGTAGCGGCCGACGATTTCGGACAACGCCGACAGCGCGAGGGTTCGCGCCGACTTGCAGGCAGGCAACAGTCCGACCGGGCTCGTCAGTCGCGCGATCTGCTCTTCCGGAACGCCGCGCGCGACAAGCGCCAGTGTACGGTCTGCCCGCGCCTTTGCCCCACCTTGCGCGCCGATGTAAAAAGCCTCGCTCTCCAGCGCCTGTTGCAGCAGCGCCAGTTCCCATTCGTGATCATGGAAGAGCAGGAGGCAGGCCGTCCAGGGATCATACTGTATATGGCGAGCCGCATGGCCCAGCGTGAGGTCGTCTCTCGAATAAATATCGACATCGATCTCCATGGCGGAACACAGCTCAGCCACGGCGTCGAGTTCCGGCCCCTCCCCCAAGACGACGAGTTTCAGCGAAGGGAGATGCGTGCGGAACAGCCAATGCCCTCCGCCACCGAACGGCAGTCGAACCGGGCGACGCGACACCAGCGCTCTTAGTGCAGAGCGACAGGCCGAACGATCCGGCGACGGGTCAATAAGGATATCCAGTCCGCCTCCACACGGCAGGCGGAAGTCGATCTTGGGTGAACCTCGCCCGTAACGCACGACGCGCCGATACGCGCTCTGCGCCATGTCCGCAGCCAGCTGGCTTTCGAGGCAGCCGTCGGCAAGATCTCCGACCGTGGATCCATCGGGAAGAACCGCCAACTGGGCACCCAACCGACGCGAAAAGCTGCCCTCGATCCCGACAATAGTGCAAAGCCCGACACCCGGCCGGCACGCTGCGGCGAGCGCGAGGTGGTCTTCGTCCCGCACGACATCGGTCGAATACTCGGCCAGCATCAGTCGGGCATTGCCGCGAGAACGTGATCGGGCGTCATGGGATAATCGTACAGCCGGGCCCCGCAGGCATTGTAGATGGCGTTGGCAATCGCCGCTGCTCCGCCACACATGCCGAGCTCTCCAATACCCTTGGCCTGGATCGGACTGGCCGCGCCGTCGCGTTCTTCCACCAAGACGACCTCGAGATCGGGAACGTCGCGATGAACGGGGACATGGTATTCGGCGAGGTCGCAATTTACGAGATGTCCGTCGCGCGGATCGAACTCCAGCGCCTCGGTCAGCGCCATGCCGATGCTCCAGGTGATACCGCCGATGCATTGCGAACGGGCGGTCTTGGCGTTGAGCACGCGCCCGAACCCGAAGGCGCCCAGCATGCGATCGACGCGCGTTTCACCGGTATAGTTGTTGACGCGCACCTCGGCGAAGAAGGCACCGAAGCCGGCGGCGGTATAATCGTCCTCGATATCGCCCGGCTCGTAATGGCCTTCGCGGGCAAGGTCCTTGCCGCCGAGAAGGTCCGTCAGCGTCTCGCCGCCAGCGCTCTTGCCATCGCGCAGTTCGAGTTCTTCCTCACTCGTGCCGAGCTTTGCGGCCAGTTCTTCGCGGATCGCCTTGCACGCGATGTACACAGCCGAACCGATCGAGGCCGCCCCCCAGCTGCCGCCCGAGCCTGGGCCGCGCGGATGGCGCGTGTCGCCCAGTTCGACCAGAACCTGCTCCGGGTCCAGTCCCAGCATCTCCCCGGCGATCTGCGCGAGGATGGTGTAGGTCCCGGTGCCGATATCGGTCATGTCGGTTTCGACCAGCGCCGTGCCATCGGCTTTCAGCGTGACCCGTACCTTTGCCTCGGCGATATTGTGGACACGTGCAGCGCAGGCCATGCCGGTGCCGATCCACCACTCGCCCGCGCGCCGCTGGCGCGGTTTGCGGGGACCATTGTCCCAGGCAAAAGCCTCGGCCCCTTGCTTGAGGCATTCCGCGAGTTTGTGAGAAGAGAACGGAAGGTCCTCTTCGGGATCCTGCTCGGGAATGTTGCGCAGGCGCAGTTCTACCGGATCGAGATCGGCCTTTTCGGCGAGCACATCCATTGCGCCTTCGAGGGCCGGCATCCCGACCGCCTCGCCCGGAGCGCGCACCGATCCGGCCGTCATGCGGTGGATGCGAGCAACGTTGAGCATCAATTCGCGGTTTTCGCCGCCATACATGAAGTGCGACGATTGCAGCACGGGCTCGGCAAATGTCTCTCCGGGCAGGTTGGACACCAGCGCCTCGTGGCCGAAACCGGTGAGTTTACCGTTTTCGTCAGCCGCAAGGCGCAGGCGCTGCGTGGTTTCGCTGCGGCGCATGATTGTCTGGAACACCTGCTGGCGTGATTGCACGACGCGGACCGGGCGACCGATCTGTTTCGCCGCCAGCGCGGCTGCGACCACCTCTTCGCTGATCCCCAGCTTGGACCCGAACCCGCCCCCGACAAAGCGGGATATGAGGCGGATGTTCTCCTCCTCCATATCGAGCGCATCGGCCAGTTCGGTGATGTTGTAATTGAGCATCTGAAGCGAGGCATGGACGATCAGCTTGTCGCCGTCCCACTGGGCGATTGCCGCGTGCGGCTCCATGGCGGCAGAGGCATGGCCCTTGGTGGTGTAGGTTACATCGACGCTGTGCGCGGCCTCGGCCATCGCATGCGCCAGATCGCCTTGATGAACAGTATCGTCCTCCTGCTCTTCCGGCTCTACCGCGAAGGGATCGATGGGTGTGCCAGCGTCTTCGCGATATTCGACCTTCAGGTGCTTGGCAGCGTCGCGCGCCTGTTCGAAGGTTTCGGCGATTACCAGTGCAATCGGCTGGCCCCAGTAACAGACTTGCGCCGGTCCCTGCGTGGGCGCTTCGTTTGCCGTTCCCTGCGCCGCGCGGGTGCAGAGTTTCTCATCATCCACCACGGCAATTACACCGGGCATCGAAAGCACGCTTGTCCGGTCGATGGAAGTTACCTCGCCGCGCGTGATCGTCGAGGTGACCAGCACACCTTCGGCGCAATTCCCGATCGGATATTCGGCGGCATAAGGCGCGGTGCCGGTGACCTTGGCCAGCCCCTCGATACGCGGCAGGGGCTTGCCAACCACGCCCTGTTTCATGCCGTCGAGACGGTTGGAATTGTCGGGCTCGTCCTGCTTGAAATGGACCGTCATGCTGCGTCCTCCGTCGCCTGGGCCAGGACGGCGCGAAGCGTCTGACGCGTAAGCGGTATCTTGAAATCGTTCTCGCCATAGCCGCGTGCGTCTTCGAGCAGGATATCGGCGGCCTTGTCGAACAAGGCATCCGATGGAGGCTGGCCCAACAGGGCTTCGCCGATGCGTGGATCATGCCACGGCTTGTGCGCCAGACCGCCAAAGGCAAGGTCGGCGCGGGAGAACTTGCCGTCGGTCAGCTCGAATATGGCGGCGACGGAAACGAGCGCGAAGGCGTAGGACGAACGCTCGCGCACCTTGCGGTAGATTTGCGTGCCGCCCACGGGCGCCGGAAGGACGATCCCGGTGATGATCTCGCCCGGTTCGAGGACATTCTCGATCCACGGCGTGTCGCCGGGCAAGCAATGGAAACCGCGCACCGGCACGCTGCGCTCACCCTTATCGCCAGAAATGTGCACCGTCGCGTCAAGGGCGTTCAGCGCCACGGCCATGTCGCCCGGATAGGTGGCGATGCACTGTTCGCTCGTGCCGAGAACTGCGTGCAGTTTCGCGATCCCGTCGATCGCTCCACAACCGCTACCGGGCTCGCGCTTGTTGCAGGGCTGGTCGATATTGGTGAAATAGAAGCACCGTGTGCGCTGGCACAGATTGCCGCCATTGGTGGCCTTGTTGCGCAATTGCTGCGTCGCCCCGGCCAGGATCGCGCGCGAGAGCACCGGATAGTCCGCGCGCACGCGCTGATGGACAGCGGTTTCGGTATTGGTGGCGAGGGCGCCGAGGCGCAGGCCGCCATCCTCCGTGTCCTCAATCTTCGCAAAGCCCAGCCGGTTGATGTCGGCCAGCTGACCCGGTGTTTCCACCTGCAGTTTCATCAGGTCGAGTAGGTTGGTCCCGCCCGCAATGGCAAGCGTATCCTCTTCGGCGGTCAAATGCGAAGCTTCGGCCAGCGAAGGCGCGCGGGTGTACTGGAAAGGCCTCATGAGCGCCCTCCTGCAGCGACGTCCTCGATCGCAGCGACGATATTCGCATAAGCGCCGCACCGGCACAGATTGCCGCTCATGCGCTCGCGTATTTCCTCCCCGGAAATGGCGATACGACCTTCGAGACTTTCGCTGGCGTCGCTCGGCCAGTCTGCGGCGAGTTCTTCCAGCATGGCGGTTGCCGAACAAATCTGGCCCGGGGTGCAATAGCCACACTGGAACCCGTCGTGTTCCAGAAAGGCACGCTGGAGGGCCGACGGCTCGTCGGGTGTCCCGATCCCTTCGATGGTCGTCACGCTGTCGCCATCGTGCATCGCCGCCAGTGTGAGGCAACTGTTAATGCGGATGCCGTTCACGATCACCGTACAAGCGCCGCACTGTCCGTGATCACACCCCTTCTTCGTGCCGGTCAGACCGACGAGATGTCGCAGGAAATCGAGAAGACTGACACGCGGGTCGTCGGGGATGGCGTGAGCGGTTCCGTTTACGGTAATTGTGTCGGCCAAAGACGCCTCCTTTCCCCGTAGAACCGCCGAGAGGCAAAAAGTGTCCGAAAACCGGTGTTCAGAATGTCGGAAGCGGCTGATCTCCGAACCCCCACCCTTGGAGCGCCTTGGACGAAGCACGCCGCAACAGCGTTTCCGCCTGATCGATGGAGAACGCATTTGCGCTGTCCAGGCCTTTCAGTTCGTTCCAGGTCACGGGGACTGCAACGGGTGCCCCGGACCGTGCCCGCGCCGAATAGGGCAGCACCGCCGTCGCGCCGCGCTGGTTGCGCAGCCAGTCGATGAAGATGCGGCCCTTGCGCTTGGCCTTGCTCATGGTCGCGGTGAAACGTTCCGGTTCGGCAAGGCTCAGCGCTTCGGAAAACCTTCGGGCGAAGTCCTTGTACTCCTCCCACTCGTGTTGCGGCGTCAGCGGCACCACGACATGCATGCCCTTGCCGCCCGACAGCATGGCGAAGCTGGTCAAACCCAGGTCGGCGAGCCGGTCGTGAATGTCGCGCGCGGCCTTCTTCACCTCTGAAAAACCCAGCCCCTCGTCCGGATCGAGATCAAAGATCATACGGTCCGGTTTCTCGACATCGTCCGAACGTGCCCCCCAACCGTGAAACTCGATCGTGCCCATCTGGACGCATTGCAGCAATCCGCGGAGGTCTTCGACGTAAAGGTAGTCGTCGTGCCCGCCATCCTTCTCGCGGATCGGGACATGGTGAACGGCATCGCCGAAAGCCCCGCTGTCATGCTTCTGGAAAAAGCAATTCTTTCCCCTTCCCTGCGGGCAGCGGACAAGGCTGACGGGACGCCGCGTGGCAAACGGCAGCATGATAGGCGCAATTGCCGAGTAATAGTCGGCGAGCTGCCCCTTCGTCTGTCCGCTGTCGGGAAAGATCACGCGGTCCCGGCTGGAGATGGCGACCGGCTCATCGGAAGGGGCGGGAACGGGTGTCTCGGGCGCGACCTTACCCGCCGGCTTGTCGCCGCGCAGGCCAAGGAAGCTGCCGTGGCGCACGTTCCCATCAGCGGTGAATTCGGCAAAGGCAATCTCCGCCACCACCTTGGGTGCCACCCACCTCACACTGCGCGCCGCGGCCTTATCGACCTGTGCGGGCGGGGTCTTTCGCTCCAGCCGTTTCAGTTTCTGCGCCAGATTATCCAGATCGTCCGCGGAAAAACCTGACCCGACATTGCCCTTGTAGACGAGTTCGCCGCCCTCGTGCTGGGCCAGCAGCAGGGATGCAAAGGGTCGTCCCTTCGCGCTCGACGCCTTCCAGCCGATGATGACGAATTCCTGCCGGCGCGTGCATTTGACTTTCACCCAGGCCTTCGACCGGCGTCCGGAGTATTTGCCGTCCACGGTCTTGGAAATGATGCCTTCCTGCCCGGCATCGCACATCGTCCGATACAGCGTTTCGCCCGCACCCAGGACGTGATCGGCGACATGGATCGGCGGCTGCGCGGTTGCGAGCAGGGCCTCGAGCTTTTCCTTTCGCTCGATGTTGGGGAGCGGGGTCAGGTCCTCGCCCTCCAGTTCAAGAAGATCGAACGCGTGCAGGGCCAGCTTGTCTGACGGCTGCTGAGCCCCCGCCCCCCGCTTCAGAACCTTCTGCAGTGTCGAAAAATCCGGATTGCCCTTGCCATCATAGGCCACGATCTCGCCGTCGATCAGCGCCGAAGGCAGGTCGAGCGCACGGATGGCATCGACCAGCGGGGCGAATTTGTCCGTCCAGTCCTTCCCGCTGCGCGTGTAGATGCGCACATCCTTGCCGCGCACCGCCACCAGCGCGCGGTAGCCGTCGAACTTGATCTCATGCATCCAGCGATTGCCCGTTGGTACAGCTTCGACCAGCGTGGCAAGCTGGGGTTTTCGGTAGCCGGGCAGAGGGGCAGCTTTCCTCACGCGGGCTTTCGACGAGGCCCGTTTAGGGCGGGTGCCGCTCTTTCCGGCCGCGATTTCCGCCATCGAACGGGCAGTCAGCACGCTGGTCAATTCACGCCGCACCAACGCGTCTCCCGCTTGCGCATGGTCATCCTGCAGCTTGCGCAGGAGCCAGTTTTCGCGCTTCTCGCCAGGCTTCTTCTTCAGGCGGATTAGCAGCCACTCGCCCTGCATGCGCTCGCCATAGAGCGTGAAATGGAGGTGGCCCTGATCGAGGTCCTTTGCGCTCTTGCCTTCGATCGGCGCCCATCTGCCCCGGTCCCACAGCATGACCGTCCCGCCGCCATATTCGTCCTTGGGAATGACGCCTTCGAATTCTGCATAGGACAGGGGATGGTCCTCTGTTCGGACCGCGAGGCGCTTGATGTCCGGATCGGGAGAAGGACCCTTCGTCACGGCCCAGCTCTTCAGCACCCCGTCGACCTCCAGCCGCAAGTCCCAATGCAAGCGGGTTGCGTCGTGCTTTTGGACGATGAAAATGTCGCCCGACTTGCTCGGCGCGCGCTGTCCCGCAGGTTCGGGCGTCTGCTTAAAGTCCCGCTTGGCATTGTATTCGGCCAGGAGATCCTTGCGCGCGGCCATGGATCAGGCGGACTTCCGACGCTTCGCCGGTTTTTTCGCCTTGTCACCCTCGACCGACTTCTTGAGCGCCGCCATCAGGTCGATAACGTTGGAACCTGAGGAGGCACCGGGATCGTCCACATCCTCGATAAGCGCCTTCTTGCTTTTCGATTTAGCCTTTTTGTCGATCAGCGTCTTCAGTGCCTCGGAATAGCGATCCTCGAACTCGCTCGCGTCGAAGGGAGCGCTCTTCTGTTCGATCAGCGTGTTGGCAAGGTCGAGCAGTTCCTTCTTCGGCCTGGCCTCGTCGATATCGTCAAAGAAGCTTTGGCCAGCACGCACCTCATCGGCATAGCGCAGGGTTTCAAGCAGCAGCCCCTTGCCGCACGGCTTGATCGCGACCAGCTTCTCCCGCCCCCGGACCGAAAGCTGGCCCAGAGCCACTTTCTTTGCCTTGCGCAGCGCTTCGCGCAGCACGATGAAGGCTTCTTCGGCAAGCTCGTCCTGCGGCGCCACGTAATAGGGCTTTTCGAAGTAGAGCGGGTCGATTTCGCAGGCATCCACGAACTGGACCAGTTCCAGCGTGCGCTTGCTCTCGATCTTGACCGCCTCGATTTCCTCGTCTTCTAGCAGGACGTAATTGCCCTTCGATATCTCGTAACCGCGAATGATTTCGTCGCGGTCGACGGGGCCGATGCCCGGCACGACCTTCTCATAGGAAATGCGCTTGCCGCTAGGCTCGTGGATCTGGTTGAAGCTGATATTGGAACCGGCCTTGGTCGCCGAATAGATCTCGACCGGTATCGAAACCAGCGCCAGCCTTATCTGTCCCTGCCAATATGCACGTGCCGCCATGAAATTCTCCGTTCGCATGTTAACGTGCGAGACTGGCGGAATGTTTCGATCAGGGCAGCTCAACATCCGTGTGGTGCTCAAATGGCAGCTATTGAGAAATTACCGATCGACTCCGAGTGTCCGATATTGGGGCGTATTCTGTTGAAAAACTCTCCTTGCAGTAGGGCTAAGTCGCTGATTCAGTGATCTTCGCAAGGCAGGAGATGTGCTGATGATGGGCGAGCGGACGGTGATGCAGGAGGCGTTGTTCTACAGCTTCCGCATTGAGGATCATGTGCCGGGCGATCACCTGCTGCGCGCGATCGATCGGTTCGTCGATCTCAATGGCATACGTGAGCATCTGAAGCCGTTCTATAGCACGACAGGTCGGCCCTCGATCGATCCCGAGCTGATGATCCGGATGCTGCTCATCGGCTATTGCATGGGTATCCGGTCGGAGCGGCGGCTGTGCGAGGAGGTCCATCTCAACCTTGCCTACCGCTGGTTCTGTCGCCTCGATCTCGACGGCGCGGTGCCCGATCACTCAACCTTCTCGAAGAACCGTCACGGTCGCTTCCGCGACAGCGATCTCTTGCGCAAGCTGTTCGAGCTGACCGTCGAGCGCTGCATGGCCGAAGGTCTGGTCGGGGCCGAGGGGTTCGCAGTCGATGCCAGCCTGATCCGCGCAGACGTTCACCGGCAGCGTTCGGTGCCGGGAGAAGAAGGTCTTCCGTCCGAGGCCACCGGGCGCGCTGTCGCCGAGTATCTCGAGGTGCTTGATGATGCCGCGTTCGGCGGATCGACACCGGTGACGCCCAAGCGCATCAACCTGACCGATCCCGCCTCGCGCTGGACCGCAGCGACACGCGGATCGGCTTTTTACGCCTACAGCACCAACTACCTGATCGATCTCGACCACGCCGTCATCGTCGATGTCGAGGCGACCACCGCGATCCGCCAGGCCGAGGTCACCGCCCAGCGCCGGATGATCGAGCGCACGCAGGATCGCTTCGGCCTGTGGCCGGAAAAGCTGGTCGCCGATACCGCCTATGGCTCCGCGCCGAACCTTGCCTGGCTGGTCGAGGATCGCGGCATCGAGCCGCATATTCCGGTGTTCGACAAGTCCGCGCGGCGTGATGATACCTTCGAGCGATCGGCCTTCACCTTCGATCACGACGACGACAGCTACATCTGCCCGGGCGGCAATCGCCTGCGCCCATCGAACCGCAACTTCAGCACCCCGCGACCGCGCGCCAATGCCGATGGCTTCATCCGCTATCGTGCCCGCGAGAAGGACTGCGGCGCCTGCGGGCTCAAGGAGCGATGCACCCCGAAGCTGGCGGCGCGCAAGATCATGCGTTCGCTCCATGAAGGTGCACGCGACATGGCCCGCGATATCGCCACCAGCGATGCCTATCTCGTGTCAAGACGACAGCGGAAGAAGGTCGAGATGCTGTTCGCCCACCTCAAGCGCATCCTCAAGCTGGACCGCTTGCGTCTGCGGGGACCAAATGGCGCCAAAGACGAGTTCCACCTCGCCGCCGCAGCCCAGAACCTTCGCAAGCTGGCAAAGATGCGACCGATGCCAGGGGTCGCACCCGCCTGAAAGGAGCGGCAAGGCCGCTCGCCTGCTGTCAGCCGCGATCATCAGCCCGCTCCCGAAGCGACTTTTTCAACGGAATAGGGATCGTCGGCGACAACGCCGAACGATCGAATTTGGGGGCGCAAAGGAGACATTGAACTTCCTTGCCATTCGAAGCCGCTGTGACAATTCCGAGTCCTGAAAAAGGCATCGAACCAATGCATTATACGACTTTTGAGGGCCTTTTGAGGGCTTTTTGCAAAAAGCCAAATTCCTAACTATTTGAAAAAACGTAGGAAAGTATTTCGAATGTGATGCCTCTTCTGGGACTCGCACTCACCACCACTGAAAACAAACAAGAAAATGACGGCCTGACCGAGGACTCGAAGCAGTCAAATGACCAGAGTCCTCTTCTGGGCACCATCCATCGAGCGGGAAGCGCTATTAGGCACAGCCCGCAGAGCGAATTTTCATTATTTCTTCCCTCTTCCTCATGTCACGAATGGCCGGTGGCGACGGCGACCGCGGATCCTGACGCCGCGCTCGTTTCTGCCGGACCGAGCCGTGCGAGAGGAACGGCACGCTTGCCGTTGTGTCATCGAGCGTGCAGAATCCGGCCCATGAGCCTCTACGCGATTATTTCCACAAACCCTCGCGGCGCGCATGGTTGAGCTTTTGCAGCGCAACCTTGTCGAAAAGCCGTGGGGACGCCGCGATGTGCCGGAGGTGTTCGGGGCAGGTGCCGCGCAGGTGGGGGAGGCGTGGTTCGACCGTGCGGACGATCCGCTGCCAGTGCTGGTCAAATGGCTGTTCACTTCGGAGAAGCTTTCGGTCCAGGTGCACCCCGACGATGCGCAGGCGCAGGCGCGCGGTCTGGCGTCGGGCAAGGAGGAATGCTGGATCATCGTCGATGCAGAACCTGGTGCGCAAATCGGGATGGGTCTGCGGCAGGCAATGGCCGCAGATACCGTGCGCGATGCCGCGCTGTCGGGAGCGATTGTCGACCTGATCGACTGGAAGCCGGTGGTGGCGGGCGACTGGTATTTCATCCCGCCCGGCACGATCCATGCGATCGGTGCGGGCATCCGCCTGGTCGAA
>QFNA01000155.1 GCA_003248395.1 Citromicrobium sp.
CTGGAGCCGCAGGAGGTTCCGCCCTTGCAGAAGCAGATCGTCAACAAGGCACGGACGGCGGGCAAGCCGGTGATCGTGGCGACGCAAATGCTCGAAAGCATGATCGAAAGCCCCGCCCCCACCCGCGCCGAAGTCTCCGACGTCGCAAATGCCGTCTATGATGGAGCCGACGCGGTCATGCTTTCTGCCGAAACGGCCGCGGGCGATTGGCCGGAAGAGGCCGTGACCATCATGCACCGGATCGCGAAACAGGTCGAGGAAGACGAGGCCTATCTACCGCGCGTACGGTTCCTCGATACACCACCCGAGCGCACCACTGCCGACGCCTTGAGCCATGCCTGCATGACGATCGCGGATACGGTGGTGGTTTCAGCGATTACCGTCTTCACCGGATCGGGCAGCACCGCCCGGCGCGTCGCGCGCGAGCGGCCGAGCGTACCGATGCTCGTCCTCACGCCCAGCATGACCACGGCCCGCCGCCTGTCCTTGCTGTGGGGGGCACATGCCGTCGCGACCAAGGATATCGGCAGTTTCGAAGAAATGATTGCCAAGGGCAAGCGCATGGCACTGCGCCACGGCTTCGGAGAGGCCGGCAGCAAGCTGATTGCATTGGCAGGCGTACCCTTCGGCACGCCCGGCAGCACGAACCTGCTGCATGTCGTGACGGTCAGCGGCGACGAGCTGGAAAAGCATCAGGGCTGAGCGATGCGCTGGCGGTCGACGCCGGCGACCGCACGAGGCGGAAAACGAATCCGGTTTCGCGCCAGTTAGCCTGAGGTCAAGCCTGCTGCACGCTCCAGCCTCGTCCGCGCTTCGGATTCACCGATCAGCGGGAGAAGCTCGCCCATATCGGGGCCGTGATCCATCCCCGTGAGCGCCTGGCGCAGCGGGAGGAATAGTGACTTGCCCTTGCGCCCGGTCGACTCCTTGAGCGACCCAGTGAGCGTGCGCCACGGATCGTCGCCCCATGCGAGCGCGCGCGCCGCGTGGCCCAGGAATTCTCGGTCCTCCTCGGCGAATGAAGGCTGATCGACAGGGCCCGTGACAAGGCGCCACCATTCCGCTGCCTCGGCGATGTGCGACAGGTTCGGGCGGATCGCATGCCACCCGGCTTCGTCCATCCCGTCGGGCAGTCGATCGGCAACGGCGGAAAATTCCATCTGGTGGACGAGCGCAGCATTGATTCGCTCCAACTCGGTGTCGTCGAATTTCGCCGGTGCACGACCGAAAGTGGAAAGGTCGAAACTGTCGACCAGAATATTGCGATCGGCGATCGGCTCGACCGGTTGCGACGTGCCCAGCCTCGCAAGTACCGCCACCAGTGCCTGCGGCTCGATGCCCCGTTCGCGAAAGGAATCGCATCCCAGCGAACCGAGCCGTTTGGAAAGCTTGCCCTCGCTACCGACCAGCAAAGCTTCATGCGCGAAACGCGGCATTTGCTGCGTCGGAAATTGTGCAGCAATAAGTGCGGTAAACATCTGAATTTGCACGGCTGTGTTGCTGACGTGATCTTCCCCTCGAAGAACATCGGTGATGCCCATGTCGAGATCGTCTACTGCACTCGGCAGCATGTAGAGCCAGCTGCCGTCCGCCCGGCGGATCACGGGATCGGACATTGTCGCGGGATCGAATTTTTGCGGGCCGCGCACCCCATCTTCCCACGCGATCGTTTCGTTGTGATCGAGCTTGAAGCGCCAGTGCGGTGCGATACCCTCTGCTTCCTTCGCCGCGCGCCCTTCCTCGCCCAATGCGAGTGCGCTGCGATCATAGATCGGCGGCAGTCCGCGACCGAGCTGGATCTTGCGCTTGAGTTCCAGTTCCTGTGCAGTCTCGTAAGCCGGAGGATCGAGACCCAGCCAGGCGAGATCGGCGCGGATCGCGTCGACATATTCTTCACGGCTACGCTCGGCATCGGTATCGTCGATACGCAGCAGGAAGCGGCCAGTTGCTTTGCGCGCCAGCATCCAGTTGTGCAACGCGGTGCGGATATTGCCGACATGGAGCCGCCCTGTGGGCGATGGCGCGAAACGGGTGGTCGTAGTCATGCCCGGCGCGATAGCCGAGCGCTGCGGCTATTGCGAGAACAACAGCAGGCTGCGCCCGCCGCCCGAAATCAGAATGCCATTCTGCGGCGTGCGTTCGATCCGTTCGCCGGCCTCGATGGCAGACCAAATGGATTCGAGCACGGGTGGCACAGCGATGCGACACGCTGGTCCGGGCTCCGTTCGGCTTGCATCCGAGCGGAAGCCACGCCCTTCGATCGCATAAGGGCGGCGCTGAAGGGCACACTGCGGCTCCCACCATATTTCAGTGTCGTTCGCAGAAAGGGCTATCCCCTCGTTGCCCGCGATGGGCTGTCCGTCGAGCCCTGCCACGCGCCACTCACCCGCGAGCACAACCTGTTCGGCAGTCGCCCTGCCTGTCGTTGTACCTGGCGCGTTCGCCTGCATGCATCCAGCGAGAGCGAGCGCCGCACAAGCCGCGATCATCTTCGCTGTCATGCTACTTTTCCTCCCCGACGCTTCAGCGCCGATTTTCGGGCTTTGCGGTAATCGACCACCGCGCCCTGCTGATCATCGCCGTCGCCGTCCACTGGGGCGAGATCGAAATCGCTCGCCGTCGAGGGGCTGGCCTGTGGGCGGGCGATCAGGAAGCCCTGCGCCTCCTGCACGCCCAGTTTACGCAAAAGATCGAGCTGTTCGCGCGTTTCGATACCCTCTGCCGTCGTTTCCATACCCAACGAGTCGGCGAGGCGCGTGATCGTCGAAACGATGGCCTGGCATCCTGCGTCGTCGACGATGTTCTCGACGAACCCCTTGTCGATCTTGATCCGGTCGAAGGGAAAACAGCGAATATACTGGAGCGAAGAATAGCCCGTGCCGAAATCATCCAGCGCGATCTTGACGCCCAAGCCGCGCAGCTTGGCAAGCGCAGCAAGGCATTGCTCGCTCTCTTCGAGCAGGACGTTTTCCGTGATTTCCAGCTCTATCCGGTCGGCCGCCATGCGCGTATCGTGGATCGTTCGGCCTACGGCCTCCACCAGTCCCTTGCTCTTCACCTGCGTTGCCGAAAGATTGATGGCGATGCGAAAATCACCTGGCCACGAGCTGGTTTGGGTCAGCGCCTGCCGGATGACCCATTCACCGATTTCGAGGATGAGTCCGGTTTCTTCGGCAACGTGAAGGAATTCGTCGGGCGCGATGAGACCGCGGCGCGGGTGTTGCCAGCGAAGCAGTGCCTCGAATCCTGTCGTCTTGCCATTGTCGAGATCGATGATGGGCTGGTAATCGAGCTTTAGCTGATCGAGCGCCAGGGCGCCAGACAGATCGCTCTCGAGCTGGCGACGGTCGCGCGCTGCGCGATCGAGCGATGGCTCGAACAAAGCCATCTTGTCGCGACCCTTCTTCTTGGCAGCATAGAGCGCAAGATCTGCGCGCCGGAGCAATTCTTCGGCGTTGCAATCCCCGCCATCGCAACGCGCAACGCCGATGCTGGTCGAGATCCGATAGGCCTGTCCGTCGAGATCGTAGGGCTCGCGCACTACCGACAGGAAACGGTGCGCCCGCTCTATCAGAAGGCTGTCGCCTGCACGGGTTTCGATCAGTACGGCAAATTCGTCGCCGCCCAGACGGGCGACCAGGTCTTCACCACGAACCTCGCGTGCCAGACGCTCGGCCACTTCGCGCAAGAGCATGTCGCCAGCGATATGCCCGCGCGTATCGTTAATCGCCTTGAAGTCATCGAGGTCGAGATAGAACAGCGCAATATGTTTCGCGGCCATATCAGGTCTCCACACGAGCGTACGCAGACGTTCGTTGAAGAGGTGGCGATTGGCGAGACCGGTAAGATTGTCGTAATGCGCCATGAAGGCGACGCGCTCTTCGACCAGCGTTTCGGCAGTG
>QFNA01000206.1 GCA_003248395.1 Citromicrobium sp.
CGGATCTGCGTCACGGCGGCCTCGAGCCCGCTCGACGGGATGCCGCGCAGCAGTTCGGGGCCGATCACGAAGGTCGGCGTGCCCATGATCTGCATCTGCTCGGCGAGCTGCCGGTTGGCGCGGATCTCGGCCGTCACCTCTTCGGTGTTCAACCGCTGGATGATCGCCTGCGAGTCGAGCCCCTGATCCTTCGCCAGCGCCCCGAGCGACTCGAGCGTCACCGCGCCGCGGATCTCGTAGAGCTTGTCGTGCGCGGTCTTATAGGCGTCGTCGCCGGCGATCTGGCGGACCGCGATGGCATAGCGCGAGGCGAGCTCGCTCTCTTGCCCGAGGATCGGGAACTCCTTGAGGATCAGGCGGATGTTGCCGTCCTTCTCGACCAGCGCATCGACCTCGGGGGCGATCTTGCGGCAGTAGCCGCAGCGATAGTCGATGAACTCGACCACGGTCAGGTCGCCCTTGGGGTTGCCGCCGACCCACGAGTGGTTCACCGCCTCGATCAGCACCTCGGGGTGGTCCATGATGTAGTCGCGGACGGCGGCGCCGAAGGCCTCGCGCTCGGCGTCGGTCATCTGCGCCGGGTCGAAGGCGGCGGCCGGCAGGGCGGTCAGCGGCAGGGCGGCGGCGGCGGCAAGCGCCGCGGCGGTGAGCACGGATTTCATCGCGGGTCCTTTCGGGTTTCGCGCGCGACCTTGGCGGGTCGGGGCGCCGCTGTCCAGCCCGCGCCGGGGGCGCGAGGCGCTTGACCCGTCCCCCGCGGCTCGGCCACAAGCGCCCCCTGACGAAGAGCCGAGGGGGCAGCAGATGAGACAGTCACGACGCGGCCAGGTGGACCCGTTCATCGTCATGGACGTGATGGAGGCCGCGCGCCGCGCCGAGGCCGCTGCGCGAGGCGATCGCCGGGCTCTACCGGCGCTGGTACGGGGTCGAGCTGGACCCCGGCCGGGTGGTGATCACCGCGGGCTCCTCGGGCGCGTTCCTGCTGGCCTTCGCGGCGCTCTTCGAGGCGGGCGACCGGGTGGCGGTGGGCGAGCCGGGCTATCCGAGCTACCGCCAGATCCTGCGCGCCATGTCGGTCGAGCCGGTGGGGATGCCGACCCGCTTCGAGAACCGCTATCAGCCGGTGCCCGATGACATTCCGGCGGACGTGCAGGGGGTGATGCTCGCCTCGCCCGGCAACCCCTCGGGGACGATGCTCGACCACGCGGCGCTGGCGGCGCTGGCCGCGCGCGCGTCCGAG
>QFNA01000059.1 GCA_003248395.1 Citromicrobium sp.
AAGTGGGACGAGCGGCCGGTGCTGTTCGTCGTGCGCAAGGACGATTGCGAGTGCTGCGCCGACGACATCACGGCGTTCCTGTCGGACAAGGTGGCGAAGTGGTGGCTGCCCGATGCGGTCGAATTCGTCGACGATATTCCCCACACCGCCACAGGCAAAATCAGCAAGAAGGATTTGCGCGAAAGGTTCAGCGACTATCGACTGGAGGGTTGAATGGCAGACAAGACGTGCCCGAAATGTGCGCGACGGATGGAGGAAGGCTTCACCAACGACGCCGAGGATTACAGCATGCCGGCGGTCAGCGTGTGGCACCGGGGCAAACCGAAAAAGTCTTGGCTTGGCGTCAAGACGAGTAAGGCCGACAAGCACGAGATCGCGGCGTGGCGCTGCACGTCGTGCCACTACGTCGAGCTGTATGCACCGTAGCGGTCGGTGAGCCGGCTGATCCTGCTCAACAAGCCCTTTGGCGTGCTCTCGCAGTTCACGGGTGGCAAGGACGGGGTGGCGGATACGCTGGCGCATCTCGTCGATGTTCCTGGGGTGTATCCTGCGGGCAGGCTGGACAAGGATAGCGAAGGGCTGCTGCTGCTGACCGATGACGGGCGGTTGCAATCGCGCATTGCCGAGCCGCGCTACAAGATGGCGAAGACCTATCTTGTGCAGGTCGAGGGCGAGGCGGGGGACGAGGCGCTCGAACAGCTCGCGCGCGGCGTCGCGTTAAAGGACGGCATGACCCGCCCAGCGCGGGCGAAACGGATCGATCCTCCGCCCGTGTGGGAGCGCGACCCGCCGGTGCGATACCGCAAGAGCGTGCCCGACAGCTGGATCGCGTTGGAGATCACCGAAGGCCGCAACCGCCAGGTCCGCCGCATGACTGCCGCAGTGGGCCTGCCGACGCTGCGGCTGGTCCGCTGGCGGATTGGGGAGTGGAGCGTGGATGGGATCGCACCGGGAGAGTGGCAGGAGCTCGACGTTTGACAACCCACCACGTCATTGCGAGGCGACGAACAGCATGACCCAGACTTATATCGACCCGAGCCGCGCCAATTTCGAGGCGTTCAAGGAGCTGCCGCGCGACGAGCCGATCCACATGCTCAACCTGCTGCAATATCGCGATGACGCGGCCTATCCCGAGGGCCACGAGCACGCGGGCAAGGGCTGGAGCGGCCGCCGCGCCTATGAGGAATACGGCAAGACCAGCGGCCCGATCTTCCGCCGCGTGGGCGGCAGCATCGTCTGGCGCGGGGCGTTCCAGACGGTGGTGACCGGACCGGAGGCAATGCGCTGGCACGATGGGTTCGTGGCGAGGTATCCCGACGCTGGCGCGTTCTTCGAGATGATCAAGGATCCGGATTACCAAAGGGCGGTGGTGAATCGGACGGCGGCCTTGGTGGACAGCAGGCTGGTGCGGTTTGCGCCGGATGCTGAGGGGGAGGGGTTCTAGTCTCCCCGTGAGGGGGAGCCTGAGCTGCGTGCAATCCAGCTTAAACTTTGCTTTGTCCGAACCGGCGCGCTTGCAGGCCAGGCGATACCTTGCGCGGAAGACGTCGGACCAGACGCCGGTGGGTTTCCTGCGGGTATGGAAGTTGGAGTCGTTTCCTCTGGTACTTGTCCGACGGACGATGCGCCGGCACCACCGGTTCTTGGCGCTCTATCCCGCCGCTGGGGCTTCCTCGGGATGGACGGGACCCAATCTGCGCGCAAGCCGTTGTAATCTATAGCGCCGCATTGATTGACAGCAGACCGATGCGGTTTGAACGTTGTCAGCAGGAGGTGCATTCAGATGAAATCCCTAGTCAAACTTTCGATGGCATCGGCGCTTGTTTGCGCGATGGCTCCCGCCGCGGCGCAGGCCGAATCTCGCGATCTCGAAGTGAGCGCGCCGATGGTACCGTTCATCTATCACTACTCTGCCTGCCTGTTCGACAACGAGGCCCTGCCCGTTGACGATCGCATCGCCGAATGTCGCACCGTTCGTGACACTGTGAAAAGCGAGGCGGACATGGTGTTCGCCGAATGGCTGCGCCGGGATCGTCCACGGTCCGACCGGATGTTCGACCGTGCGCTCGATGTGCTCGAGTACGAGGCGCGCTATGCGCAGGAAAAACGTGAGCCGGTACCGCAGTCCGTGGTAGCCTATCTCGATTGCGTCGGGACGAGGCTATCCAACGATCCCAATTTCAGGAATGGCACCTCGCTGGATTTCCCCTTTGTCGACGAAGATTGCCGCGATGCAGTCACGGACGGCTCGGTAGATGGACGGGAGAATACCCTTCTTTCCCGGCTCGATTTCGATTATCGCGCCCATCGCTCGGCAAGCGGACGGATGCCTACTATCACCTATCGCTACGGTCTCCTGGCTCCGCGAAGGTTCTGACATGGCTGGCTGACCACAAACGGTCGGCCCACCCGATTGTCAGCCTAGCGGAATCATCGCCGGGTCATAGCAACCGCATCTGTCCTCCCACTGCGGGCGGCCTGAACTGCGTGCAGTCGAGTTCGAACTTGGCCTTGCCCAATCCGGCGCGTTTGCAGGCCAGGCGGAACCTTGCGCGGAAGAGGTCGGCCCAGACCCCGGTCGGTTTCATCCGGGTGAAGAAGTTGGGATCGTTGTCCTTGCCGTTGCGGATCGACTGGACGATGCTCATCACCTTGTCGCCGCGTTCGGGGTAATGGACCGAGAGCCATTCGCGGAACAGCGGGGCGACTTCGTGCGGCAGACGTAGCGGAATCCAGCCCACGCTATCGACCCCGATGGCGGCGGCGCGCTGGACGATTTCCTCCATGAACTCGTCGGTGATCGCGGGGATGACCGGCGCGACCGAGCAGTGGGTGGGCACGCCCGCCTGTGCCAGTTTCTCCAATGCCGCGAGTCGCTTGGCTGGTGAAGCTGCGCGCGGTTCGAGCTTGCCCGACAGCTTCGGATCGAGGCTGGTCACCGAAATCGCCACCGCCACCAAGCGCCGCTTCGCCATCTCGGCCAGCAGGTCCAGATCGTCCAGCACGCGGTCGGACTTGGTGGTTATCGTTACGGGGTGGCGTGCATCGAGGCAGACCTCCAGCACCTCTCGCGTAATCCGGTAATCGCGCTCGATAGGTTGGTAGGGATCGGTATTGGTGCCCATCGCGATCGGGCTGGGCCGATACTTGGGTTTCGCCAGCGTAGCGCGGAGGATGTCTGCCGCATCAGGCTTGGCGAACAGCTGAGTTTCGAAATCGAGCCCCGGCGACAGATCGTGATAGGCGTGGGTGGGCCGGGCAAAGCAGTACACGCAGCCATGCTCGCACCCGCGATAGGCGTTGATCGAACGGTCGAAGGGGATGTCGGGCGACTGGTTGAAGCTGAGGATTGTCCTCGGATGTTCTTCCGTCACGTGGGTGCGCAATTTGGGGGCAGAGCTGCCATCCTCTTCGGCGAGCGCCGCCATATGATCGCGCCAGTCGCCATCCGCCTCGCGAGTCGCCAGGCCGAAGCGCGTCGGCACCTCGGCGCCCTGCGCCCCGCGGCCGTGAATGGCAGGTTCGTGACGGCGTTCCATTTATGAGAACATAAATGGAACATAAGATCTTCGCCAGCATAATTTCTAGCGGCCGCGCGTGGCGCGCGGCGCATCGAAGGGCGAGCGCGAGATCATCCTGAACTGCGACGGGGGCCCGGCCAGTGTGCGGGCAAGGGCGCAAGTTGACACAGTTGACGCAGTCCTGGGGTTCGAAACCGGGACAGGCGCAAATGGCGGCAGTCCATCGCTGGGCGTGCGGCGCAGGAGGATCGCCTTGACGGCATCGGGCAGGTCCTGCGGTGATTCGCATTTGCGACCTTCGTCGGGCTTGTCGAAGGCCGCATCGCGGACATTTGCGAGCCTGTCCCAGGTCTCCGCAGCCGTTTGGCGAGCGCGTTCTTCGGCCTCCAGCTCGGTCTCCGCCAGACTGGCGCGCAGGTCATCTGCAACATGGCCGAAATAGCTGTCGATCTCCCGTTCCGGAACCTCGTAGGACCCGGCCGGGCTTCCGTCCTCATCGTCGAGCTCCACGGTCAGTTCGCGGCGGCGCGCATCTTCTGCGGCCTGGTCGGCGGAACGGGAAATATAGCGCGAACGACTGGATTGTTCGTCTTCTCCATCGCCAATTCGCGTCAGCAGCTCTTCGAAATGGGCCGCGTCTTCGGTGGCATCTTCGCTGGCAAGTTTGTCCAGCCGGGCGAGGTGGGCCAGCAGCAGGCGGGTGTCATAGCGGCGGCGCGTGCCGACCACTTCGCCGCGATGCCAGATGTCTTCCTCGATTCCTTCGACCGCCCGGTCGGCCAGCACCTGCTGGCTGGCATCGCGCCCGAGGACAACTGCCGCCGCCCAAGCGCGGGCGAACAGCGCATCCTTGCGCCGCTGGCGATAGGCGGATTCCGCAGACAGGCCGATACGGCGGCAGGCGGCGCGGGCATTGCCGCTGGAAGCAAGGCAATCGAGAAACAGCATCTTGCGCTCGGGTGTCCAACCGCGGGCGGGGAGTTCGGTGATGGGTTCGGCTGTGGGTTCGGCATTTTCGGACATGATCCGCGTCTCCTGTGAGGAAATGAAAGCGAATCAGCGCTATTATGCACGAAAGGCGCTGTAGGACAGCGGGATTTAAGGAGCGCGCGGGGCGACTGCTTTGGACTGGCGAAGCGAGAAAGCAGTCATCCCGCTAACGACGCGATTGCGGACGTTCGTCATCTATCGCCCGTCATCCCAGCGAAAGCTGGGATCGCTGTCAGCCCTATGCTGGCTCACCAGTATGGGTGGCTGGGTCTACATCATGACCAACAAGCGCGATGGAGTGCTTTACATCGGGGTCACCGCCGACCTGCCTGCCCTTTTCCAGCATCTCGCGATGCCGTGAGCGATCCCAGCTTTCGCTGGGATGACGGGAGGGCTTAAGCTGGGATGCGGGAAAGGAAGAGACAGCTAACCAAAACCGACCTTTGCCACATGCGCCGAAAGCGGACGCGCTTGACCTGAAACTTCAGCGCTCGCGCAAACGGGGCATCAGTTCGACGAAGTTGCAGGGGCGGTGGCGGCTGTCGAGCTGGTGAACGAGAATCTTGTCCCAGCCGTCTTTCACCGCGCCGTTCGAACCGGGCAGGGCGAAGATGTAGGTTCCGCGCGCGATTACGGCGCAGGCGCGGCTCTGGATCGTGCTGGTACCGATGGTTTCGAAGCTGAGCCAGCGGAACAGCTCGCCGAAGCCGGGAATATCCTTGTCCTTGACTTGGTCGAGTGCCTCGGGCGTCACGTCGCGGCCGGTGAGGCCGGTGCCGCCGGTCGTTATGATGGCATCGATTTCCGGATCGTCGATCCAGTGGTGGAGATGCGCCGCGATCTCGTTGCGGTCGTCGCGGCTGATCTCGCGTGCGCTGAGACCATGTCCGGCATCGGCGATCCTGCCAGCAAGGATATCGCCGGATGTGTCGTCGCGAGCGCTGCGCGTATCGGAAACGGTCAGCAACGCGATATTGACCGGGTGAAACGGGCGGTCCGGTCCTTGTGCCATCAGCGGGTCCTCGGGAAGGCGGGCCAATCGTTCTCGGCCAGATCCTGGCGCGACGGCGCCTGCGCATCGGCCTGGCGCAGATACATCCAGTAATTGCGCATGACGATGGCGACGTAGCTGCGGGTTTCCCAATAGGGGATCGATTCCATCCACAGCAGGGGATCGCCCTGGTCGACGATCTCCGAATTCCAGCGCGCAACGGGCGTCGGCCCGGCATTGTATGCTGCCATCACCTTGGGGAGGGCTCCACTGGTAAACCCGCTCTGGGCGAGCGCCTCGAGCGCGCGCTGGCCGAAGGCTATATTGGTCGAAGGATCTTTCAAATCAGCGCTGGCGCTCATGTTGATCGATGCGGCATATTCGCGGCGCGCGATCGGCATGATCTGCATGAGGCCGATGGCGCCCGCGGGGCTGACCACGCTTTCACGGAAGTTCGACTCCTGCAGCGCGTGGGCATAGGCAAGCGCGGGATCGACGCGCCAGCCACCGCGCGGCACGTGATAGGCCACCGGCCAGCGCAGATTGGGCGGCGAAACCGCCCCGCGCGGGGCGTTGTAGGCCATGAAGGTCTGCGTCTGCGCCATGCCGAGCGCGCGGGCAAGCCGCGTGAGCGCGGGGTAGGAGACGGGATCGATCCGCCGCGCCTGCCAGCGCAGCGCCTCGTCCGCGAGATCGCGCCGGTTGACCTCTGTCAGCATCACGGCCTCGCGCACGGCGGGAAGGCTGTCGAGCCGGTCCCAGTCCTGTGCGGTGAGATCGGGAGCCGTGTGATCGCGGGGCAGGTCCTTGCCGAGTTGCTCGTGTGCCAGCATGCCGTAGAGCGTCTCGGTGAAGCGGGCCGCGCCGCGCAATTGCTCCGCCGCGTCTTCCGGTTGGCGGCAGCGAACGAAGGCGCGCGAGGCCCAGTAATGCGCCGCCGCCGTCAGTGAATTGGCCTGCGAATTGGCTGCCGCGCGGCGGAAGAAGGTTGCCGCATTTTCGCAGTCGCCGAGCTTCCATGCCGAAAGGCCGGCGACCCAGTCACCCTCTGCCACCCACGGTCCCGAGCCCTGCGCCACGAGCTGGGCCATGCCGAAGGCCTCCGGCGTGCGATTCTCGATGTAATAGCTCCAGGCGACGCGCTGCCGCCATTCGGCGCGGGCTTGCGGCGAGAGCGAGGCGTCCACCCCGTCGAGCAGCAGCCGCGCACCATCGGGATCGTCGTTGGATATGTGCTGGAGGATTGCGCTGGACACGTTACCGGGCATCGTGCCGTCATCGGTCGAGCGCGGCAGCGTGCGCCGAGTGGTCCCCGATTGCCTGACCAGCTGCCCTTCGGGCGGAAGCGATGGCATGAAGCTGAGGCCGCGGGTCTGGCCGAGGCGAACGATTGCCTCTGCCTCGGGCGATTGCGAATAGCGGCGCAGCCAGTCCTCGATACGCCCGATATCGATCCGCGGGCTTTCGGGGTGGAGGTAGTAGGCGGCGCGTGCCGACCCGTGCAGCGGACCGTCGGCGCGCTGGAGCAGCATCATCTCCACGCGGTCCCAGTTGCGGCTGTCGATCGCTTCGAACAGCGAGGCGTAATAGAGCCGGTCGTCCTGCGAGAGGAGCTGCGGCAGGGCCGCCGAATGCGACCGGGTAAAATAGGCGACGCTGTCACCCTGTTGCGCGGCGAGCGGCACAGCGCCGAAACTGGCAGCGCAGGCCACCGCAAGAGTGAGGAGACGAAGTTTGGTCATGCGGTCCAATCCAACCAGCTGTTCCAGAAAGTGCGGCGGCGCTGCGGCGTCCGCGAGAGTTCTTCCAGGCTGGGTGCCAGCAGCAGCGGTAGCTGGCGCTCGCCCAGGGTGAGATATTGCGGCTTGCGGCGGTCGTCGGCGGCGATGTCGAAGAGCGGCGCGAGCTCTCGCCCGAAGACGAGGATGCGTCCCGGCGCAACCAGATTGCAGTGATGGCGCGTCACGCCAGCCAGCCCGCGCGCGGCGAGATCGGCCCAGTCGGGGTGGCCAGTGGCCGCGGGGATCGCGCTGGCCAGATAGGCATCGTGCGGCTCGACCTGCATGGCACGCAGGATTGCGGACAGGAACCGACCTGCACCGCCATCGAGCAGGCCCTCGGCATCGTCGGGATGGGGCTGGGGAATCAGGACGAAAAGCTGCGCGCCGAGGATCGCCGCCGATAGGAGCGGCCTGAGACACGGCCGCGAAGGCGCGTTCCAGCGGAGTTCGCTTCGGCGGCGGCTTGGGTCTTTTCTGCGGCTGCGCCGTTACGGTTTCTTCACCTTCGGGCTCCGCCAGCCAGGAAACGGGCGTGTTCGTAAAGTCCATGTCGACGCCCGCATCGCGCCACCAGTCGAACGCTGCTTCGAGCGCATCGGCAGTATCGAATGCGGGAGAGTGCTGGCCAGCTGTCGTCATATTCGCTCAGGCGCGGGTCTTGACCTCAATCCGCCCAGCAATCAAGGCGTAGGCAAGCCTTCTGCGACGAAAAGAGAGAGACATGAGCGAACGTGAATCGATGCCCTGCGACGTTGTGATCGTCGGCGGTGGTCCGGCGGGCCTTTCCGCTGCGATCCGCCTGAAGCAGATCAACGAGGAACTCGAAGTCGTCGTGCTGGAAAAAGGCAGCGAGATTGGCGCGCATATCCTGTCGGGCGCGGTGATCGATCCGATCGCGCTCGACGAACTGCTACCAGACTGGCGCGACATGGGTTGCCCCATGGCAGAGGTGCCGGTGACCGAGAACCACCACTGGGTGCTGTCGGCGACGGGCAAGTCGAACCTGCCCGAAATCATGCTGCCGCCGTTCATGGGGAACAACGGGAAATACACCGGTTCGCTGGGCAACATGTGCCGCTGGCTGGCCGAGCAGGCAGAAGCGCTGGGGGTCATGGTGTTCCCGGGCTTCCCGGCATCGGAAGTGCTGTTTGGCGAGAACGGCGCCGTGGCGGGCGTGATTACGCAGGACATGGGCATCGCCGCCGACGGAAGCGAGAAGGGCGATTTCCAGCCGGGCATGGAAATCCAGGCGAAATACACGCTGTTCGCGGAAGGTGCGCGCGGCAATCTGACCAAGCAGATGAAGCGCAAATACGATCTGGAGGCAGACTGCCAGCCGCAGGTCTACGGTCTCGGGATCAAGGAATTGTGGGACATCGATCCCGAAAGACACGAGCCGGGCCGGGTCATCCATACGCAGGGCTGGCCTCTGACCGAGAGCGATAGCTGGGGTGGCGGGTTCCTCTACCACCAGGCGAACGGGCAGGTGGCAATCGGCTTCGTCACCGCGCTCGATTACAAGAATCCCTATGTTTCGCCCTATCAGGAATTCCAGCGCTGGAAGCACCATCCGGCGATTGCCGAAATCCTCGAGGGCGGGAAACGCGTCGCCTATGGCGCGCGGGCCATCAACGAGGGCGGCTGGCAGAGCGTGCCCAAGCTTGCCTTCCCCGGCGGCGCGCTGATCGGCTGCTCCGCCGGTTTCGTGAACGTGCCGCGGATCAAGGGCACGCATACCGCGATGAAGAGCGGGATGCTGGCCGCCGAGAGCGTGGCCGCCGCGATCGCCGGAGGCACCGAGCACAGCGAGCTGATGGAATACGATACGGCCGTCCGGGAAAGCTGGATCGCTACCGAGCTCAAGAAAGTGAAAAACGCGCAGCCCGCCGTCGCCAAGTTCGGCGGGGATCTCGGCACGATCATTGCCGGCATCGACATGTGGATGCGGCAGCTCAAGATCGGCCTGCCGGTGACGATGAAGCACCATCGCGACCACGAGGTGATCCAGCGCGCCGATCTTCACCGGCCCATCGCCTATCCCAAGCCCGACGGCGTGCTCAGTTTCGATCGGCTGACCAGCGTCAGTTACAGCTACACCAATCACGCCGAAGATCAGCCTTGTCACTTGATAGTCAAGGACATGGAACTGCAACGTGCGAGCGAACTCGAAGTGTTTGCGGGGCCCTCCACCCGCTATTGCCCGGCAGGGGTCTATGAATGGGTGAGCGAAGACGGCGAGGAACCGAAGTTCGTCATCAATTCGCAGAACTGCGTCCACTGCAAGACCTGCGACATCAAGGACCCGAACCAGAATATCGAATGGACTACGCCCGAGGGTGGCGGCGGGCCGAACTATCCGAATATGTGAGGAAATATGTCTGGAGATGTAGACGAGCAGACAATCAAATACCGCGTTCGAGCGCAAATCATGTGGTATTTAGAAACTGCATCATCTGCGGATCGCCAGCGCTCCTATGAGAAGAATCTGGTCAATGCTGGATCTCCAGGACTTGTCCCTGCGGAAATGATTGAGCAGTGGGCCGACTGGGTGCGCACGAAAGATGACGATTATAAGGTCGTCGATATCGACCTTTATTGCGAGCCCGTTTTCACGAGATCTGAGCAGGCTGCGATCCTGCGATTCCATGACGAATGGAATGAGGCTGCAGATGCGACGCCCGATCCAATGCCTTGGACGGTTGAGGAACTCATCGACACGCCAGTCTGGAGCCGCTTTGGCGAGGCTGCCGCTCGGACGCTTGAGGTTTTTAAGCGGCGTGGAGAGTTACTGGACCGAGCCAAATTCGACGCCAACGTCAAAGGTTAATTGGCAACAGCAATGCGCGAAACCGCCTACGCCAAGATCAACCTTGCGCTGCATGTCCGGGATCGCCGCGAGGACGGGTATCACGAGCTCGAGACGCTGTTCGCGTTTGTCGATGCGGGAGATGTGCTGACGGCAAGTGCCGCCGAGCAGGACAGCGTGCGGGTTTCGGGCGAGTTTGCGGGTGGCCTGGACGATCCGTTCGACAATCTCGTGGCCAAGGCGCTCGGCAAGCTGCCGCGGGCGGATGGACTGGCAATCGCCCTGGAGAAAAACCTGCCCGTTGCAGCAGGGCTTGGCGGGGGCTCGGCGGATGCGGGGGCGGTCTTCCGGATCGTGCGTGAGCGTTTCGGACTGCCCGATAACTGGCGCGAGCGTGCGGCGAAGCTTGGCGCGGACGTCCCCGCCTGCGTCGAGAGCCGCACCTGCATCGGGAGGGGCACGGGAACCGAGCTCGAACCTGCCGATGACAGCCTTGCCGGAATGCCCGTCCTGCTCGTCAATCCGCGCGTTCCGCTGGCGACAGGTCCGGTTTTCAGACGCTGGGACGGTGAGGACCGCGGTGCTTTGCCCGAGGGCGATTCGCGGACCATCGCCCTGGCCGGACGCAACGATCTCGAGACGCCGGCGATTTCGCTATGCCCCGCAATCGCCGGCGTTCTGGCGGCTTTGCGCGGAACTTCGCCGATTCTCGCCCGTATGTCTGGCTCGGGCGCGACCTGTTTCGCGCTGTTCGAGAATTCAGCCGCAAGGGACGCGGCGGTCGACCGGATCGCAGAAGAGCATCCGGGCTGGTGGCAGTTAAGGGGACAACTTCGATGATGATCGACAATTTGCCGTATCGTCAGGTCAATGCTGACGACCTGCGGCCCGGTGGACTGATCTGCGTCGCCGACCATGCCTCCAATTTCGTGCCGGGCGACGTCGAGCTGGGGATCGATCCCAAATTGCTCGATACGCATATCGCAGTCGATATCGGCGTGAAGGGTCTCGCCGACAGGCTGGCGCGACGCCACGCCATGCCCGCTCATATCGCCACCGTGAGCAGGCTGGTTTGCGATCTTCATCGTAACGAAGACGACCCGTCGGTCGTGCCGAGCGAGAGCGACGGACGGTTGATCCCGGGCAATATCGGCGCCGATTTGGGCATGCGACTGGAGCGGTTTCATCGGCCCTATCACAAGGCGCTGGGCGATCTGGTCGACCGGGCGAAGCCGCGCATGATCGTGGCCGTGCACAGCTTCACGCCGAAACTGGAAACGGGAAGCGAAGATCGGCCGTGGGAAGTCGGGCTGCTTTACAATCAGGACGACCGGGCCGCGCGGCATGCCATCCGGCTGTTTGGCGAACAAGGGCTGACCGTAGGCGACAATGAGCCCTATTCGGGCAAGGAGCTCAATGCGACTATGGACCGCCATGCAGAGGCCCGGGGCATCCCCTATTGCACGGTCGAAATTCGTCAGGACCAGATTGCGACGCCAGCCGGGCAGGCGCGCTGGGCCAATTTGCTGGCCGACGTCATGGGCAGGGTCGCGCTGGAGGTTTAAAGCCACGCTATTGCGCGGTCGCGATGTTCTTGCCTTAGTCTGCCCGCCCCACTCTGCTACGCATGAGACGCTCAATGGAGATGTTGCATGCCCGCCTATCGTTCACGCACCACCACTCACGGTCGCAACATGGCCGGCGCGCGCGGATTGTGGCGCGCGACGGGGATGAAGGATGGCGATTTCGGCAAGCCGATCATCGCGGTTGTGAACAGCTTTACCCAGTTTGTCCCCGGACATGTCCACTTGAAGGACCTCGGCCAGCTTGTTGCTCGCGAAATCGAGACTGCGGGCGGCGTCGCCAAGGAATTCAACACGATTGCGGTCGATGACGGGATCGCCATGGGGCATGACGGCATGCTCTATTCGCTTCCCAGCCGCGACCTGATTGCCGACAGTGTCGAGTATATGGTCAACGCGCATTGCGCCGACGCCATGGTGTGCATTTCCAATTGCGACAAGATCACGCCGGGCATGCTGATGGCGGCTATGCGGCTGAACATCCCGGCGGTGTTCGTAAGCGGTGGACCGATGGAAGCGGGCAAGGTGGTGGTGAAGGGCAAGGAGGTCGCTCTCGACCTGGTCGACGCGATGGTGGCCGCAGCCGACGAGACCTATAGCGACGAGGAAGTCACCGCGATCGAGCAAAACGCCTGCCCGACCTGCGGCAGTTGCAGCGGCATGTTCACGGCCAATTCGATGAACTGCCTGACCGAGGCGCTCGGCCTGTCGCTACCCGGTAATGGATCGACGCTGGCGACTCATGCCGACCGGCAAGGGCTCTTCGAGCGGGCCGGCCGGCTCGTGGTCACGCTAGCGAAACGCTATTACGAGGAAGACGACGAAAGCGTGCTGCCGCTCTCGATCGCGAGTTTCGAAGCCTTCGAAAACGCCATGAGCCTCGACATCGCGATGGGCGGGTCGACCAATACCGTGCTTCACCTGCTGGCTGCAGCGCATGAGGCGGGCGTCGATTTCACCATGCGCGATATCGACCGCTTGAGCAGGCAGGTCCCGTGCCTGTCGAAAGTCGCGCCGGCCAAGAACGACGTGCATATGGAGGACGTCCACCGCGCCGGCGGGATCATGGCGATCCTCGGCGAACTGGAAAAGGCCGGTCTGCTGCACACCGCACTGCCGACCGTACATTCTCCGACAATGGCCGATGCTCTTGACGATTGGGACATCGGGCGAACGCAGAACAACAAGGTACGCGAATTCTATTCCGCCGCGCCGGGCGGCGTGCCGACACAGACCGCCTTCAGCCAGTCGCGCCGGTGGGAGAATCTCGATCTCGACCGCGAGGGCGGCGTGATCCGCTCCGCCGAGCATGCGTTCAGCAAGGACGGCGGATTGGCTGTCCTGTATGGCAATATCGCCCGCGACGGATGCATCGTGAAGACCGCCGGGGTGGACGAGAGCATCCTCACCTTCTCCGGGCCGGCCAAGGTTTACGAAAGCCAGGACGATGCCGTGACCGCTATCCTGACCGGACAGGTGGTGGAGGGCGACGTGGTGGTCATTCGCTACGAAGGACCGCGAGGCGGGCCCGGAATGCAGGAAATGCTCTACCCGACCAGCTATCTCAAGTCGAAGGGGCTGGGCGCGGCCTGCGCCCTGCTGACCGACGGGCGTTTTTCGGGCGGAACCTCGGGCCTGTCGATCGGTCATGTCTCGCCCGAAGCGGCCGAAGGCGGCGAGATCGGCCTGGTCGAAAATGGCGACATTATCGCGATCGATATCCCTAATCGCACCATTGCGCTGGAGGTGTCGGACGAACGACTGGCCGAACGGCGTACCAGGGCGGAAGAACGGGGCTGGACCCCGGTAAAACCGCGCGAGCGCAACGTGTCTCCGGCGCTGGAGGCCTATGCGGCGATGACGACATCGGCAGCGCGCGGGGCGGTGCGCGACGTATCGCAAATCAGCGCGCGCTGACACTTGCCCCTGCTGCGCGGACGTGGCAGCGACGGCAAATGCGATCGAAACTGACGTATCGACTGGGTCTGGCCGGTCTGGCGGCCCTCCCGTTGGCCGGGTGCGGACCGCCCGACGCAGCGCCCGATATTGCCGAGCAGGGCGGCGAGCCGGTCGAATGTGCACTCGACGGGGCGGAGGATTTCAGCGCCGATTGCATGGTCATGGACAGCGGCGGGGTGCGCGTGGTGTTTCATCCCGATGGCGGATTCCGGAGGCTGGAAGGCGGATCCCTGCCGACAAGCTATGACGGGGCGGACGTCGCGCGAAGCCAGACCGAGCAAGGCTTCACCGTGGTAAGCATCGGCGACGATCGGTATCGCTTCCCCGCACAAGCCGGCGATGAATGATCCCGTATTGACGGTTGCCGAAATGCGCGAGGCGGAACGCGCATCGATCACGCGCGGCACGAGGGAACTGGAGTTGATGCAGCGCGCCGGACGAGGCGCGGCGGAGTGGGTCCATCGCGTTGCCGCAGGGCGACCGGTGACCGTGCTGTGCGGCCCGGGGAATAACGGCGGCGACGGCTATGTGATTGCCGAGGCGTTGAGGGAGCGCAGCAACAGCGTGACGGTGATCGCGCCGGTGGAGCCGGAGACCGAAACTGCGGCAGCGGTACGAGAGGCCTATCATGGAGCGACCGAGGCGGGGGGCACGCTGGGCGACCCCGTCGTCGTCGATTGCCTGTTCGGATCAGGCCTGTCGCGAAGGGTCGATGATCCATTCAAGAATTTACTTGAACAAATGTCGGCAAATTCCTGTTTTAAAATTGCTATCGACGTGCCTAGCTGTGTCGAGAGCGACACCGGTTGTATACTCGGACCGTGCGCCCACTATGATCTCACGCTGGCGCTCGGTGCGTTCAAGCAGGCGCACTTCCTGATGCCGTCAGCCGCAAGAATGGGCACGCTGCGCCTTGTCGACATCGGGCTGGAGTTCGGGGCGACGGGAGCCAGACGGGCCGGGGAAATTGCGCCATCGGCACCGCAAGCCAACGCGCATAAATACTCGCGCGGTCTGGTCGCGGTGATCGGCGGGGACATGCCGGGCGCGGCCATACTGGCGGCGCGTGCGGCGATGCGGTCGGGTGCAGGATATGTGAAACTGCTGGCTGCACATGCGCATCCCGACTTGTCGGCAGACCTCGTCTGGGATCCGAGCGATCTAAAGAACGCACTGGCTGACGAACGACTATCGTCCATCCTCGTCGGGCCGGGGCTGGGTCGTGACAAGGATGCGCGCGAAAAGCTGCTGCTCGCGATCGACTGCGCGAAACCCTGTGTGGTCGACGCCGACGCGCTCCACCTGCTCGACCCTGACGTCATCGAAGGCGTGGACGTCACGAAGCTTTGCCTGACACCGCACGATGGCGAACTGGCTGCATTGTGTGCGGCATTCGGGATTGCTGCGAGCGGCAAGCTGGCACAGGCGCGCGGACTTCATGACGTCACGGGCATGGCCGTGCTGGCGAAAGGGGCCGACAGCATGCTTTTCGCCGATGGTCGCTGCTGGTTCTTCGACCGTGGCTCGCCATGGCTCGCGACCGCGGGAACGGGCGACGTGCTGGCCGGAATTCTGGCTGCGCGACTTGCCGTCCATGGCGATGTCGGGCGTGCTGCGCGCGAAGCTTTCGCCCTGCACAACGAGTCTGCCCGCCTCAACGGTCCAGCTTTCACAGCGGGTGATCTGGCCGACAGTGTCTCCGACGCCATGACGTCACTTTCATGAGCGGGTCGCAAACCATTCTGCGCATCGCCGCAAAGGGCGATGGCGTCACGCAAACTGGACGGCATGTCGCCGGCGCTGTCACGGGAGACGTCGTGGCGGAGAGCGGCGCAGTGACTCCGGGACCGCATCGCGTCGTGCCGCCGTGCCCGCATTTTGCCGTAGGATCGCAAAAGGGCTGTGGCGGGTGCCAGCTGCAGCATGCCGACGAGGAAACGCTGCGCACCTTCGTGACCGAGCGCGTCACCAACGCGGCGGCTGCCCAGGACATCGCCGTCGGCGAGCTCTTGCCAACGCATCTCTCCCCACCGAACACGCGCCGCCGCGCAACGCTGCACGCGCAGAAGATCGGCAAACGCGCAGTCATCGGCTTCCGCGAGGCGCGCGGGCATCGGATCGTCGATATGCGCGAATGCCACATCCTGCGACCGGAATTGCTCGCACTGGTACCAGCGCTTCGTCGACTGGTAAGCGCACATGGTGGCAAGGCGCCGATCGATATTGCGCTGACGCTAGCCGATCAGGGCGTCGATTGCGCGATTTCCGGTTTGGAACTGGAGGGTCTGGACGCAACGCAAGCCGTGCTCGATTTCGCGCGCGATCACGGGCTGGCGCGTCTTGCGCTTGATCAGGGCTATGGTGCGGAGAGCGTTTGGGAACCTCAGCCGGTTACGATCACGCTCGATGGTATCGCCGTGGGATTGCCGCCCTCGGCGTTTCTCCAGGCGACCAAGGACGGCGAGGATTGTCTGGTAGGCGATGCCAGAGCGTTTCTAAACGGTGCAGCGAGCGTCGCCGATCTGTTCGCGGGACTGGGTACATTCTCGTTCGCGCTGGCGAATCCGACCAGGGTGCTGGCGGTCGAGGCGGGACGCGATGCGCATCTTGCATGCAAGATTGCGGCTAATGCGCACGCCGTGCCGGTCGAGGCAATGCACCGTGACCTGTTTCGCAACCCGTTGCAGAGCGATGAACTGGGCAAGTTCGCCGGCCTTCTGCTCGATCCACCTCGCGCTGGTGCGCGGGAGCAAGTGGCGCAGATCGCCGCGAGCAGGGCGGAACGCGTTGCCTATGTCAGTTGCAACCCGGCGAGCTGGGCAAAGGATGCGAAAGTCCTGTGCGATGCGGGATTCCGGCTCGAAACCTTGCGTGCGGTTGGCCAGTTTCGCTGGTCGACGCATGTCGAGCTGACGAGCTATTTCACGCGTTAGCGAGACCGGCGAGGATCTGTTCGCGCAGCCAGGCGCGTGCGTGGGGCTCCACATACGCATGACCAGCAGACTGGCAGCGAAAAAGACGCGGATCTTGCGGGTCCCAGCGCTGCGCAAATACCTTTGCGGTGCGATCGTTTTCGGCAAGGAAGATGCGAACGGGCCGATCGAATGCCGCGAGTCCGCGCTCCATGTCCCCAGCAAGGCTTGACGTTGTGCGATCTTTCCCGGTCGCATTGACGAGGCCACTCGCGAGTTTGCGTATATTCACACGGCCTCGCAGCAACCGCCCGATTTCGCGTGGATTTTTCAGTTTTTCGAGATAGCGTGCACGGACGCCGGATGGGGGCAGGGCATTCGCCTCGCGTTCGTCGATCGTCCATGGATTGCTGAGGATGAGAGCGTCGAACCCGAGCTCAGCCGCTCCGCACATCAGCGCGCTGGCCGCGTCGCAATTCCCGAACCCGACGATCGTCTCAATGTGCGGTACTTCCTTGCGGAAAGCCTGCAGGGCTGCAGCGATATCGGGCAGGGAACTGCGAAATCCGGCATTCGCTCCCGAACTGTCGCCGACTCCGCGGCGGTCGAAACGGAAAACCGGGTAACCGGCGGACGCGATCTCCGCGGCAAGTCGAGCCTGGCCATTGAATGCACCAGCTCGAATTTCGTTACCTCCACTGACGATCAACAGACCTGTTGTGCCGCAAGCGGAATCGAGAGTTGCGGCGCAGGTTTCCCCTTTGCAGTCAAAGGTCAAGGCACGACGCTTCATACTGTTTCCAGATCCGCACCGATGCGATCAGCAAGCGCTTTGGCTTGCGCGAGATCGCATGTATTTTCAGCCGAGAGCCAGAGGGGTTTGCCACCGATTTCCGAGTGTTCGATCATGATGTGATCGGGTGTCGGCGCGATCAGCGCAGCTTCGAATTCTCGCACAAGTTCGGCACCCAGATGCCACCCGCCCATTTCGAGCCCGACCGATCGCCCGTTGTCGAGAATACTCTCCGACGTCTCCTCTATCCCGACCTCGCGCGAGGCGATCATGCGAGCGCGTACGAGACCCTTGAGAATACGGGCGGGTTCGACGGGGGCGTAGGACCACCCGGGAAGATCGGGCGGCATGAGCCAGCAGCCGGAACGGATGCCAATCGCATGGGTGGCGTTAACGTGTGAAGCGGCGGCCGCGACCGCTTTGCGCCATGAGCCTAGCGTTTGCCCCGCCTGAGGAGCCAGACTTTCGTTGCATCCGGGCAGGTCGGGGAGCATGCAATCGATGCAACGCTCATCCAGAATTCGCATGAATTCAAAGGTCTGGTGGCGAAACTTGTTCGCCTCTTCGAAAAGCGGCGGAATAATCAGAATGCGAACGTCGCGTGTCCGGTCGAACGCGAGCAGCATCTCTTCGCCCAGAGTGCCGTCAGGCATCGGGCAAGGCCAGCTGCGATACATTGAAAGGCTCAGGCCCCGACCGTTTTCCGTCTTCGTCATCGATGATGATATCGAGCCGGTCCTCGATCTCGGTCAAAAGCGTCGCAACGGCCATCGAGTCCAGCTCAGGCAAATGGCCGAACAACCCCGAATCCTGATCGAAGCCTTCGACTTGATCCGCCTCTAGCGAGAGCACATCGCGCAAGACCGCACGCAGGGTTTGATCGATTTCACTGCGGCTAGGGCCGGTCGGGTCTGCGGTGGCAGTTTTGCCGGTCATGCTTGCAAAAGTCCCCTGCTCATAAAACGGCGTTGCCATTAGCCCCGCGCCGACGGAGGCGCAAGCCGCCGGAGTGCGGCCCTGGCAATTGCCGGCCAGGTGCGCGGATTGCGCCAATCATAGCATGACAGGCGGAAGCGCGGGCGGATATGATCCATCCAATCGGCCTTGTAGGCGTCGGACCCGGTCCCGAAATCGATCAGATCGACCCTGTCCATTTCCATGACATATTCGAACATTGCAGCGCTCAACACGGTGCCAGCGGACAATTGTTGCGCAGCCTGCGTATGCGCGAGCTTGTGAATGTAGGCGGTCCCATTCTCTACCGTCCAGAACTGCGCAGCGACCGGTTCGCCTGCGTGATAGGCTACGCCCAGGCGCAAGCGACCCGCGTCGCCTTCGGCACGGGCGAAGTCTTCGAGAATATCAGCGCGCTCTTCCGCCGGTTTCCAGCTTTCGTCGTAGACTCGGCGATACTCGCCCCAGGTGCGTTCATCGAAGCGGGGCAGGATCTCCACGTCGACCTTCTTCGCCTTGCGCTTCACCGTGGTCCGCAGTGGGCCGGGGCGGGCCTCCCAGTAATCGGCGAAACTCCTGTTACCAATCGGCAGCACATGGTTCTCGTCGCATTGTTCGCGAAAAACCAGCCAGCCTGCGTCACGGAAGCTCGCGGCCAGAAGCGTGCAACTGCCGTCTTCGTCGGGCAGGGGGGAAAATTCCGCGAAGGATGCACTCCTGCGGAGATTCGCCGCCAAATGCGTGAGGAGTTTACGCGTGGCTGCGTTGTTCTCGCCCAGATGGCGCCAGGTGAAGGTGAACCAGTTGGTCAGACTGGCCACGCCCTGCCTTGTCCGGACGAGCGGCAGTGCCACGCGGTCAGAGCCGTTTTCAGCTACGGCGAACACAGGCTTCGGCACGTCTCGAGCCAAGAGGGCATACCAAGCGAGCCGGTCGAAGGGGCCGCGAGCAAACCGGGTAAAGTCTTGCAGTTTGCTGGCCGTGTCGTGATAGCTGACCGCGATCGTCACTTTTTCACTTCCCCGTGTCGGAGCACCAATGCCTGATCCCACGCCTTTCCCGCTCGATCAACTTGCCGAGCGCGGCAACGCCGAAGACGATGCCCTGGTGCTGCGTGATCGCAAGCTTAATTATGGCGAATTAAGATCCCGTGTAAGCCTGCTTGCGGGCTGGATCGCGGAAAATCTCGACAAGGGCGCGCGGATTGCCAGCTGGGCGGCCAAGGGCGAATTGACCTGCCTGCTGCCTCTGGCCGCGGCACGCGCGGGCGTCGTCCATGTGCCCATCAATCCGCTGCTCAAGCATGCGCAAGCGGCGTACATCCTGCAGGATAGCGGTGCCACCGTGCTGATAGGCACGAAAGCGCGCATCGAGACGCTTGAGGCAAATGAAGTGCCAGCAACCTGTTCGGTCTTTGCCGAGGAGGATGCATGGAGTGCAGTCGAAGCGGCCGATCTCTCGCTTGGGCCTTCGTCGCACGACCCGAATTCGCTTGCGGCGATATTGTACACCAGCGGCTCGACGGGCAGGCCGAAGGGCGTGATGCTGAGCCATGCCAATCTATGGCTGGGTGCGGTTTCCGTCGCGCATTATCTGGGCATGGCGGCAGATGACGTCACATTGGCCGTGCTTCCCTTCAGTTTCGATTATGGCCAAAGCCAGCTCCTTTCGACATGGTATGCAGGCGGCTGTGTCGTGCCGCTCGATTATCTGTTTCCCCGCGACGTCGTGAAGGCCTGCTCCAGGTACGGCATCACGACGCTGGCTGCCGTGCCGCCTTTGTGGGTGCAACTGACCGAGATCGAATGGGCTGACGATGCCTCTGCGTGCATGCGGCGTGTAACCAACAGCGGGGGCGCACTGACACTCGATCTGGTCAAGGATTTGCAGGCGACATTTCCAGACGCAGATATCTATCCCATGTATGGCCTGACCGAAGCCTTTCGCTCGACCTATCTCGATCCTGGCCTGGTCGACACGCATCCGACATCGATCGGTAAGGCCATCCCGTTCGCAGAAATCCTCGTCATTTCGGATAGTGGCGAGCTCTGCGGTCCGGGAGAAGAGGGCGAACTGGTTCACTGCGGTCCACTCGTCGCGCAAGGGTATTGGGAGGATGACAAGCGGACGCGCGAACGTTTCAAGCCGGCCCCTTCCATGTCGCAATACGGCGGCACCGCCGTATGGTCGGGGGATCGGGTGGTACGGGACAGCGAGGGGTTGCTGCATTTCGTGGGACGGCGCGATGCCATGATCAAGAGCTCGGGCAATCGGATAAGTCCGCAGGAGCTGGAAGAGGCGGCGCTGGCGACGGGAATGGTCCAGGAGGCGGTCGCTTTCGGCGTGCCCGACGAACGACTGGGCCATGCCATCCACCTGGTCGTGCGAGGCGAAGAGGGCGGGGGCCAACGACGGGATTTTGCCAAGGCTCTGGCACATAGCCTGCCGAACTTTATGCATCCGCAGCAGATCCACTGGCGCACATCCATGCCTCTCAACCCCAACGGAAAGATAGACCGGACCAGACTGTGGCAGGACATCTGCGCATGAAACCCATCGGACCGATACCTGACGGCTATGAATCGCTGGATGGCGAGTTAGCGATCGACGGACAAACCGCGAGTTCACTGGTCGAGCGCGCGGGATCGACACCTCTGTTCGTGTACTCGCGGGCGCTAATCGAACGGCGCTTCGCGTCGCTTCGGAGGGCCATGCCTGAGAGGGTGCATATAAATTATGCGATAAAAGCCAACAGTTTCCTACCCGTTCTTGAGTTTGTGTCGAAGTTGGCGGACGGGCTCGACATTGCTTCGGGCGGCGAACTCGAGATTGCACGCGCCGCAGGCGCCGATCTCTCGCGTGTCAGTTTTGCGGGGCCAGGCAAGCGCGAAGCGGAATTGCGAGCTGCCATCGACGCGGGCGTTACGCTCAATCTCGAGAGTGAGTTTGAGGCCCAGAGAGCTTTGGACATTGGAGATAAGCTTGGGAAGGTGCCGCGGCTGGCCATCCGCGTAAATCCCGATTTCGAACTGCGCGGTTCGGGGATGAAAATGGGCGGCGGGGCAAAGCCATTCGGTGTCGATGCGGAGCGCGTACCAGCCTTGGCACGTCTGATCGTCGATGCCGGATGCGAGTGGCGCGGGCTGCACATTTTCACCGGGAGTCAGGCGTTGGATGCGGAGGCGGTGGCGGAATCGCAAGCCAATGTTCTTGCGCTTGCCCACCGGATAGCCGAGCAGGCCGGTCTGCCTATCCCCAAACTCAATATGGGTGGGGGTTTCGGTATCCCCTATTTCGCTGGCGATACGCCTCTAAATATCGAATTCGTCGGAGATAGACTGGCCAAGCGGCTGGAAAATCTGCCGGACCTCATTGCTGACGCGGAGCTGTTTCTGGAACTTGGTCGGTATATTGTCGGCGAAGCCGGCGTCTATCTGACGCGGATCATCGATCGCAAAGTGAGCCATGGCGAGGTCTTTCTCATTACCGATGGCGGACTGCATCACCAATTGGCGGCTTCGGGCAATTTCGGCACAGTGGTTCGACGCAATTACCCGGTGGCGAATGCGAGCCGCTTCGCCGGGGCGACATAATCGCGGTCTTCTGCGCCGGTGCCTATGGCGCCAGTGCGTCGCCGAGTGCCTTCCTCGCGCAAGGTCCGGCTGCCGAAGTCCTGATTTGAGACAGTTTGAAATTCCTGCGCGCGGCAAGGCCTCGAAGCGTGTTTGGCTAGAGATAACTAACGGAACATTTACCCTTTTTGCTTAATCGGATGTCCATACGGGGTGACTAGGGCTCAAGTCCGGTGCCCACCCATCGAGACAACGACAGGAAATCCCCAATGAAAATCCATCGCCGACCCCTGCTTTGCTCCGCATTAACCATGCCAGCCATGCTGCTGACCGGATGCAATGCCGGAACAGGCAATGAACTGCCGCCGGCATCGTTCGTGGCCGAGCGGGAAGGTCCGGGCGAGGAATACGAGATCGGACCGCTCGACGAGCTGACGATCCATGTCTGGCGCAATCCGGAACTGAGTGCCGAGGAGGTTCAGGTGCGCCCCGATGGGCGGATCACCATCCCCCTCGTCAAGGACATGATCGCCGTAGGCAAGACGCCGGCCAAACTGGAAGAAGATATTCGCGGCGTCCTGAGCCAGTATATCGAAGATCCGCTCGTCTCGGTGATCGTCAGCGGTTTTGCCGGGACGTTCAGCCAGCAGATCCGCATTGTCGGTGCGACCGAACAGCCGGCCTCGCTTCCCTATCGTGCCAATATGACTGTGCTCGACGCGATGATCGCGGTCGGTGGCCTGTCGGAATTCGCTGCAGGCAACCGCTCGAAGCTGATACGTTTCAACAAGGCGACGGGAATGCAGGACGAATACGACCTGCGGTTGAACGATCTGCTGAAACGCGGTGACAGCGATGCCAATGTGATGCTGCAGCCGGGCGATGTCATCATCATTCCGGAAAGCGCATTCTAAGCCCGGATCATGCAGGAAATTATCGACGAACTTCGCAGTGCGTTACACACCATCTGGAACAGGCGGTGGATCGCGCTTGCCGTGGCCTGGATCATCAGCATCCTGGGGTGGATCTTCGTCGCGCTGATCCCGAACAGCTACGAAAGCAAGGCGCGTATTTATGTCGAGCTCGACGACGTGCTTTCGCAACAGCTGGAGATTGCCGGGGACGGTGAGCAGGCGGTCCAGCGCGTCCGCCAGACGCTGACGAGCGCAGTCAATCTGGAAAAGGTGGTCCGGTCTACGCAACTCGGCGACAGCGTCAGCACCGACATCGAAATGCAGAGCGCCGTCGAGAGCCTGACCGAGAACGTCACGGTCCGTTCGGAAGAGGACAATCTGTTCGAAATCACCGGCAGCATCGGCAAGTCCAATTTGAGCGATGCGGAAAATGCCCGCCTGGCGCAAGACGTCGTCCAGCAGATGATCGACCTGTTCCGCGACCAGAACATTGCCGGAAATCGCGGAGACGTGGCCCAGACGCTGGTGTTTCTCGATCAGCAGCTGGAAGAGCGCAAGCGCGAGCTCGAGGCAGCCGAGCAGCGGCGGCTTGCGTTTGAATCGCAAAATCCCGAACTGATCGGCGGGACGGGCGCACTCGGCACACGCCTGACGGCGCTTCGCACGGAAATGCGCGGTGTCGATGCCGACATCGCGGCAGCGCAAAGTGCGCTTGCGGCAGTGAATGGCCAGCTTGCCTCGACACCACGATCGATTGCGGTCGCGGGCGAAGCGGGCGGCACGCGCGGCGCCTTGGCGCAAGCAGAAACGCAGTTGACCGCCATGCGGGCGCGTGGATTGACCGAAAGTCACCCAGACGTTCAGGCGCAGAAACGACAGATCGAAGGGTTGCGACGTCAAGCCGCAAGCGAACCGAGCGGGGCGGGCAGTGCGCCTAATCCGGCCTATACGTCCCTGCAGTCGATCCAGGGCGAGCGACAAGCGAACGTTCAGGCGCTCCATGCGCGCAAGGCGGCGTTGCAGTCCGACATTTCCAACCTGATGGCCGCGCAGAGCAGCGAACCGGCAGTGGCTGCCGAAGCCAGCAGGATCAGCCGCGATTACGAAGTGCTCAAGGAACGCTATGACGAGCTGCTCACGGACCGCGAGGAGATGCGGCTGCGAGGCGAGGTGGAAACCGAGCGCAGCGCCTTCCAGTTCGAAGTCATTGACCCGCCGACCATGCCGGTGGCCCCGAGCGCACCGAACCGGCCGCTGCTGTTGGTTGGCGTCATGCTGGCGGGACTGCTGATCGGCGCAGGCGTGGCGTTCGCCATGGGCCAGCTGAAATCGAGCTTCAACACGGCAGAGCGACTGGAGCGGGCAATCGATTTACCGGTGATCGGGACGATATCGCGCGCAAGGACGGTCGAGGCCGAACGTCTGCAAAAGCAGCGGACGAGGCAATTTGCGATGGGACTGGGTGGATTGGCGGGATTATGCGCCCTGCTGCTCATCGTGTCGCTCGTGCAGGTCGGATCGGTGGTGTAAGGACAATGGCCATGAACGACCACGACCCCAAACGCTCGCCGGCCAGCCTGCATACGACGTCACGGACAGCGTCCGAACGGCGAGGATCGCTGTTCGAGCGTGCCGGAAATGCTTTCGGCTTCGATAGCCTGAAGCCACCGGAGGTCCCGCCGCTGCTCGATGACGACCATAGCAGGCGCATCCCGAAAAAGCGTGTCCCTACAACCAAGCCGATCGCACGTGCAGACGGTTACGCTCAAAAGTCTGAACTGGCGGGGCTGACCAAGCGCGATGTCCAGAAGACGCCGGTAACAGGTGTGACGCTTGGCGGCGAGAAGCATGCCATCGTTCGGTCGTTGCTGCGGGAACAGGGCTTGATCGATCCGGAAGGGGGTGCATCGCGCCTTCTCGAAGAATTTCGGATCGTGAAGCGTCAAGTGCTCGCCACGGCCAGGGCGTCGGGTGATCCGCTCGCCCGGCGGGTGCTTATCTCCTCGCCCCATCAAAGCGAAGGCAAGACCTTCTGCGCGCTTAACCTTGCCATCGCGCTTGCAGCCGAGCGCGATAGCGAGATTCTGCTGATCGATGCCGATTTCGGCAAACCGTCCGTTCTCGCGCGCCTCGGGCTCGAGGCGAAAACCGGCTTCATGGACGTACTGGCCAATCCCGAACTCTCCGTCGAGGACGCGGTGATGGGGACGGACATCTCTGGCCTATGGGTTCTGGATGCCGGCACGCGGACGGGCAGCGACAGCGAATATCTCGCGAGCGACCGAACGAAAGAGGTGCTCGCCCGATTGACCCAGGATGCACCGAACAGGATTATCGTGTTCGACAGTCCGCCTGCGCTGGCCGCGACACCTGCCGCCGAGCTGGCCAAGCATGTTGGCCAGGCGCTCCTTGTCGCGCGTGCCGACCAGACGGGCAAGGCCGCGATCGAAGACGCTCTCGACCTGCTTGCCGCATGCGGGGACATTCGGCTGTTGCTGAACGATGCGACTTTCAGCCCGAGCGGCCGCCGCTTCGGCAGCTATTACGGTTACGGAGAGGGCGATACGTGACGCGGGCAGGCCATCTCTTCGCGATCCTGTCCCTTGCATCGGCGGGTCCGCTGATGGCACAGGCTGGTCCTGCACCGTCGGCGCAGGTGGAGTCTCGCGAGGAAAGCGACGGCGAACGCGATCAGCGACGGACGCGCATCGATCCCTATATCGAGGCGTCGCAGATATTCACGCAGCAGTTCGAACCAGTCGACGATTTCGTCACCTACACGCAGATTGCTGCCGGAGTGGACGCCAGCATCAATGGTCGCCGCAGCGGCGCGACCGTTGCAGTCCGGTACGAGCGCAATTTTGCGTGGGAAGACAATGCCAACAGCAACGATCGCATCAGCGGCATCGCCCGCGGATATTACGAGATCGTGCCGCGCAAGTTGCAGATCGAGGCCGGCGCACTGGCCAGCCGGTCGAATTACGATGGCTACGGCAATTCGATTTTCGTGCCCGTGCTGGGCGACGATGACCGAACCACGACCACCTATGCATTGTATGCAGGCCCGCGCTACACCGACCGGATCGGCGACGTGCAGGTCGATGCCAATTATCAGATCGGATACACCAGGGTAGAGGAGCCGGATTCACGCTTCGTCGACGACCGCATCTACGATCTGTTCGACGAGAGCATTTCGCATTCCGCCAATGTCCGCGCGGCCACGTCTCCCGGCGACCCTCTGCCCGTGGGTCTCGGGGTCGGTGCCGGGTTCTACCAGGAAGATATCGAAACGCTCGATCAGCGCGTGCGCGATTTTCATGTCCGCGGCGATGTGACCTATCCCATATCGCGGACGCTCGCTCTGGTCGGCGGCGTCGGTTACGAAGACGTCGAAGTTTCTTCGCGTGATGCCGTTCGCGATGCCGAGGGCAATCCGGTGATCGACGAAAACGGTCGGTATCTTACAGATCCGCAAAGCCCGCGGCTCATCGCCTATGAAGCGGATGGCCTGATCTGGGACGTGGGCGTCATCTGGCGCCCCAGCAGCCGGACCGAATTGCAGGCGTCCTTCGGTCGCCGCTACGCCAGCGATACGTTTCGCGGCAATTTTTCGTGGCAACCTTCGCAGCGCAGCAACGTCAATGTTTCGGTCTATGACCAGTTGCAGGGCTTCGGCGGAAGGTTGACGAACAGTCTGTCGCTGTTGCCGGCGGATTTCAACGTCATTCGCGATCCGATTACCGGAGATATCACGGGCTGTACCAGCCTGATCGATGGATCGGATTGTCTCGGCGGCGTTCTGGGTTCGGCGCGGTCCTCGATTTTCAGGGCTCGGGGCATTAGCGCGAGTTACTTCCGCGAAATCGGCCGGACGCGCGTCGGTATTGGAGGGGGATACGACAACCGCAAGTTCATTGCTGCGCCTGGCACGATCCTCGAGGCTTCGGACGGATTGACCGACGAAAACTATTACCTCTTCCTGAGCGGGGAAACGCCGTTTTATCGCGGCATGCTCGGCACAAATGCCTACGCCAGCTGGTTCAAAAATGGTTCCAGCAATTTGGGCAATTCGTTCTCGCTGGGCAGTTCGGTATCGTACGAGCAGTTGATTTATCGCAACCTTTCCGCCCGTGCGGCGCTGTCTGCCTATATGATCGACAACGAAATCAGCAATGCCGACCTGCGCGCGATCAGCGCACTGATCGGTCTGCGATACGATTTTTGACGGAAGCGCATGATGTACGAACAATTCTATGGCCTTACCGAGCGCCCGTTCCAGCTGACGCCTGACCCGGCCTATTATTTCGAGAGCCTGACACACAAGAAGGCCCTGAGTTATCTCGGCTACGGTCTGAACCAGGGCGAGGGCTTCATCGTCATCACCGGCGAAGTCGGCGCGGGCAAATCCACGCTCGTCGCGCATTTGAAGCGCAAGCTGGACAATCAGCGCGTGACGGTCGGCGAGGTGGTGACCAGCGCGCTCGATAGCCAGGAAATGGTCCAACTGGTGGCGAGCAGTTTTGGCTTGGAGACGGCGGGGGCCGACAAGGCCGACACGCTCGGCATGATCGAGGCATTTCTGCACGAGGAAGCGCGAGAAGGGCGCCGGGTCTTGCTGGTGGTCGACGAGGCGCAGAACCTGTCGATCGGCGCAATTGAAGAATTGCGCATGTTGTCGAACTTCCAGCTCGGCGCGCATCCGTTGCTGCAAACGCTTTTGTTGGGGCAGCCCGAATTCAAGCGTTTGCTGGCGAATTCGGAAGAACTCGAGCAGCTGCGCCAGCGGGTGATTGCGGCCCATCATCTCGAACCGATGCAGCTCGACGAAATCGAGCATTACGTGACCCACAGGCTTGCGCACGCCGGATGGAACGGCACGCCGGGCTTCGATCCGGAACTCTGGGCGCCTCTTCACGCGGCGAGTGGTGGCATCCCGCGGCGGATCCATCACATCATGAACCGGCTCATGCTGCTGGGATCGATGGAGGAACAGGACGTCCTCGATCCTGCCATGCTGGCGACAGTAGTCGAGGAAATAGAGCGCGATACCGTCGAAACATCCGCGTCGTCCGAACCCCGCCCAAAGCCGGATCGCGACCTTCCGGCCGGCGATGCGATCGCCAAGGTGCGCAGCGAAGCCGATGCTGGTACGGATACGGCTCCTTCGGGCAGGCTGAGCGAGAGTCAGTTGTCGCGGTTGCGGGAAGAATTCTCGAAACGCGATGCGCAGATCGAGGGCCTCCGTGAAGAGCTTGATGCCCTGATCCGCCAGCGAGGTGACGCCAATGTCGGCGAAGGGTCGAATGGGCAATTCGAACGCCTCGAAGCGCGTCTGGACGAACAGGAGCGGTCTTTAAGGCAGGTCCTGACGATGATGATCGCCTATTTCGAGAATGCTGACGATCGCGAAGCGGCTTGATCTTGGTGGGCAGAGGTTGAGATGAGTCAGCCCGCCATCGTCAACGGCATGTCCGTCGATGTAGAAGACTGGTTTCAGGTCGGCGCATTCGAAGGGACAATCAAACGGTCCGACTGGGATTCGCTCGAATTGCGCGTAGGCGACAATGTTGCGCGCATTCTAGATCTGTTCGACGATGCCGGGGTGAAAGCGACATTTTTCACGCTAGGCTGGATTGCAGAACGCAATCGACCCACGATGCGGGCAATTGTCGAGCGCGGTCATGAGCTGGCCAGTCACGGATATGATCACGCACGGGTGTTCACCCTGACGCCGGAGCAGTTCTCTGAGGACGTATCGAAGACGCGCGCCATCCTCGAAGATGCTGGCGGTAAAGAGGTCACGGGCTATCGCGCCCCGAGCTTTTCGATCGACGGCCGCAACAGCTGGGCGCATGCCATCCTCGCCGAGCACGGCTACAGCTATTCTTCCAGTGTAGCCCCAATCGTGCATGACCATTACGGATGGCGGGAGGCACCGCGATTTGCCTTCAATCCAGTCATGGGCAGCGACTTGGTGGAAATCCCGGTCACGACAGCGATGCTTGGAAACCGCAGGCTGGCCGCGGGAGGGGGAGGCTTTTTCCGTGTGCTGCCCTATGCATTTTCGAGATGGGCGATCAGTCAGGTAAATCGCGACGAAGAGAGACCGGCCATATTCTATTTCCACCCGTGGGAAGTCGATCCCGAACAGCCGCGGGTCGCGAAAGCGCCGGTAAAATCGCGCATCAGGCACTATACGAATTTGTCAAACATGCATGGCAAGATCGCGCGGCTGTTGGGCGATTTTTCCTGGGGCCGAATGGATACGCTGGCTGGGTTGGAAAGGGCTAAGGCAACGAATTGGCCATCATGAGCGATGTAACCAGTTCAGATCCGGACGTTCGCCTTGCGGACCTGCACGATCCTGACGAGTGTGCACGCCTGGAAACGTTTGTCGATGACTTCGAAGGGCAGGTTTTTCACCGTCCGGCATGGATCAAGGCTGTCGAAATTGGCTGTGGCCAGTCCGCGCTTGGTCTGGTTTGCCTGAATGGTCAGACGATAACCGGATGGCTCCCGCTATCGGAAATCCATTCGCCGATCTTCGGGCGCGCCCTCGTCTCAAGTGGTTTCGCCGTTGGTGGCGGGATTCTTGCTCACGAACCTTCGAGCGTAGATCGACTGTGTATGGCAGCACAAGAGCTTGCGGTGCGGCGTAATGCGCAGTCGATCGAATTACGAAGCGAGATTGCGTCACAAGAGTGGCAAGCAATCGAAGGGAAACACGCGGGTTTCATCGCTGGCCTCGCAACGCATGACGAAGCGCAACTTCTCGCTATTCCGCGCAAGGCGCGCGCCGAGGTGCGCAAGGGATTGAAGAACGCCTTGCAAGTGACCGTCGGCGCTGAACTCGCCGATCGCGCCGCGCATTACGAATGCTATGCGGAAAGCGTGCATCACCTTGGTACGCCGGTCTTTCCGCGCAGCCTGTTCGATGCCGTGCTCGACGCGTTCGGTGATGACGCCGATATCCTGACTGTTCGCCACGATGGCGAGCCGGTAGCGAGCGTTCTGTCGCTCTATCACCACGGCGCGGTCATGCCCTATTGGGGAGGTGGAAAGCGGGTGGCCCGCGATCTTCGCGCAAACGATGTGATGTATTACGAACTGATGTGTCATGCGCGTCGCCGGGGCTGCACGCGGTTCGATTTCGGGCGCTCGAAAACCGGCAGCGGGCCCTACGCCTACAAGAAGAACTGGGGCTTCGAACCGAAGCCGCTGGTTTATCGCACCTGGTCGCCTGCCGGGGTCAAGGCGCGCAATATCGATCCGACCGATGAGGGCAATTCGGCGAAAATCGCGCTGTGGAAGAAGCTGCCGCTGCCAATCGCAAATGCGTTGGGCCCCTGGATCGCGCGTGGCTTGGGCTGACACGGACGTGCAAGACATTCTGTTCCTGGCGCATCGCATGCCGTTTCCCCCCAACCGGGGCGACAAGATCCGATCGCATCATTTACTCAAAGGTCTGGCCAGGATCGGAAAGGTCCATGTCGGCACTTTTGCCGAAAACGCGGATGACATGGCGCAAGAAAGCGTGCTCGAGGGCATCGCCAAATCCTACATCCTCGAAAATCGCCACAAGCCCCTTCCACTAGCCGGACTGGAGGCGATCGTAAGGCGCAAGCCGGTCAGCCTGACCGCCTTCGACGACAGCACATTGCGCCGCTGGGTGACCGACACGATTGCCGAACATGCCATCGAGACGATTTTCATATTCTCCGGCCAGATGGGGCAATATGTGCCGCCGGATTTTGATGGACGCATTATTGTCGATCTTTGCGATGTCGATTCGGCGAAATTCGAGGCCTACGCAGTAGACGGGCAACGAGCATGGTTGAATCGGCGCGAGGCCAAGTTGCTCTCGGTCGAAGAGCGGCGGCTCGCGCGCCGCGCCGATACGACGCTGCTTATTTCTCGCGAAGAGGCCGACCTGTTCCGGCGTCGGAGCGGACTGGGTGACAGCGACGGCGTGAAAGTGCTCGCAAACGGCGTCGATGCGGAGCACTTCCATCCATCGAGCACTGCACCCCATCCTGCACTCGAGCCTGCCATCGCGCATTTCGTGTTCACCGGGCAGATGGATTATGCGCCCAATATCGACGCTGTCGTCCGGTTTGCGAAGTTTATCTTCCCTGAGGTTCGCCGTCGTATCGATGCAGAATTTCATATCGTCGGCCGGGCACCGAGCGAGGCGGTTGTTGCCTTGGATGGTCTCGACGGGGTTTCGGTCTGGGGCGAAGTTCCCGACATGCGCCCGTTTTTGCGCGGCGCGACGGCCGTCGTTGCGCCGCTCGAAATTGCGCGCGGCGTGCAGAACAAGGTGCTCGAGGCCATGGCAATGGCGCGCCCGGTCCTGTTGACACCCGAAGCCGCCACCGGGATCGATGCCGAGAATGGCAAACATTTTCTCATTCGCGAAACCGACCGCGATTTCGCCGACACCGCAGTCGAGCTCGCTACACAACGAGGGCTGGGGGACAGTATCGGCGACGCCGCCCGAACCTTCGTCCTGGAATGCATGAGCTGGGAGAGCGTCTACGCCGAACTTGCCGAGATCGTCGATACTGGCCAAGGTTCGTCCCATGCCAATTGATCTGGCCTACCCAACTGGGCGACGTCGGGGTGTCTCCAACTGGAGATCCGCCCTTCTGCGGCTTGCCGCCACGTGGATCGCACTGTTCTCGATCACCTATCCCGAGTGGGGTGAAATGGCCCACCAGTGGTGGAACATCGATACATACAGTCACATCCTGCTCATCCCGGCGATCATCGCCTGGCTGATCTGGTTGCGCCGGGAAGAGCTCGCCAAGCTGTCACCGCAAAGCTGGTGGCCCGGATTGATAATCGCCGGAGCGGGCTTGGGTGTATGGCTCGCCGGACGCGCGACAGGCATAAATCTGATTGCGCACGCCGGTACGGTATTGGCATTCCAGGGCGCGGCAATCACGTTCCTCGGGCTGCGGACCAGCCTCGTCCTCGCATTTCCTCTCTTCTACGCGTGCTTTCTCGTGCCGTTCGGCGATGAAATCGTTCCGACCTTGCAATCGATTACCGCCTCGCTTGCCACCATGCTGACCCTATGGAGCGGCATCGATGCGGTGACGGACGGCATTTACATCGATACCCCCGCCGGTCTGTTTATTGTCGCTGAGGCGTGTTCGGGCGTAAAATTCCTAATCGCCATGGTCGCGTTGGGGGTGATGGTCGCGTACGCCTGTTTCGAAAGCTGGTCTCGCCGTGCGTGGTTCATGCTGGCATGTCTGGTCGTACCGATCATTGCCAACGGGATCCGGGCATGGGGGACGATCTACATCGCACAATATATCGGGGCGGAAGCCGCTGGTGGTTTCGATCATATCGTTTACGGGTGGTTTTTCTTCGGTATCGTGATCGCTTTGGTGCTGGGCATCGCCTGGCGGTGGTTCGAGCGCGATCCCGAAGATGCCGGCTATAGCGAGGCCCAAGTCGCACAGCTCCCGATCGTTAAGGGATATGAGAACCTGTCGATCGGGTCGAACGTGGCATGTGCGATCGGGCTGATCATGGTGATTGGCTGCGGCCTCGCCACGAGTCTGCTTTAGGATACTTCGCCATGTGCGGCATCGCCGGTGTTTTTCACTTCGAATCGATAAAACCTGTCGACCCGAAACGGGTGACGGCAATGACCGATGCCATGATTCACCGCGGCCCCGACGGCAGCGGCGTCTGGACCGCACCGGGTGTCGGGCTGGGGCACCGTCGGCTATCGATCATCGATATCGAAGGGTCTCCGCAACCGATGCATGTTTTCCGCACCGAAGGGGACACCGAGACGATCCTGGCCGCCTGGCAAAGATGGGGCCCCGCGTGTTTGCAGCGGCTCGACGGCATGTTCGCCTTCGCCATATACGATCTGTCGCAGCGGCAATTGTTTCTCGCGCGCGACCGATTGGGGGTCAAGCCGCTCTATCTCGCGCAGCTTGAGGGTGGGGC
>QFNA01000060.1 GCA_003248395.1 Citromicrobium sp.
CCCGTCAGCGCTTCGATCCGGCGCACGCCCGAGCTGACGGCACTCTCGGACACGATCTTGAACAGCGCGATATCGCCCGTCGCGTCGACATGCGTGCCACCGCACAGCTCGACCGAATAATTGCGCCCCTCCCCGCCTTTCCGTCCCATCGAAAGCACGCGCACTTCCTCACCGTATTTCTCGCCGAACAGGGCAAGCGCGCCGGCCTCGACTGCTTCGTCGGGGGACATAAGGCGCGTGCCGACCGGTTCGTTCGCGCGAATTTCCTCGTTCACCTCGTTCTCGACCGCGGCGATGTCTTCGTCGCTCAGCGGCTTGGGATGCGAAAAATCGAAACGGAAGCGATCGTCGGCGACCAGCGATCCCTTTTGCGTGACGTGATCGCCCAGCCGGTTGCGCAAGGCCGCGTGCACCAGGTGCGTCGCGGAATGGTTGGCCCGGATGCGGTCGCGCCGTTCGGCTTCGATCGTCAGGTGCACCGCATCGCCCAAGGAAACCGCGCCCTTGGTCACCCGGCCCGAATGCGCATGCAGGCGGCCCAGCGGCTTGGATGTGGTCTCCACTACGAACGCAAATCCGTCGGGCGTCCAGATCCTGCCCGCATCGCCCGACTGACCGCCGCTTTCGCCATAGAAAGGCGTCTGGTTGGTCAGGATCGTGACATCCTCGCCCTCGGCGGCGGACGGCACTTCTGCGCCGTCCTTGACGATTGCGACCACTGCGCCCTCGCCCGTGGTCGAGGCATAGCCGGTGAATTCGGTCGATCCCTCGCGCTCGGCAATATCGAACCAGACATCGTCGCTTGCGGTGTCGCCCGAACCCTTCCAGGCAGCGCGCGCCGCCTCCTTTTGCCGGGCCATCGCCTGGTCGAAACCGCCCCGGTCGACGCCGATTCCCCGCGCGCGCAACGCGTCTTCGGTCAGGTCGTAAGGGAATCCGTAGGTGTCATAGAGCTTGAAGGCGGTCTCGCCGTCGAGCATGCCCCCTTCCGCCAGTTCGGCGGTGGCATCGTCGAGCAGGCGCAAACCCTTGTCCAGCGTCCGCCGGAACTGCGTTTCCTCGCGCTCGAGCACTTCCTGCAGCAGCGCCTGCCCGCGCGCGAGTTCGGGATAGGCCGCACCCATCTCGGTCACCAGCGCAGGCACGAGGCGGTGCATGAGCGGCTTGGATGCGCCCAGCAAATGGGCGTGCCGCATCGCGCGCCGCATGATCCGGCGAAGGACATATCCGCGCCCTTCATTGCTCGGAAGGACGCCATCGGCGAGCAGGAAGCTGGTCGAGCGCAAGTGGTCGGCAATCACCCGGTGGCTCGCCTGCGCGCCGCCTTCCGCCGCCACTCCGGTCAAATTCTCCGATGCGGCGATCAGGGCCCTGAACTGGTCGGTATCGTAATTGTCGTGGACGCCCTGCATGACCGCGGCAAGCCGCTCGATGCCCATGCCCGTATCGATGCTCGGGCGCGGCAATTCGCCGACGATCTCGTCGTTCTCCTGCTCGTATTGCATGAACACGAGATTCCAGATCTCGACGAAGCGGTCGCCATCCTCTTCGGGCGATCCGGGAGGGCCGCCCCAGATGTGGTCGCCGTGATCGTAGAAGATCTCCGAACACGGTCCGCAGGGGCCATCCGAACCCATCGCCCAGAAATTGTCCTTGGTCGGGATCCGGATGATTTTCTCGTCGGCGAAACCCGTGATCCCTTTCCAGAGCTCGAACGCTTCGTCGTCGGTATGGTAGACCGTGATCGTCAGCTTTTCAGGGGGAATGTTCCAGGCGTCCGTCAGCAGCGTCCACGCATGGCCGATCGCCTGCTCCTTGAAATAGTCGCCGAAGCTGAAATTGCCGAGCATCTCGAAAAAGGTGTGATGCCGTGCCGTGTAGCCGACATTGTCGAGATCGTTATGCTTGCCGCCCGCACGCACGCATTTCTGCGCGCTGGTCGCGCGCGGTGCCGGCGGGGTTTCGAGACCGGTAAAGGCGTTCTTGAACGGCACCATGCCCGCATTCACGAACATCAGCGTCGGATCGCTGTAGGGGATCAGCGGTGCGCTCTGCACCTCGCTGTGATCGTTCGAGGCGAAATAATCGAGGAAAGAACGGCGGATTTCGTTGGTCGACTGCATCCCGTGCAGTTAGGCAATCGCCGTCCGTGCGACAAGCGCCAATGGACCTCCTGGCGTGCCTCAAGAAAGAGTGATGAGATTAGCCCAATCTCCCGGCGGCACTGAACCGTGTGACAATACAGGGCGCGCTATCGCTCTTCGGGAAGGGATGCCCAGCCTCCATGCCGTCATCGTAAGCTTTCAGGGCCGATGGAGATTGTCACTCTCCGGATATTGGCCCGCGGCTGCCACGCTTGCGACACACGGCCTTGGCGCAATTACCAGATGAAGTAGGGGCCGCCCTTTTCCCTTGCGCGTTGCCAGGCAGGCCGTGCGTGGATCGCCTCGACGAAGCGGGCCATCTTCGGTGCCGCCTCCGCATAGCCCTGCATGATCGCAATCTCGGCCGGGAAACTCATCATGATATCGGCGGCCGACCAATCGTCGCCCACGAAATGCAAGGAGTCGCTGATGCGGTCTTCGGCAAAGGCAACATGCGCCGCCAGTTGCTCGTCGATCCGCGGGGCCAATGGCTTTGCCGCCTCGCCCAGCCTCGCCGTATAGAGTTTCAGCATAACGGGTACGAAGAACGAGCTTTCGGCAAACTGCATCCATTGCAGATAGTCGATCCACGCGTCGCTCGCGCGATCGGGCAACCAGTCCTTGCCGCCATACCGTTCGCACAGATATTCGATGATCGCGCCGCTCTCGCCGATCATCCGCGTGCCATCCTCGATGACCGGCGACTTGCCCAGCGGGTGGACCGCCTTCAACTCTGCCGGGGCGAGATTTGTCTGTCCGTCACGCTGGTAATGCTCGAGTTCGTATTCCAGCCCCAATTCCTCCAGCAACCAGAGAACTCTCTGCGAACGGCTGTTGTTGAGATGGTGCAGAACGATGGTCACTGGCGAACTCCTTGCGAGATTCCTGCGCGAGATTTCCGGGCGAGATATTGGCCGCAATTCCCTGGCGCGAACCTTGGTCGAACCGACAGACGATGCGCGGCGTTCCCGCATGAGTCCATTGTCCATCTGACACGGGAGGGCGTCGATCTGACACGGGAGGGGGTCGACCCGACACGGAACCGGCCGATACGGGACGGGCATCGCCACTGCACCAACACCTGTTAAATCGCCACCCTATGTCCGATCGCCAACCCTCGTCAGATCAACCGGGCACGCCAGCCGCATCTGATGCCCTTCGCCAGAACAGGCGCTCTCGCTCCGTCCCGACGCGAGACCTCAGTCCACCGCGTCCGGTCCGGTCATCATTTCCTCGGCCACCTCGTCGGTCTTGCCGCGGATTTCGGCTTCCAGCTTGGCGGCCATTTCCGGATTTTCCTTGAGAAATGTCTTGGCGTTTTCGCGGCCCTGGCCGATCCTGACGCTGTCATAGCTGAACCAGCTTCCCGATTTTTCGACCACGCCCGCTTTCACACCCAGGTCCAGGATTTCACCGATCTTCGAAATGCCCTCGCCATACATGATGTCGAACTCGACCTGCTTGAACGGCGGCGCAACCTTGTTCTTGACGACCTTCACGCGGGTCGAGTTGCCGATGATGTCGTCGCGATCCTTGATCTGACCGGTGCGGCGAATGTCGAGACGGACCGACGCGTAGAACTTGAGCGCATTGCCGCCCGTCGTGGTTTCGGGATTTCCGTACATCACGCCGATCTTCATGCGGAGCTGGTTGATGAAGATCACCATGCATTTCGATCGGTTGATCGAACCGGTCAGCTTGCGCAGCGACTGCGACATCAGGCGCGCCTGCAAGCCCACGTGGCTATCGCCCATCTCACCCTCGATTTCGGCACGCGGCACGAGGGCGGCAACCGAATCGACCACCAGCACGTCGATCGCATTCGAGCGCACGAGCGTGTCGGTGATTTCGAGCGCCTGTTCGCCCGTATCCGGCTGCGAGACGATCAGTTCGTCGATGTCCACGCCAAGCTTGCGCGCATACACCGGATCGAGCGCATGTTCGGCATCGACGAATGCTGCCGTGCCGCCCGCCTTCTGCGCCTCGGCAATCACATGCAGAGCCAGCGTCGTCTTGCCCGAACTCTCGGGTCCGTAGACTTCGATCACGCGCCCCTTGGGCAGGCCGCCGACTCCCAGGGCGATATCGAGCCCGAGAGAGCCGGTCGAAATCGATTCGACATTCATGGCTTCCTTCTGGCCGAGCTTCATGGCCGACCCCTTGCCGAATGCGCGGTCTATTTGCGCGAGGGCGGCGTCGAGCGCCTTCTGACGATCTGCGTCCACTTCCTTGTCCTTCACCAGCTTGAGATTGGCTGCCATGACATTACCCCTTTCGCTTTTCCAGAGCCGCACGGGACTCTTCAACGGGAAAGCGATGTATCCGGTTTGTTCCGGAAGAACAAGGGGGGAACGGAATTTTTATTCAGGGCCTTGCGTCGCCAGCACCTCGGCGACTTTCGCATTGATCTGCTGCACGCTGAAGGGCTTGGCGATGAAATGCATGTTCTCGATGTCGATGTCGTTGCGCAGCTGCTCTTCGGCGTAGCCTGACATGAACAGGATCGGCAGCCGGGGCTTCACGTTGCGGATGGCGCGCGCCATGGCCGGCCCGTCCATCGCCGGCATCACGACGTCCGATACGACGAGATCGAATTCGAGCTCGCCATTGGCGACGAGGCCCAGCCCTTCTTCACCGTCACGCGCCGAGGTGACCTGGTATCCGGCCCGTTTCAGCGCGCGTTCGGCCACGGCGCGCACCATGTCCTCGTCCTCGACCAGCAGCAGCTTGCCCCCGCCCGACCATTCGCTCGGCCGCGGATCCTCGAGCTCCGGTGCCCTCCTCGCTTCGGGCAGCTCGCCCTTGTGCACCGGCAGGTACACGCTGAACCGCGCCCCGGCAGGCTGCCCGTTCGTTGCGCCGACATTGTCGGCAAAGATAAAGCCGTTGGACTGCTTGACGATCCCGTAGACCGTCGACAGCCCGAGGCCGGTGCCCTTCCCCTGGTCCTTCGTCGAGAAGAAGGGCTCGAAGATCTTCGGCAGGTGTTCGGACGGGACCCCGCCGCCCGTATCCTGCACGATCAGCACGGTGTAATCGTCGGCGGGCATGATATCGATGCCCATCTTGCGCACGTCGCGCGCCGACACGCGCCGCGTGGCGATGGTGAGCCGCCCCTTGAGATCGGGCCTCCCCAGACGATCGGCATAGGTCTGCATCGCGTCGCGCGCGTTCACGGCCAGATTGATGATGACCTGCTCGAGCTGCTGCGGGTCGGCCCTCACCAGGCCGAGCTCGCGGTCGTGGCGCACGGCAATCTCGACCTTTTCGCCCATCAGCCGCTTGAGCAGCTGGCTGACCTCGCTGATGACATCGGGCAGCTGCAGCACGACGGGCCGCAGCGTCTGCTGCCTGCTGAAGGCAAGCAATTGCCGCGTCAGGCTGGCTGCGCGGTTGGAATTGGCCTTGATCTGCTGGATGTCGTCGTAATCGCTGTCGCCGGGCGTGTGCCGCAGCAACATCAGGTCGCAATAGCCGATGATCGCCGTGAGGACGTTGTTGAAATCATGCGCGACGCCGCCCGCAAGCTGCCCGACCGCCTGCATCTTGGTCGCCTGGGCGACCTGCCGGCGCAGCCGCGTTTCCTCGCTCGAATCCCTGATCGACAGCAGCACCGCTGCCGAACCCAGCCCGCGAATACCGGCCAGGCCGATCGAGACGGGCTCTTCCGGATCGCTGGCCAGCCGCACCGCCATGTCGCCGCTCGCGGTGATCCCCTTGGCGAAACGGCGCACCGTGTCGGCGATGGCGGCCTTGTCCTCGCGCACCACCAGGTCGCTCGGGAATTGCGTGATGCCTTCCTTGTCGCGCCGCACCGCGCTGAGGAAGGCCTTGTTCGCGAACAGGAACCTGCCGTCGCGATCGGTCAATGCCAGGCCCAGCGGCAACGCCGTCAGCAAGGATTCGAGCTGCGGGATCGCCGCATTGCCATTGGCCTGCCAACCCCCGCCGATGCCGACGCCGCTGTCGATCAGCATCATCAGCGACGGCGCTTCCGCCGCGGTCGATACCTTGTCTTCGTCTGCCACGTCGAGCGGGATGTGGACCAGCGTTTGCGGCGTGCCCTGCTGCCCCTCGCTGGCGAAGAAAATCCGGTCCCGATCGTCCGAGCGCAGCAGCTGGACGAACTCCTTGCCCTTCAACGGCTTGCCGGCGGTTCCTAGCGCCCGTTCGGAAAAACCCGGTGTCGCCGATTCGACGATCCCGTCCGGGGCGACGAGAGCCATCTCGATACCGGCGCGCGACATGACGGCACCAAATGGTCCCGCAAGCTGGTCGACAAGCCCCTCATGGCTTTGCTGGTGGACGATTTCGGCGAAGCGGATGACGAGGAAATCCTCCCCGCGTCCGACCCGTTCGAACCGCACGCGAAACCGGCGGCCATCTGCCGCCAGGTCGAGACCGCTCTTCTCGGCAAAGCCTTCGCGCCACGCCTGTTTCATCGCATCGGCAAAGGCGCGCTTGCCCTTCGCGTCGAACGCGATTTCCTGCGGGGTCGCATCCGATCCGAACCACGCCTCATAGGTCGAATTTGCGCAGGTGAGCCGGTTGGCCCGGTCGAGCACCACGACCGCACGCCGCCGGTTCTCGATCGCCGCGGCGGTGACCGCCCAGTCGGGCAGTGCCACCGCAGTATCCTCCGGCTCGGGTTTCACGCGTGCCGCGAGCAGCAGGGCGAGGATGATCGTCAGCAAACCGCCGCCAAAGGCGATCGCGACCAGCCCCGATCCGGCGACGATCCAGACCATGACGACCGACGCCGCCAGCGCGAGCGCAATGCCCAGCACGAGCGGTATCGGCGGAAGGCTCGCCGGATCCTGGTCGAACCTCATTCGGCGCTGCCTTCGAGGCGCTCGTCGAGACGCTCTTCCATCATTTTCAATCGATGCTTGCGTCGACGTGCCACGGTGATCCGCCAGAAAAAACTTGCCACGAGATAGCCGATCCCCGCACTCACGACGGCCAGGATCAGGAATCCGAACGCCGTCACACCGCCCAGTTCCAGCCATCGCGCCAGGGCGCCGCTATCGTCTGCCAGATGGCCGGCTCCGGCACCGACCGCCGCATCGAGATTGAGCACGAGGCGCCCGACCCTGTTCGCAATAACCAGCCAGAATGGCAATGTGAAAGGATTGGTCACGAAGGTGACCAGCGCCGACAGCGGGACGTTGGCGCGCGCCGGTAACGCCAGGAACGCTGCCAGGAATATCTGCCCGATCGGCACGATGAAGGCGGCGAACAGCCCCAGCGCAACGCCGCGCGGCACGCTGCGGCGCGTGAACCGCCAGAGTTCCGGGGTCAGGAAACGATGCGCGATCGGCTTGAGATACTTGTTCTCGGCCATCTCCTCGCGCGACGGCATGTATTTGCGAAACCGGTCCGCGAGGAACGTCTTGGAACGGAAACTGGTCATCGACCGAATTCTGCCATGCGCCATGCCCCAGACCGGTGCAGGGCTTGAAACGCGTATATGCGCGCAGTCGGGAACATCGAGCCGGACATCGTCACCTGTTTCTGGACGCAAATGGTGCGAGCAATGCGAATTCAGCCCTTTTCGCGCATCAATCGCGCCTTGTCGCGCTGCCAGTCGCGATCCTTGATGGTCTGGCGCTTGTCATGGCTTTGCTTGCCCTTCGCAAGTGCCAGTTCGACCTTCGCCCGGCCAGTCGAATTGAAATAGACCGAAAGCGGGACCAGAGTCATGCCCTTGCGCTCGACCGCACCGAACAGCTTTTCGATCTCGCGTGCATGCAGCAGCAGCTTGCGCGGGCGGCGCGGCTCGTGATTGAGCCTGTTGCCGTGCGAATATTCGGGGATATTCGCATTGACCAGCCAGACCTGCCCGTCACGAACCTCGGCGTAACTTTCCTTGATCGACGCCTCGCCCGCACGCAGGGCCTTTACCTCGGTCCCCTGCAGGGCAAGCCCTGCCTCGAACGTGTCCTCGATGAAATAATCGAAGCGAATCCGGCGATTGTCGGCGACAGTTTTCTGCTTGTCGAAGGTAGCGGGTTTGGGACGGGCCATAAGTCGCTGTCATGTAGGCGTGGAGACCCGGAAGTCCAACCATCGCGATGGATTTGCTGTCCTACAATAATCCTGCATGCGCGAGCGCTTCGTCGACGGCCGATCGGCTTTCCTCGCTGGCCCGGCAAAGCGGCAGCCGCACCTCGTCGGTCAGCCAGTCGTGCACGCGGCTCAGCGCGTATTTGACCGGCGCCGGACTGGCATCGGAAAACATCGCATAGTGCAGCGGGAACAGCCGGTCGTTCAGCGTGCGCGCCTTGACCAAATCGTTGGCGGCAATGGCGTCGTGAAATTCGGCGCATAGCGCGGGCGCGACATTCGCGGTGACCGAAATGCATCCCGACCCGCCGGCCGCCGAATGTGGCAGCCACAGCTCGTCATTCCCCGACAGCTGGCAGAAATCGTGATCGAGGCCCATCCGGTGATCGGCCACGCGCGACAGGTCGCCGCTCGCATCCTTGATCGCGACGATCCGGTCCGGATATTTCCGCACCAGTTCGACGACCGTCTCGTCCTCGATGTCCGTCACCGTGCGCGACGGCACATTGTACAGCACGATCGGCAGATCGCTGTTTTCGGCAAGGAAACTGAAATGGGCGATCAGTCCCGTCTGGCTGGGACGGTTGTAATAGGGGGCGACACACAGCCCCGCCGCGGCCCCGGCCTTCTTCGAGAAGTTCATATGCAACAGCGCATTGCGCGTATCGTTGCTCCCGCAACCGGCAATCACCGGGACGCGTCCTGCGGCCTGTTCGATACACACCTCGATCACGCGATGATGCTCTGCATTCGACAACGTCGATGCCTCGCCCGTCGTCCCGCACGGGACCAGCGCCTTGCTGCCGTTCTCGATCTGCCAGTCGACGAGGCGACGGAAAGCGGCCTCGTCGAACGCTCCGTCGCGAAAAGGAGTCGCCAGAGCCGGAATGGAGCCTGAGAACATTTACGTGGGTCCTGCATTAGAGCTAGCGAAACGCGGGCGAAGTCGCCCGACGAGGGTCTTCATTCACCGCCTGATAAGGAGGGGCCAGGCATTATGTCCAGCATGGGCAAGAAAACTGTTTTCACATTCGCACTTTTGGCCGGGTCGTCGCTGGCAATTCCTTCAATCGCGAGCGCGCAGAACGGGCGCAGCTGGGATCGGGCACGGACCGGGATGGTCGCCCAGCAACCCGGCCAGATCGGTCAGGCCGTCAGCCGCTGGGAATATCTCATCGGTCAGGACAATCTATCCTTCTCCGAATATGCCGGCTTCATCACCACTTATCCCGACTTCCCGCAGGAAGAGCGCATGCAGCGCAAGGCGGAAGAGGCGCTCGATCGCGATGCGGTGACGCCGCAGGCACTCGTCTCCTTTTTCGACCGCAATCCCCCGCTGACCAATGGCGCCAAGGCGCGCTACGCTCTCGCGCTGCAATCGATGAATCGCCCCGAAGCCTTCGACATGGCGCGCGAGGCATGGCGCGGCGGCACGATGAGCGGTCCGGCTGAGGCGTACATGCAGGGCATGTTCGGCCAGCGCTTCACTCCGCAAGACCACGATGCGCGCATGGATGCTCTCCTGTGGCAGAGCAATCTCGAGGCCGCGACGCGCCAGATCGTCAAGGTCTCGCCCGCCTATCGCCAGACTGCGCAGGCGCGGCTGGCAACACTGCAGGGCACCTCGCCGCAGCTGGCGGGTGTCGGCTCGCCCGCCGGCGCGCTGTCCGACGCGGGCTATGTCTACAACCTCGCCAAATATTACCGCAGCAGCGGCCAGCTGCCCCAGGCCATCAACCTGCTCGCCAATCGTGCGCCCTTCACCACCCCGGCCTTCGATCCGGAAGATTTCGTCGGCGAAGCGTTGCAGGTTGCGCGTGGCGCCGGTTCGGAACCTGCGGCGCGGATCGCCGGAAAGATCGACGATCTCTTCGCGCCGGGTGCGGACGTATCGACCATGTCCTATCGCCTGCGCGACGATTACACCTCGCTCATGTGGCTCGGCGGGACCAAGGCGCTCTGGAACCTCGGCAACGGCCGACAGGCGGCACCGCTATTCTACCGCTACGGTACCGCGGCGCAGACCCCGCAGACCCGTTCGAAGGGTTTCTACTGGGCAGGCCTAGCCAGCCGCCGCGCCGGCGATGCAGCCGAGGCCCAACGCTATTTCACCATGGCGGCGGAATATCCCGATCGCTTCTACGGTCAGCTCGCCTTGCGCGAACTCAATCGCCAGTTCCCCGGCCTCAGCGCATCGACGGCCGCTCCCTCGCCTGCCGCGCGGGCACAGTTCCAGACCAGGCCTGTCGTTGCGGCGGTCCGCCATGTCGCGCGGGGCGCTCCGTGGCGCACGGGTATCCAGTTCTACCGTGCCGTCGCGCAGGCTGCCGACACGCCCGAAGAACACGCCCTCGTCGCCGAGCTCGCGCGTGAAGTCGGTCGCCGCGACCTCGCCGTCAACGTCGCCGAAGCTGCCGGTTCGGACGGGCTGCAGGGCTTCGTCGTCCAAGGTTTTCCGGTGATGCCGACTCCGGCCAGCGCCGACTGGACGATGGTCCACGCCATCACCCGGCAGGAAAGCCAGTTCGCGCAGAACGCGATCAGCCACGCCGGCGCCAGGGGGCTGATG
>QFNA01000156.1 GCA_003248395.1 Citromicrobium sp.
GCCATGGCAATGGCGACCGCCCAGCCCACGCCGACCGGCCCCCACGCAACCAGAGTCACGATCGCCACGAGGAGAACGCAAAGCGACAGCAGCCGCACGCGCAAGGCATAGGCAGCATGTCCGGTCGAATAAAGCATCGGCTCGTAAGAAACGCTTGCAAGTTCGAATGCCGCACCGATCGCCAGCGGCAACAGGATGACTGCGCCACGCGCATAGTCTTCGCCTCCGATGAGCGACAGCAGCGGTTCGCCCGCGAAGACGGCAAGCAGCAGGACAACGACGCCGGCGAAGGCGGCAATTCTCGTCACCGACTTGACCAGTCGTTCGAAGCGGTGCGTTTCGTCGGACATTTGCGATAGCGCGAATTCGGGCAGGACGGCGCGCGCAATCAGGACCGCCAATTGTTTCACTCCTTGGGCCAATTGATCGGCCAGGCGGTACAGACCCGCTGCGCTGGTGCCGAGGAAGTAACCCACCGCCAGCAGTGGCCCCTGCTTCATGATCGCATCGAATGTGGTCGAGAGGTAGGTGATGCCGAAAAAGCTGCGCACGCCCTCGTTTTCTGCGAGGGTCTGTCTCCAATGGCCGAAATGTTCGCGCCGAAAGGCATCGGGCGCGAGCCTCCACGCAGCAACCCAGTAGAGAGCCGCGGCCAGCAGGTCGAAAAATGCCCAGGCGAGCAGGAATTTTCCGACGCTCGGCCCCGTCATCAGGATGACGCCGCTGGCGATCAGTCGACCCAGCGGAACGACCGCCTCCACATAACTTCCGATATCGAACCGGTCGAGGACCCGCACGATGCCGTTCGGCGTCGTCAGACGCGACCACAGCAGGGCGCAATTGAACCAGAAAGCCATCTGCACGAACTCTTGATTGAGCTCGAGCGCTTGCGAAAAAAGCTGGAAGACGAGTGCCGCAATAATGCATCCGGTGATCGCGCCCAGAATATCGAGAGACGTGCAAAACCAGATCAGTCGTCCGAATCGCCCCCAATCCTTCTGCACGACCGCGGCCGCGCCAAATCGAACCAGGGTTTGCCAGGTCTGAAAGCCTGCTATCGCCACCAAGGCCTGCGCCGTGCCGAAAATCAGCGAAAAGTGCCCGAAATCCTTCATCCCGAGCGAGCGGGAAAGGACGGCCAGATAGATCAGGCTGCAAACCGCGCCGAAGCCCTTGCCGCCGAGGATCCATGCGAGATTGCGGAATATATTCGACAGCCCTGGACGACGCGCATCAGGTTCGGGCTTCGCTTGCATGGTGGTGGGCATTGGACGATTTGCGCGCGGGGCGCAATTGGGCGGTTTGCGCTGGGCACTCGCGCACCTATCTCGGGCAGAATGGGCCGGGCACTTTTCCTCTTCAACCATGATGCGGGTCACCAGGTTGCTCATCTGGCCGGCGTTGCAGCGGCAACCGCGCGCATCTATCGGGACATCGAGACCGTCGTCGCATATGGCTCGCCGGAAGTAAGGTCGCGGTTATGCGAACTGATTTCACCTGACGACGCTGTGCTGATCCGGTGGGAGCACCTGGCCTTGCCGCCTACGGTCTTGCGTCTTGCCAAGGCTTTGGACCGTTTTCTCCCCGCAAGCAGACTCGCGCGGCTAATGGCGCACAAGAAGCTATTCGAATACGCCGACATGATTGTTTCGACCGAGCGGACATGCCTGCATCTCAAGCGGATAATATCAAAGGACCGCATGCCCCTGTTTGCAAAGATCCCGCATGGCGCGGGAGACCGGAGCGTGGCCTATCATCCCGATTACCGGCGCTTCGACCGTACCTACGTGGCCGGGCAGAAAGTCGTCGATCAACTCGTCGCTCATGGCGTCGAGCGCGAAAGGCTCGAGATCATCGGGTATCCGAAGTTTGAAACCGTGGATCTTTCGGCAAAGCCGGATCTGTTCGGCAACGGAAACCCGGCTTTCCTCTATAATCCGCACTTCGATCCGCATCTCTCGAGCTGGTACGATGCGGGTCCGGACATCCTTCGCTGGTTCGCAAGCGCAGACGGCCAGGCGTTCAATCTGATCTTTGCGCCGCATGTGATGCTCTTCAAGAAACATCTGCATATTTCACCGGAGTACAAGGTGTCGCGCAGGCGACCGGACATCCCGCCAGAAGCGCATGATGCGCCGAATATCCTTGTCGACACCGACGGGCCG
>QFNA01000061.1 GCA_003248395.1 Citromicrobium sp.
GGGCGGGCAATCACGCGAGGCATGGCTTGCCGATGGCCGCCCCGCCGATCCGGGCCGCCTCAACGATTTGCGGCATATCATCTATAAAAAGGCCGACGAGCCTTGGCGCCGCGCGCGCCGCAACCTCGGCCTGATGATGCGTGAGGGGCTGCTCAAGGAAAACATCGACGGCGAGGCGCTGCTCTGGGCGCACACCCGCCTGCTCGCCCGCCCCGAAGACCGCCGTATCCTGCTTGTGATTTCGGACGGCGCGCCGGTCGACGACAGCACTTTGAGCGTGAACCAGGCGGGCTATCTCGAAGGGCACCTCAGGAAGGTCATCGAGTGGATCGAGAAACAGTCGCCCGTCCAGCTCGCTGCTATCGGCATCGGTCATGATGTGACCCGCTACTACAAGCGCTCGGTGACGATCATGGATGTCGAACAGCTCGGCGGGACGATAATCGAGCAACTTGCTGGATTGTTCGAGGTGGAGGGGTGATGGAGGCCGTTTACGAGCTTTGGTTCGAGCGCGAATACGATAATCGCGAAGCCACCGAATTGAAAATCGGCATCTATTCAACCGAAGCGGCTGCTAAAGCGGCGATTGAAGTAGTGAAAGATGCGGAAGACTTTTCAGATTTTCCCGAGGGGTTCCAGATTTACGAAACCAAGCTTGGCGATACCGGTTGGCGAGAAGGCTTCGTTACCGAATGGCATGGGGTCGATTTAAGCGTCACCGAAGCTGTCCAAACCCGCCGCTCCATCCGAAAATTCACCGAGCAGCCGGTCGACCGCGAGACGTTGACCCGCATTCTCAAAAAGGCGCAGCGTTCGCCCTCGGGCGGGAATACGCAGCCTTGGCATGGGATCGTCTTGACCGGCGAGCCGATGCAGAAGCTGTTCGCGCGGATTGCGGAGGAATTTCCCAAGGGGCGCGAGGTGCATAAGCCCGAATACCACATCTACCCGCCCGAACTCGACGGGGCCTTTGAACAACGCCGCTTCGGCGTGGGCGAGGACCTTTACGGCGCGCTCGAAATTGCCCGCGAGGAGAAGGGCAAGCGCCTGATGTGGTTCGCCGAGAACTTCCGCGCCTTCGGTGCGCCGGTGCTGATGCTGGTCCACACGCCCAAATACATGGGGCCGCCGCAATGGAGCGATATCGGCATGTGGCTCCAGACAATTGCCCTGCTATTGCGCGAGGAGGGACTGGACTGTTGCTTCCAGGAAGCCTGGGCGGTCTATTCCCCGCAAATCCGCGAGGTGGTCGACATTCCCGACGACCACATCTTCTTCTGTGGCATGGCCATCGGCTATCGCGACCGGCAAGCGCCAGTGAACACTTTCGATGTCAAGCGTGCCCCGCTGGACGAAGCCGTGCGCTGGGAGGGTTGGTGAGCCCAGTCGTCATCCCAGCGAAAGCTGGGATCGGGTTCCACCTGGAGCCAAGCCGACAGCGATCCCAGCTTGCGCTGGCATGACGGGATAGTATCAGGCCACCCATGACGCAAACGCCGCTCAAGCTGTTCAACTCGCTCACCCGCGAGATCGAAACCTTTATCCCCGTCCACCCCGGGGAAGCGCTCGTCTATACCTGCGGGCCGACGGTCTACAACTATCCCCACATCGGCAATATGCGCGCCTATGTCTTCGCCGACGTGCTGGGCCGCACGCTGAGCTGGAAGGGGTACGATCTCACCCACATCATCAACATCACCGATGTCGGACACCTGACCGACGACGGTGATGCGGGCGAGGACAAGATGGAGAAGATGGCTGCCGAAAAAGCGCAGTCGATCTGGGACATCGCGAAGCACTATACCGAGGCGTACTGGGCCGATGTGAAGGCCCTAAACATCCGCCAGCCTGCCAAGTGGTCGGTCGCCACCGATTACGTTGACGAGATGATCGAGTTCGCGAAAGGCATTGCCGACAAGCATTGCTATGAACTCGATAGCGGACTCTATTTCGACGTCTCGACTATCGAGGATTACGGCAAGCTGGCTCGCGCCGTCACAGGAGAGGGTGAAGGCCGCATCGACACGGTCGAGGGCAAGCGCAACGCCGCCGATTTTGCGATCTGGCGCAAGACCCCCGCAGGCGAGACGCGGCAGATGGAATGGGATTCGCCTTGGGGCAAGGGAGCGCCCGGCTGGCACCTCGAATGCTCGGTCATGGGCGGCAAGCTGCTCGGCTTCCCCTTCGATATCCATACGGGAGGGATCGATCACCGCGAGATCCATCATCCCAACGAAATCGCGCAGAACCAGGCGCATTGCTGCACCGGCGGCTTGAGCGAAGCCGAAAACAGCGGCGCGCGCATCTGGATGCACAACAACTTCCTTGTCGAGCGCAGCGGCAAGATGTCCAAGAGCGCGGGCGAATTCCTCCGTTTGCAACTGCTCATCGACAAGGGCTACCACCCGCTCGCCTACCGCCTCATGTGCCTGCAGGCGCATTACCGCAGCGAGCTGGAGTTCAGCTGGGAAGGTTTGCTGGCTGCGCTCACCCGGTTGAAGCGGATCGTGATGCAGGTCGAAAAGATCAATCGGAATGCAAAACTCGCGGAAGATCCTGGACCGGACCTCACGGGGTTAGATACCCTGATTTCAAACGACCTAAACACACCGGAAGTGCTTGCTCTCTTGGAGGACTGGTTAAAGCGCAATTTTGCTTCCGATTTTCAGAAACGACAAGCAATCGAGGCGGTCGATGAATTGCTCGGTCTTAACCTCCAGAGCCTGACCCGCGAAGACCTTCGTATCAGCCCAAAGTCTGCAGGAATCACCGAAGCGGAAATCGAGGCCGAACTCGTCCGCCGCAAGGAAGCAAAGCTCGCCAAAGACTTCGCCACCAGTGACTCCATCCGCGCCAGCCTCGCCACCAAGGGGGTCGAGGTAATGGACGGCGATCCGCTCGGCTGGGAGTGGAAACTCGAACCATAAACCAATCGTCACGCCGGACCTGATCCGGGGTGGTGCTTTCTTTCGGGATCAAGCTAGAACGACAAGCACCGGCACGGATCAAGTCCGGGCCGACGATTTGGAGTGGGTAGTTCGAAAACACAAGACCAAAGCCGTGATGTCCGCCCTGATCCGCCCGCTGGTGGAGCCACGCCTGCCAAACTGGGTCGAGCCGCTGTGGTTCACGAGCAGGGAGCAGGCGCTGGAGATGGCACCCGCAGCCGAAATCGGCTGGTTCGACCTAAACGAGAAAGAACTGATGGTCGAGATCACGACCGCCGCGACCAATCTCAAATGGCTTAACTCGATCTACGCCGGCCTCGATTTCCTGCCGCTCGACCTGTTGCAGGAACGTGGCGTCACCGTCACCAATGGCGCGGGCATCAATGCCACCACCATCGCCGAATATGTCGTCATGCTGATGCTTGCTCATGCCAAGGGTTATGCGGATGTTGTTAGGGCATACGACAGGCGAGAATGGCTGCTCGACAGCCCCGGCAAGCGTGAGCTTTCGGGCGAGCGGGTCCTGCTGCTGGGGCTCGGCGCGATCGGGCAACTGATCAAGGTCCGTCTCGAAGCCTTCGACATGAAGGTCGTCCCTGTCCGTCGCTCGGGCGGGGAGGGCGCTCTTCGCCCCGACGAATGGCGAGGAAAGCTTGGTGAATTCGACTGGGTGATCCTCGCCGTCCCCTCCACCGACGAGACTCGCCACATGATCGGCGCGACCGAGCTCGCCGCCATGCGGCCCAACGCGGTCCTCGTGAACATCGCGCGCGGCGATGTGGTGAAGCAGGACGACCTGGTTTCTGCGCTGCAGGCCAGGACGATCGAAGCGGCCCTGCTCGACGTCACCGATCCCGAACCTCTGCCCGAGGATCACCCGCTGTGGAGCCTCGACAATGCGCAGGTCACCATGCACCTGTCGGGCCGCGCGCAAAACAAGATGTTCCAGCGCAGCGCCGACCGGTTCATCGAGAATCTCGATCGCTGGCAAAAGGGCGATACCGTGCAGCCGCAAATGGATCTCGCTGCAGGGTACTGATTACACGTCTTCCAGCAGCAGGATTGCGACCGCGACCACCATTCGCGGCTCGGGCAGCATCGTCTGTTCGACACCTGTGACTTCGGCATCGGCGACCAGGTGCCCCGGCATCGCGAACTCGTGTTCGGGCAGTTCAGCGATCAAATGCTCCCCCGCCTCTACCGCATCGGCGCCCTCGAAATGCAGCGTGAGGAGGTGGAGCGCTCCGGTGAAGGTGATGCTGGCCCACGGCCTTTCTTCATGCGCCAGAACCTCGCCATGATCCCGACCGAGTGCCACGACTGCGTCCCTGACTCGTTCGGCAATGGTTCGGCGCGCGCGGCGTGGTTTCGGGAAAACCGGCTCAGCGTGCACGCGCCGTCTCCCGCTTGGCATGGGCGTGGCGCGCTGCATCGAACCCCGCCATGAAGCCGATGATGCGTTGTTCCATGCGCTCGCGCGGCTCGCGCCCCATCCGTAAATCGAGCACGAAACGCGGATCATGCGCGGCGAGGCGCCCGAACTGCGTTGCCGACATGCGGTTAAGTCGCAGGAAATTTTCGATGGATCGGATCAGCATGTGCGGCGCTCCCCTGGTGGCTGACTGAGACGGCGAATCGCTCGTCGTGTTCCGCGTTTGTTCCAACCAAAATCGTACTTGTCTAGGAAAATTCCTATGCTATAGGATTTGTCCTGTGGCGATCCTGCGATTTTGTTTGGAAGCGGGTCGCGAGATGCAAATGGGAGCTTTCGGGATGGCAGACAATCTCAGCCAAGATCGCCTGCGACTGGTGCAGCTGACCGAAGAATTCCGTACCAGCCTGGCGTCGCTGTCCGGCATGCTGGGCCGCAATCCCAGTTACTTGCAACAATTCGTGCGCAAGGGCAGTCCGCGCCGTCTGGAGGAGCAGGATCGGCGCAGGCTCGCCGAATTCTTCGGCGTCGCCGAGACCGAGCTGGGTGCCGACGCCAATCTTGTGCGTTCCCGCGGATTGGAGGATTTTTGCGTCGTGCCGCGGCTGGCGCTCGATGCCTCTGCCGGACCGGGTGCCTTTTCGGCCGGGGAGATGGCGTTCGATTCGTTCCGCTTCTCGCGCCGCTGGCTGCGACAGATGGGGCTGGAAGGGGCGGACCTCACCGCCATACGTGTCGAGGGCGACAGCATGGAACCGCTCCTGCGTAGCGGAGACGAGATTTTCGTCGATCGCAACAAGCGCGCGGGCGAGGGCATTTTCGTCGTCCGCATCGGCGAGGTGTGGAAAGGCGGGCGAGTCTAGGGCGCGTCGTTTCCGCTGATGCTCCGCGTAACTTGGCCCTGCTCATCGAGAAACTCGATCCGTGCAGCACCGTCCGCTTCGACCCGTAGCACTAGCCGCGGTGTGCCGCTCGAATCGCGCAGGCTGACTTGCGACTCGCGGTCCTTTGTGCGCCCTACCATCACGCGCATCGCTCCGCCGATATTGGCGTCCTTTGCCAATCGCAACTGCTCGTCCTGACTGTCCGCTGCAAAAATCTGCTCCAGCATGCCATGATCGATCGGCTCGGCTGGCCGGTCCGACAGGATCAGCGCCGATGTGTCGGTCGCGCCCGCGTCAGTTTGCAGCAGCTGGAGAGTCTGGTCATTCTCATACCGGTCGAAAGTCAGGCTGGCCGCTGCATCGCGCTTGCCCTCGGTCGTAGCACTTCCCTTCCACACCAGGCCGCCATTCTCGGTCCCTTCATCATTGACGAACAACATGCCGCCAAGGTCGGTGCGGTCGGGCCGTGCGATCTCTTCACCCTTGCGAAACGAGCCCGGAAAATTGTCGCGTCCCGCGATAACCAGCCGCAACGTGCCGTCATTTTCGCGGACATTGATGCGTTTGACATCGATCGTATCGAATGAGTCCGGCTGGGCCGCGCCCATGATCATGGCCGTTCCCGCGACCAGCCCTGCGCCCGCCAGCATTCCCTTGATAAACTGCATTTGCGTCCTCCGTCTTTCGCGCGAACCGGCGAAGGCTCGGCGCCGCCGATTGGTTTCATTCTTCCAGTTTTTCTCTGCAAGTCCAACTGCATGCCTAAGCCGGTCTTGCCTGGCATCATGCGATTGGCTTGTGAAATCGGTGCCAAACCGCCATCTGCCCCCGCATGACCGACACGCCGACCCAGCCGCCGATGAAGGCGGGCATTGTCCCAGTTACCCCGCTTCAGCAGAACTGCTCGCTCATCTGGTGCACCGCCACCAACCGCGGCGCGCTGATCGATCCTGGCGGCGACCTCGACCGGCTAAAGGCGGCGGTGGCGAAATCGGGCGTGGAGCTGGAAAAGATCCTCATCACTCACGGCCATATCGATCATTGCGGCGAGGCGGGCATTCTCGCCAAGGATCTCGGCCTGCCGATCGAAGGCCCGCACGAGGCCGACCGCTTCTGGATCAGCCGGCTCGACGACGATGGCCGCAAATACGGCGTCAATGGCCAGGTGTTCGAACCCAATCGCTGGCTGGTCGATGGCGATACGGTGACAGTCGGCGACCTCACTCTGGAGGTGATCCATTGCCCCGGGCACACACCCGGCCACGTGGTGTTTTTCCACCGTCCGAGCAAATTCGCCATCGTGGGCGATGTGCTGTTCCAGGGCAGCATCGGCCGCACCGATTTTCCCATGGGCAACCATCAGGACCTGATCGATGCGATTACGCAGAAACTCTGGCCGCTCGGCGATGACGTCACTTTCATCCCCGGCCACGGCCCCACCAGCACCTTCGGGCAGGAACGCAAGACCAACGCGTTCGTCAGCGATCACGCATTATCGTAACGGGGAGGCGTACCGGCCCCTCGGTCAGAAAACCGCCAGCGCCACGCCGACCGCATAACCTGCAAGGAAAAGCTGGGTCATCATCGTGATGATCGTGCCGACCGTGCGCCCCTTGGCCAGTGCACCGCCGTCCATGCCCAGCGCGTGCGCCACGCGGCCCAGCATGTAGAGCCCCGCCACCCAATGCAGCCAGTTGTCGGCCTTGCCGGTCAGCTCGATGGCCAGGATCAGGACCAGGACGAACGCCGTGTTCTCGACGAAATTGAGCTGCGCCCGCATCCGCGCGGTCAACGGCCCGCCACCATCGTCGCCGATCGAGACTTTCACCTGGCCGCGCATCTGGCCCACGCGGATCGAGAGCCACAGGTTGATCAACGCCGCCGCAGCAGCCGCAGTCAACGTGATCGGTAGATAGATATCCATGTCGTCTTCCCCTCACCGCCTTTTCGATGATCGAAGCTAAATTGCCCGATCGGGCAGCGCAACTGGCCGATGTTCGTCGTGATCCAATCACCGACCCACGCCGCTTGCATAGCGCGCAGAAATCGCTATAGCGCGCGCCTTCACCGTCACCGGATGGACGTTTCGGGCTTGCGCGCACTTGTGCCTTGGCCGACTGTCCCCTAGGGCGGCCAACCGAAACGACAGATTTATTTGAGGAACAGGTGCCGCCATGGCCGTCCCCAAGAGAAAAGTATCGCCCCACCGCCGCGGCAACCGCCGTGCACATGATTCGCTCAAGGTCGAAGCCCATCACGAATGCACCAATTGTGGTGAGCTGAAGCGGCCGCATAATTTGTGCCCGCATTGCGGCTTCTACAACGGTCGCGAAGTGCTCGCGCCCAAGGGTCTCTAAAGACCGTCGCTTGAACCGGAGAATGTCATGAGTCTTCCGCGTATCGCTGTTGATGCGATGGGCGGGGACGAAGGCGTTCGCACGATGATCGAAGGCGCCGCGCTCGCGCGTAGGCGCCACGATCGATTCAAGTTCCTGCTGGTTGGCGACGAGCCGCGCATCAAGGAAGCGCTGGCCGATCATCCCGGCATGTCGGGGGCGTCGGAAATCCTCCATGCAGAAGACGTGGTCGGCGGTGACGAGAAACCGTCGGTCGCGCTGCGCCGTGCCAAGACCACCAGCATGGGCCTCGCGGTCAATGCGGTGAAGCAGGGCGAGGCCGGTGCCGCGGTCAGCGCCGGCAATACCGGCGCGCTGATGGCGATGAGCAAGCTTGCCCTGCGCACGATGCCCGGGATCGACCGCCCGGCGCTTGCAGCCTTGCTGCCCACGCTGGGCGAGCGCGACGTGATCATGCTCGATCTTGGCGCCAATCGCGAATGCGACACGCGCAATCTCGTCCAGTTCGCGATCATGGGTGCCGCCTATGCGCGCGTCGTCAACGACGGCGCGACGCCGCGTGTGCGCCTGCTCAACATCGGGACCGAGGAAACCAAGGGGACCGAGGATATCCAGGAAGCCGCCAGCTGGCTGCGCCGCGCCACCGGTCTCGACATGACCTTTCAGGGTTTCGTCGAGGCGGACAAGATCAATCGCGGCGACTGCGATGTCGTTGTCACCGACGGCTTTTCCGGCAATATCGCGCTCAAGGCGATCGAGGGGGCTGCGCGCTTCGTCACCGATCTGCTGCGCACGGCCTTTAGCTCCTCGCTGCGGTCGAAGATCGGCTTCCTCGTTTCGCGCCCGGCGACCGAGCTGCTGCGCCACCATCTCGATCCCAACAACCACAATGGCGCGGTCTTTCTCGGCCTCAACGGCGTGGTGGTGAAAAGCCACGGCAGCGCCAATGCCAAGGGCGTGGCCAATGCGGTCGAAGTCGCAGCGCGCTTGCTCGAAGACGACATCACCAACCGGATCAAGCTCGACCTCGGCGAGCTCGGTTCCGAAGGGCTCGCGGGCAAATGATTCGCGCGGTCATCACCGGCGTCGGCAGCGCACTGCCCGCACAATGTGTTTCGAATGCGGAGCTGGCAGAGCGCGTCGATACCAGCGACGAATGGATCGTCGAGCGCACCGGCATTCGCCAACGCTATATCGCGGACGAGGGCGAAACCACCTCGACGCTCGCGACTGCCGCCTCGCGTAGGGCGCTTGCAGATGCCGGCGTCGATCCGGGCGAGATCGGCCTGATCGTGCTCGCCACCGCCACGCCCGATAACACCTTTCCTGCCACCGCCACGCAAGTGCAGGCCGCACTCGGCTGCAACGGCGGGGTCGCGTTCGACGTCCAGGCCGTATGCTCGGGCTTTCTCTACGCGCTTGGCACGGCGGATTCGCTGCTGCGCACCGGCATGGCAAAGAAAGCGCTGGTGATCGGCGCCGAAACCTTTAGCCGCATTCTCGACTGGGAGGATCGCACCACCTGCGTCCTCTTCGGCGATGGCGCGGGCGCGGTCGTGCTGGAGGCGCAGGATGTCGCCGAAGACGGCCCCGGCATACTCGCCACCCGACTCCATGCCGACGGGGCCCACCGCGAACTGCTTTACGTCGATGGCGGTCCCTCGACTACGGGCGAGGTTGGCAAGCTGCGGATGAAAGGGCGCGAAGTTTTCCGCCACGCCGTCGTCAATCTTGCGGATGTTCTCAACGAAGTCCTCGAAGAGGCCGAGGTTGCAGCCGCCGACATCGACTGGGTCGTGCCGCACCAGGCCAATGCCCGCATCCTCGATGCTACGGCGCGCAAGCTCGGGCTGGCCGCCGACAAGGTCATCGTCACGGTCGACCAGCACGCCAATACCTCGGCCGCCTCGGTCCCGCTTGCGCTCGATGTGGCGGTTCGCGACGGCCGGATCAAACGCGGCGATCTGGTCATGTTCGAAGCGATGGGCGGCGGCTTCACCTGGGGCGCCTCGCTCGCGCGGATGTAACTGTTGAAATCGGCCGGTATATCTTTTGATGCCCCGGTTGTAATTCCTGCGACAATCTCGTAACTTCTTTGCCTCGTTCAACCTCAGGGTCGCGACTGGGGGGAAGGAAATATGGACATGATGCGCTCAGTGGGTACTCTCACCCGGGCAGACCTTGCAGATACGATCAACCGCAAGCTCGGCCTTAGCCGTGCGGATTCGCTCGAACTCGTCGAGCAAATTCTGGCCAAGATGTGCGATGCGTTGACCGATGGCGAAAACGTGAAGATTTCCGGCTTCGGCAGCTTCGTGCTGCGCGACAAGAAGGAACGGATCGGTCGTAATCCCAAAACCGGGGTAGAGGTTCCGATCACGCCCCGCCGGGTCATGACGTTCCGCGCCAGCCAGCTGCTCAAGGAACGGATCGCCAACAACTATTGAACCACGCCATGGCAGACTTCGACGATCACAAGGACGACGGCGCTTTGCGCACTATCGGCGAAGTCGCCAGGGCGACGGGGATCAAGGCGCATGTGCTGCGCTATTGGGAGCAGCAGTTTCCCATGCTCGAACCGCTCAAGCGCAGCGGCGGGCGGCGCTATTACCGCGCTGCCGACGTTGCGCTCGTCGAAACCATCGACCGGCTCGTCAATCGCGAGGGCTACACGCTGAAAGGCGCAAATGCCGCGCTGAAATCCGCTGCCGCGCCCGCCGAGGCTCCGGCGACCGCGCCCGCGGCACCCGCTGCCGTACCCGCCACACCCGATCCCCAGGTCCTCGCCCGACTCAAGGCTATCCGCAACGACCTGAAAGCCGCCCTCGCGGCCTGAACCCGGCGCAAATCGCGGCGGCGCGGCGGACGATATCGTCGTCCGGTGACGTGCCTTATTGCCCTGTCAGCCGCCGGCTTATCGCGTTCCTTTCCGAAAATCACCGTTGACGGATCGCCCTGATCTTCCGACACTCCCGCGCAGGAACCACTCTGGGGGAGGGTCGCATGCGCCTGGTTCTCGCACTACTTGCCATGTCGATTCTGTTCGGCTGCGCGATTCCGGCGCGCGCGGCCGATTTGCCGATCGTTGCGCTTCATCCCGATACCGATGCGACCGAAGTGCGCGACGCCATCCGCTATGCCATCGTCGCGCCGGACGAGGCCGTATCGGTCGACGATCTGCAACGGCTCGAGGCGGTCGAACACGCCTCGCTGCAATTCGGCACGGTGGGCCAGACCGCGATTGTCGGATTGCGCCTGAAGAATGTCGGCGACACTGCTGACACATGGTTTCTTTCGACCGGTCGCGGCTCGGTCGATCTCTTGCAAATCTATCGCGTCGACGGTGCCACCGTCAGCCCGGTGTTCGACAATCGCGATCGCGCCAGCCTCGGGCGCAGCCTGGCGGATTATCAGGCGATTGCGACAGAGGTCCGCCTCGGCGCGGGTGAAGAGGCCACGTACCTGTTCAAGTTCCGCGACACGATCACGTCCTGGATGCCGATCACCGTTTCGACCTATGGCACCTTCTTTCGTGAACGGCGGGCCAATATCGCGATGGTGTCGGCGGTCATCGTCGGCAGCCTCGTGCTCGTTTTCCTGTCCATGACTGTGTTCGCCTCGACCGGGCGCAGGGAGTTCCTGTGGCTCGGCGCGGCAGAGCTAGCCTTTGCGCTCAACACCTTCCACACCGAGGGATATTCCACCATTTTCGGGCTTTATCGCTGGCCAGCGCTCGCGACGGCCTTCGGCGAGGTCTCGCGAACCACCTTCTGCCTGTTTATGATCCAGTTCGGGCGTATCCTTCTCCAATCGCGACAGGCGCATCCCCGGCTCGACTTGTTCCTGCGCATCGTCATGGCAGCAGGATTGGGACTGGTCGTTCTGGCGCTGCTCCAGATCGTCCTGCCCACGGTGCCCGCAATGGCGTTGCGTACCGCCGGCTGGCTCTACCTGCTCGTCACGGCGCTGCTCCTGCCGGTGCTTGCATCGCTGTCGATCCGATCGACCCCGACCAACTGGCCCCTTCTGGTCGGCTGGACCGTTGTCGCGATCTATATCGTCCACATCACGATCGCCATTTCGGGTCTTTTGCCCGGTCTGCCGGTGTATTGGCACTGGCTCGGTCCTATCGGTTTCTTCGAATGCCTCATGGCCAGCCTCACGCTCGCGCTGCACTTGCGGCATCTCTACACGTCGCGCGTAAAGGCAGAGCGTGTCGCGCGCGATGCACTGCTCTCGCAACTCGCGCTCAGCGAAGAGACTGCCCGTCTGGCAGAGGAGAAGGCGCGCGCGCTCTCCGAAGTTCATGCGCGTGACCGCCTGCTGGTCGGTTCCGCCCACGATACGCGGCACGTGCTCCACGCGCTCAATACGGCCGTCTATTTCGGCAAGTCGCAGTCGGCGTCGCAGTCGTCGCAGCAGCCGCTGATCGAATTGATCGAATCGTCGGCGCGGCACCTCGAAGACATTATTTCCTCGAGCATTTCGGTGACAAAGCGCGAAGGCGATTTCGTCGCCCTGTCTGTCGTCGATCTTGCACCCCTGCTGGGATCGCTCGGCTCGATTTACGAACCGATTGCCCGCAAAAACGGCATCGAACTTACCATCGAATGCGATCCCGAATGCGCCGCCCTCATCGATGATGCGCTATTCGCCCGGCTGACCTCCAATCTGCTAAACAACGCATTGAAATTCACCGAAGCAGGCCGCGTCGCGGTCACGTGCCAGAATCGCGGGTCCCTGCTTTACCTCGTGGTCACCGACACCGGCGTCGGGATCGACAGGACCATCGCCGACTGGCTCAACGATAATGTGGGTAGCGCGGCCAAACCGGCGCCGGAGCTTGGCATCAACACGGGGTGGCGTGCGATCCGCGCCATCACCGAACTGCTTCGGGGCAGCTATCTCGTCGACAGCGACGGGCAGGGCACCAGCATCGAGATCGTCTTGCCCAATCCGGCATCGTCATCGGTTACGCTGTGCCGCCTGCAAGATCTGGCGCGCGCGGTGCCCGAATTGACCTTTGTCGCCATGGAAGACGTCGACGATGGCGATTTCGACAGCTCGGCCCGAATCGCCGTGATTGCCGACAATTCGGACGCAGCCTCGCGAGAAGCCGCGGCGTCGGTCTCTTCGCTGCTGCTGTCCCGCCCGCTTTGCATCGAGATGGCAGACCATCCCTACGTCCGTAGTCAGGGCAGCAATCCCCTGGCTCTGGCGGCCTCGACCAATTGACGATTATTGCCGGTTGCCAGCCTGCGCCTGATCTCGCCCAGATGGTATGATACGGTCGGCGCACTGATTTCCATGCGATAGGCGATTTCCTTGTTGGTGCAGCCCGATGCCAGCAACTGCAGGATCGCGCTCTGGCGCGACGTCAGGGCGACCTCGGTCTCGTCCCCCTGTTCCACCAGCAGCGCAGCCGTCCGCGACTGATAGAACCTTCCGCCTACCGCCGCATCGAGCGCCATTAGCACATCGCCGATAGGATCGCCCTTGCAGACGAGCGCCGAAACGCCAAGAGCCACCGCCTGTCGCAGCGCGGCGCTGTCCGTCACACCGGTCAGCAATACGACCTTGCCGAGCGATCGGCCGATGATTTCTCCGGCTGCGGACAATCCGTCGAGATCGGGCAGCTCCAGATCGAGAACCACCAGCATACCGGGCTGGTCGTCGAGAAAGTCGATTGCGTCCCGCGCGCGCGTAAATGTCGCCACGAGCTCGTATTCGGCGTGGCCGGACAGCAGTAACCGGATGCCGGAATGCGCCAGTTCATGGTCGTCTATGGCGATAACCCGATGGATAGGTTCGTCCTCCGCGGCCGGCAGCTGGCACGATACTCCGTGGCACTTTGCCACTCCACCCTAAATTAGTTTGAGTTCAGCCGCGTCTGCCGATCGCCTATACAATTGCAATCAGGACCGCTGGGCATCCGCGCCAGGCCCGATGGTCCGAAGGGGGCGCGGCCCGTGTCGGCGCATGGTGGCCGGCACGGGCCAGGTAACGGTTTCAAGCGATTGGCGGTGAAGGGGCATGGTCCTTCGTCACCGCCTCGATGGGCGGACCCGAAAGGCTGGCATTCGGCTGGTCTTCGACTCCAGGGCCCCGCTTCGGCGGGGCCTTTTTTGCAAGCGGAAACCTTGCGGATCGATTGACGCTCGGCGGCATGCTCAGGCCGTGCGTGGTAACGACATCCCTCACCCGCGCAACAGTCCCACCATCCGCTCTTCGAAACTAGCCGGCGCGCTTGCCGCTTCGGCGAGGTCGCTGCCCGACAGCGCCAGCGCCACGCACCCGTCACGCATGACGACGGCCTCGTCGCACTGCGTGCTCAGCGTCGCGACGTCGTGGAGGGCGGTGACGATCGTCATGCCGCTGTGCACGCGATTGCGCAGTACCCGCTTGAGGTCATAGGCGACCACCGGATCGAGCCAGTTGAACGGTTCGTCCAGCACGACGATGTCACATGGCCTGGCAAATGCGACGGCAATCGCAACCCGTTGTCGCATACCGGCAGAACACGCGCCGACCCGGCGATGCCGCAACGCTTCAATTTCCAATACCTCGCCCAGTTCGCCCAGTTCAGGCACTGCATCCTGCGCGGCGATTGCCAGCACTTGGCCGACCTCCAGCGAAGCGGGCAGGCTTTCACCCGGTGGGGCGAAGCCGATCTTTCCGGCCCGCATGCTCCGAACGGGCATCTCTGCACCATCGACCTGGCACCGCCCCTCGGCAAAGCCGAGCCGCCCTGCCATCGCGCGCAACAGCGATGTCTTGCCCGATCCGTTGGCTCCGACGATACCAAACCAGTTCCCACGGCTGATTGCGAGGCTCACGGCGTCGACCGCGCGTGTTCGGCCACGCATCACCACGACGTTGTCCAGCGTGATCGCAGGGCTCATGCCAGCCGCCACCGCGCGGTTTCCGATTTGCGCGCCAGCCATGCCAGTGCGACGACCTGCATGACCGGAGCGATTGGCAGCATTGTCAGCCACGCCGTGGCCAACACGCCAAGACTGACGGCGAAAACCAGTTCGGCCATGCGCCGGGAAACGGCGCGGAATATCATCACCGCCATTGCCTGGATCAAGAGCGCGGCAAGCGTGATCCCGGCGGCAACAACTGCAGCATCTGGCCCGATCAGCGCCAGCGCAGCAGTAGTCACGACCAGGCCGAGCACGACGAGCCGCCAACCTTCATGGCGGAGCGCGAGCCACGTCGACTGGCCGCATTGCGCGGAAAATCGCATCCTCTCGCTATCGACTGGGCCAAGCAGCAACGCCGCAGCCGCCACAGCGACGCCAGCCACGGCTACGGCGTCGCGCTGCTCCAACCACTGCGAGCCCATCGCGATCGCCGCGACACTCACTGCGACGATCAGCGCGACGATCTTGGGCCGGCGCATCGTTTGCAGAATCCGTCGCGAACGCCATGCTCCAGCGCTGCGTCGCTGGCCCAATATCTGCAGGGCGAACCCGGCCAGACAGCCGCCGCCGTTACCTGCAAGCAATGTCGCGAGCGCTCCGGGTGCCACAACCATTCCCACAAGCATCGTCATTGCCAGCCCCACTGCGAAATACATCAGGGCGAAGCAAATCGCATTTGCATGAACCAGCGCCAGTTCCGCCAATACGCCGTCGCTCCGGTGATAGTGCAGTCGCTCTGCCGCAGTCCGCCCGGCGGTCAATCCCGCCATGATCCCCAAGGCCAGCGCCAGCCATTGCTCGCGCTGCCCGTCCAGCCCGCGCGCCCATGCCGAACCCACCAACAAAATTATCGGCAGGCCCAACACAATGGTCAGCCGGTCGCTCCAGCTCCCCAATGCATGACGCAGTGCCGCCGCCGCGATGCATGCGTCATGGCCGATCAAACGTCGGCACGCCTGCATCGCCGCACTCACTCCGCCGCCAGCAGTTCCTCGGCCCCGCCAAGGTCCACGCTCACCAGCCGGCTGATGCCCTTTTCGATCATCGTCACGCCGAACAGGCGGTGCATCCGGCTCATGGTCACCGCATTATGCGTCACGATCAGATACCGCGTGTCGGTAGATCAGCGCTGTTGCGGTCAGCGCCTGTTCGCCGCCCGACAATAGCGTGAGCGACTGCAGCCGCTTGCCCGGCGGCTGGGCGAAGATCTCGAGGCCCGCCTCCAGCGGATCGTCGCTGTGGATCAGCGCCAGATGCGCCTCGCCGCCTTCGAACAGGCGGGCGAACAGGTGCTTGAAGTGATCGTTGACCTTCTCGAACGCCTCGCGCAGCCGCTCGCGCGATTTTTTCCAGCTCGTCGGCGGCGACGAGGTTGACCGGCCCGATCCGTTCGCGGCTCGCGGTAAGGCGGTCCATTTCCTCGCTCTCGGCTTCGGCGGATTTGACGCTATCTTCCGCAAAGTCGAACTTGCCCGGCAGCAGGGGGGGAGGGGACTGGAACCGCTCGCCTGAAATCCGCGCCATCTCGATGCGGCGTCCGTCTTGGTTTTCGGCGCGTTCCGAAAGACCGGCGCGACTCTCGCGTGCTTCGGCCAGCGCCTCGTTGGCGGCGGCAAACGCCAGGTCGGCTTCCTGCGCCACCTGGCTGGCGGCGGCCACGGCCCTCTCGGCCTCTGCGAGTTCTGCACCAAGGCGATCGCGCACCGCATCGCCCTGTTCGATCTCGCGCATCAAGCCTTCGGGCTTGGCGGCGAAGATCGCGCGTTGCTCCTCGATTTCCTCAAACCGGCGGGCCATGTCCGACAGGCGCCGTGCGGCCTCGCCCGAGCGCGCCTGCCAGTTCGCCATGTCGCTGCGCTGCGCGGCGGTCCTTTCGCGCGCCACTGCAAGCGACTGGTCGTGCGCGGCAAGTTCCGCTGCACGGGCCTGCAAGGCGGCGCGTGCCGCCTCGTTCTTCGCGCGCGACGCTTCGAGCGAGGCGCGCCCCGCAGCCGGATCGGGCAGGGCATCGCGCTTTGCCTCGGCGGCAGCCACGTCCGTCCGGGCCGCGCCGCTAAGCTCAGCATGCTCGCTCTCGGCGCGATCCAGTTCGGCAAGTCGTGCCGCCACCCGTTCGCGCGCCGCCTCTGCCTGATCGAGCGCGCGCAGGGCCTGCCGTTCCGCCTCGCTGGCGGCGGACAGATCGCGATCGGCAGCAATCAGCTCGCGCTGGAGAGTGGACAGCGTGTCGCTCGCCTCGGCTTGCGTGGTCTCCGCGCGGTCCACTGCCACCCGGAGATCGGGCACGAGCGCGTCGAGTTCGGTAAATCGGTTTTCCGCTTCGAGCCTCGCAGCCTCCGCCGCCCCTTCGCCGCGCACCACGAGGCCGTCCCAGCGGCGTAGCCTGCCATCCATGGTCACGAGATTCTCGCCCGGAGCCAGCTTCCGGCCATCGTCGCTCTCGAGGACGTGGACTAGGCTCAGCCGCGCATGCAGTTCTTCCGGGCATTCGGCGACATGATCGGCGAGGCTGTCGGCGACCTTGCCCGCGGCATCCGCGCCGGTCCAATAACGCCCCTCGCTCCCGTCATCGGGCAGGCCGAGCAGCGCTTTGCCATCGCGGCCCAAGGCGGTGGCGACCGCACGTTCATAGCCTTTTTCGGCGCGCACACCGTCGATGGCCTGCTTGCGACCCGACCGCTTCGCCGCGGCCCGCTCGCGGGCCTCGCGGTCGCGCTTCAGGGCATCATATTCGCGTTGTACGCCTGATAGCTCGGCCTTGGCTGCGGAATAGGCGCTGGCAGCCTCGTCACGCTGCGCCTGCAGATCGGCCTTGCGCGCTTGCATATCCTCGATGGCGGCACGCTTCGCCTCGACTTGCGCAGCCGCGTCTTTCGCATCCTCCTGCGCCCGGCTTACCGCTCCTTCGAGATCCTCTCCAGCAAGCGAAGCGAGTTGCTCCGCCATTCGGCGTCCTTCGGCCTCGATGCGGTCGAGCCGCGCCTTGGCTTGTTGCACTTCGGCTTCGACCACCCGCCACTCGGCCTCGACCCCGGCATTGTCGGCAGTCGCCTTGGCCAGCGCGAGTTCGGCAGTGCGGCTGGCGCGTTCGGCATCCTCGCTCTGTGCGACCAGTTTCGGCCGGACTTCCTCGTCGGCGGCGAGCGTCTTCTCGCTCGTGGCCAGATCCTTCTCGAGCCGGGCGAGGGCTTCTGCTGCATCCTTCGTCAGCCGGTCGGCATCGCCGCGATCTTCTTCCAGTCTGACCTTCTGCCGTTCGAGGTCGGCCAGCCGCTGCTCGGCCGCTTCGAGCTGGCTGGTGAGCGCCGCCATGCGATGGCCATGCGCGCTGGCATCGTCGCGCCGAACGCGTGCATCGGCTTGACTGGCTGCCTTCTTCGCCTCCTCCGCTGCTGCCGCGGCATCGCGCCAGCGAGCATAGACCAGCCGCGCCTCGGCAGTCCTGATCTCGTCGGAGAGCTTGCGGTAACGTTCGGCCTGTTTCGCCTGCCGCCGTAGCGAGGCGATCTGGCTGTCGAGACCCGCCATGAGGTCTTCCAGCCGCGCAAGATTGTTCTCGGTCTGCCGCAGCTTGCTTTCCGCATCACGACGGCGAACGTGCAGGCCCGCGATCCCCGCGGCCTCTTCCAGCATCATGCGCCGCTCGACCGGCTTGGCGGCGATGACCTGCGCGATCTTGCCCTGGCTGACTAGTGCCGGGCTGTGCGCGCCGGTGGCTGCATCGGCGAAAGTCAGCGCGACATCCTTGGCGCGGACATCCTTGCCGTTCACGCGATAGGCGGAACCGGCTCCTCGCTCGATCCGGCGGACGACTTCTAGCTCTTCGCCCTCGTCATCCTCTGCCGAAAGGACGACTTCGGCGAAATCGCGCGGAGGGCGGCTGGCGGTCCCGGCGAAAATGACGTCTTCCATCCCGCCCGAGCGCATGGATTTGGGCGAGTTCTCGCCCATGACCCAGCGGATCGCTTCGAGCAGGTTGGACTTGCCGCAGCCATTGGGGCCGACCACGCCGGTCAGCCCCGGTTCTATCCGCAAGGTGGAGGGTTCGACGAAGCTCTTGAAACCGCTCAGCCTGAGCTGCTTGATGAGCATCGCCGGTCAGCCCCGCTGTCCGTATTACCTCGCGCCGGCGCGCTGCAAGATCGGTTCGAGCGCCTGCCACTGGTTCGCGTCGACCCGCTGCCCGTTGACGAAGAACGTCGGCGTGCCGGATACGCCGGCGGCATCGGCCACGGTGCGCGACTTGTCGGCCAGCGCCTCGATTGCGGCCGTATCGGTCAGGCAGCTGTGCGCCTGATCTGCCGAAATGCCGCGTGCCGCGAAGAAATCGATCAATCCGGCGGCCTGGGCCAGGCTCACAAAGCGTTGCTCTGCCGGGCCTGACATGGCCGCCTCATAGGCAGCCTGATTGGCCTGCATCGCTTCGCCGAATTGCGGCAATTCCGCCCAGGCCTGATCGGCCAGGGCATGGAAGCTTTCGGGCGCGCCGCATTGCGCCAGCGTCGAAATGGTCACGTCCAGCGGATCACGGAGCAAGGGACGGATTTCATAGCTCACCCGCCCGGTGTCGACGTAGTCCTGCTGCAAGGGGGCCGAGCCGTTCTCGGAGAAATAGGCGCAGGCACCACACGTGTGGCTGGCATATTCCACGACCTTGATCGGTGCGTCGGGATTTCCGATCAGGAAACCGCCGTCATCGGTCTTGCTGGCGGTTTCCAGCCAGCTCTGGCCTTCGGGTGCTGCTATCGGCGCAATCGCGTCGCTTTCGAGCGTGGCAGCGCCGCCTTCGGCATCCGCGGCATCACCGCCACAGGCGGCGAGGGCGAGTGCCAGTGGGGCGGCGAGTGCGAGACGGAAACTCTTGGTCATGGTGATCCTCTCAAATCTATCGGTCAGGGTAAGACAAGGCGACCTGCGAATGAAGGGCATGGGAAGGCGTGTCCACAGGGATATGCCCTTCGAATGCACTCGTCGTCATCGCAAAGTGGCGCTCAGAAGAGCCGGTCGAGATGGGGCTGCAGCGTCGACCAGTCATGCGCATCGATCTGTTCGTCGCCCATCAGGAAGGTCGGCGTGCCGCGCAAGCTGTATTTCTCGACATCCGCATGGCTCTGGTCGGCAATCTTGCGCGCCTTGGCCTCGTCGGTCAGGCACTGGTCGAGTTGCGCCCGCGTATAACCGCGACCTTCCATGATTTCATAGAAGTCCAGATCGCTGGCAATCGCCTGCGCCCGCGAACCGAAACTGCCGAATTTCCAGCGCGCCATTTGCGCTTGGGTCAGCTTGCGCGCCTTGCCCATCCATTCGTCCTGGCTAAGGATCAGCGCTTCGTGATTGGCCGGGAAGCGGATCGGCGCGCCACATTGCGCGGCGAGCGTCGCGGTCAGATCCACGGGGTCGCGGACCAGGTGCCGGATTTCATAGCTGACTTTCCCGGTGGGTACGTAGAGCAGCTTGATCGCCCCGTCGCCGGTCCGCGCGAAATCGGCACAATGCGAGCAGGTGTAGCTCATGTACTCGACGAGCTTTTCGGGCGCGTCCGGATTGCCGAGCAGGTGTCCGCCATCGGTTCGCGTGACCGTCGCGCCCCAATTGCCCGCTTTGACGGGCTTCTCGGCAGGAGCATTCTGCGCAGCGACAGCAACGGCCAGCAGCGACGCAGCGAATAGGGTCATGGCCCTGATCGGGCCGGTAATCGGTTTCACGTGTCCTGTTCCCCGGTTTCATCCTGCGAACCCAGCCCGCGTGCCAGAGATTCCAGCACCGCGCGAAGTTCCGGATCGCCAATATCGCGCAAACTGTCGCCCAGTTCCATCGGAATCGGCTTGAGCGACGGCGGCGCCTTGGCCCTCGTCTTGTCTTCCGGCGGCTTAACCGCACCTTGCCGCAGCTTTATCCGCGCGACCGCGCGATAGCCGAAGAACCGGTTCACGCGCTCGATGATTTCCGGGATCACCTGCTGGATCAACGGCGCGTGCGCCGGCAGCACCACCAGTTCCAGGATACCTTCGGATTTCTCGCCCGGCGGGAAACGGATCATTTCGGGCGTACAGACGCGCGCATGGGTGTCGCCGACGATCTCGGGCCAGCGGCTGACCACCGACGACTGGACGAACCCAAATCGGCGGAAGGCAGGACGGCCGATCTGCGGCATCAGGTCCGAAATCGCCTTCGCCTGGCCGCCGCGCGGCCGTTCGTAATGGCGCGCAGCTTTCTTGCCGCGCCCGGTTGTGGTCTTCTCGCTTCCCATTTCGCGCTCTGCCATGCCATAGACGCCGCGTGGCCGCCACTGTCTCCGACATATTGCTGGAATGGTACGATGCGCACGCCCGCGATCTGCCGTGGCGTTCGCGGCCCGGAGCCGCCGCGCCCGATCCCTACCATGTGTGGCTGTCCGAAGTGATGCTGCAACAGACGACCGTGGCGGCGGTAAAGCCCTATTTCGCCGCCTTCCTCGATCGCTGGCCCACGAT
>QFNA01000157.1 GCA_003248395.1 Citromicrobium sp.
GTCTGCGGTCGGAACGCGCAGCTGCGTTTCACCGAAGGCTTCGCTGCTGATCGTGCTATCCGGAACGCCGCGGGCGGTCAGGTAGTCACGGACCGACGCATTACGACGCTGGGCGAGGCCCACGTTGTACTGCGCTGCACCCGAGGTATCGGTGTGGCCTGCCAGCATGACCGAAGCCGTGCCGCAATTTGCGTAAGCCGAAACCGCGTTGTCGAGGATCGTCGCTGCTTCCGGGGTGATGTTGGCTTCATCCCAATTGAAGAAGACGATGTACGGGCCCGAAGCACACGGCGTCGGCGGCGGCGGAGGCGGCGGCGGAGGCGGCGGCGGAGGCGGCGGAGGCGGCGGAGGCGGCGGAGGCGGCGGAGGAGCGGCCTGACCGAAGTTGAAGGTCAGCGTGCCCATCAGCGAGTGCGTACGCAGCTTGCCGTCGAGATCGCGCGAACCGTCGAACAGTTCCACGTTCTCTGCGGTGAACATGCGATAGCGCAGGCCGACGTCGACATTGTCGCTCAGCGGTGCGTTGACACCGGCAAGGATCTGCCATGCGAAGTCGGTGCTTTCGTCGTCGATCGATGGATCGCCGAGCGTTGCAATGCGCGTTTCGATGCTCGTGCGAGCAACACCGGCACCGGCACCGACATAGCCCTGCAGGCCGTCGTCGGGACCGAAGTCGAACAGACCGTTCAGCATGGCGCTGATGACGTTCACGTCACCCGTTGCCGGGAACGTGCCGCTGCCCGAGTTGATGTTGTTTGCATTGAAAAGGCCAGCCGGACCGACGATCACTTCGTCGATATCGGCCTGCTTGTAAGCGCCTTCGGCTTCGAGACGGAATGCACCGAAATCGTAACCGACGAAAGCGCCGCCATCAAAACCGTAATCGGTACCGACTGAAACGACGTCGACGGCTTCTTCACCGTTGGCGTCGAGAATGTCGATATCCATGTCTTCGGCCAACATCGGACCGAATTCACCGCCAACGTACCAGGCGTTGTCGCGTGCGAGAGCAGGTGTAGCAAGGGCCGTAGAGGCCATCGCCAAACCTATGACGAGTTTCCGCATTAGATATTTCCCCTTATTGCGAATTGGAGCCACCGAGTGGCCGGCTATGTATCTGTCCCGTGACAGGGTGGCAAGCAGACATTGAACGGGAACTGTGGCAATATTGCCGCGATTCCCTAGGCATTCTTAATAGGATACGGGTCACAACCGGTGTCCGCTGCCCCCTCAATGCCGCATTCGGACCTGCGTTCCCGCTATTATGCAAAGAGTCCGGACTGTTGCAGTAAAGTGACAATCAGGGCGATGGCAGACCTCGCTTCCTGGTCGATGACCTCGCCGCCTGTCGGTGGTTCGGGTGCCTCGAGCACTTGCCATCCATCGTGCAGAACCAGCGAACCCCCGCCAGACAGCCGCAACACCATGCCTGCCGTAGGGGAAACGAAGGTCCACTGAACTCCGTCCCATCCTGCGATCGCACCCTCTTTCCCCGCCCATTCGCAGGTTGCCGCTAGGCCCACCGCAAAGGCCGACCCCGCTTCGGGCGCGGCTGGCGGATCGCTCAGCAGTGCCTCGACGACCGGGTCGAGCAACAGGTCGATCCGCGCCAGCGCCTCGTTGACGAAGAACTCCTTCTGCGCCTGTCCTGCGAAGAGCAGCGGCAATTTGTGCCGAATCGTCGAATTCGAAAATTCGCTCATCTGAGTCATACGTATTCCTTTCGATTGTCAGGCCAATTTGCCGATTCGCAGCGGGCGCGAAGCGGCCAAGCTGCCCGATTGGCGCACCCAGATCGGCGCGCCCCGATTCGATTCGCGCATCCCGGCGAGGCTTCCCGCATCGATCGCCAGGTGCGGGCGGTCGACGATCCAGCGGGCCAGCGGCGTGTCGGGATCGCCGATGCCGACCTCGTAGCGTTCCTCCTGCTCGACCAGCGGCTGTTCGACATGATCGGGCCAGCGCCATTGTCCGCGTGCGCGCCGCGTCCAGCGAAGATCGAGGCCGCCCCCAACGCTCGTCGTCATCCGTCCATGCACCGGCGAGGGCGGAGTCGGTCGCGCCCAGCGCGGCGAACCCGCCACCACGCGCCATGTCGAGCGTCCGCGCATCGAGTTCCACCAGCCGCGAATCGAGCAGCGTCACCGCCGTCCCGACCGCATGCCCCTCGGCCGCAGCCCACTCGGTCCCGCCGCGACCGCGCAGCAGGCCGGTCAACCGCCAGCGCGCCTCGCCCAGCGGTTGCGCTCGCGCGAACTGGACGATCTCGTTCCCCAGCAGCAATCGGTTGGCGCCCTGCGCCAGTCCCGCAAGATCGGCAGCGAACAGGCTGCCCTCGGGATCATCGAGAACCAGCACCAACTCCGCCCGTGCTTCGAATCGCATCGCGCTCGACGGGCCGACCGGCTCGGCCAGCGCGCCCGTTACCGCGCGCCGCCGTGTCGCGATTCCGGTCGGCAACAGGGCATCACCATCGATGGCGAACAGCGTCGCGCCTGCCCACCGGCCCTCACCGGCACCCACCGCCGCAAAGGCGCGTCGGGTGGTCGCGCTGCCGCTGCCATCCCACGGCAGTTCGAACACGCGCAGCATGGTTCGCGCCGCTGCCCGGTCGGGCGGGCTCCAGCCCGTGCCCGGATCGGTCGCGACAGCGTGGTCCACCGCCGTCTCGTGCCGCACCAGCTCGAATTCCACGCCGCCCTCGCGCCATTCCCATCCGCTCACCAACCAGCGACCGGGCCGGTCGGGCAGCGTCACCAGCGCGCCGGGCATCGCGCGCGGATCGATCGCCGCACAGCGCCAGCGCACCCGCTCGCGCGCCATGACGCCGCGCGTGGCCGCGCGTTCGATCAGCTTCGCTGCCGCCGGGGCTGCGAGTGCAGCGGGCAGCTCGATCACGCCTTCGCCCCTGGCGGCGCGCTGCAGGCCGGGCTGGTAATCGCGCGCGACATCGTAATAGCGCAGCGCGTGCGGACCGCGCGCATTCTTGTCCAGCCGGTGCTCGATCACGCCGGTTGCCTGGCCGAACTCGCCATCCTCCCACGCGGTTGCGCTATCAAGAACCACCGGCTCGTCTCCCGTGCCGGCGCTGGCGATGTGCAGACCCTCCGCCCCGGCTTGGGCCACGAGCGGATGCAGCGGTGCGATGCTGCGCAAGACCTCGCGCAGGCTGCCGCCCTCATGGCTGAAGCCCGCGACCTCGCCGATCCGCGTGTCCGCACCGGCGCCGATGCCGCTTTCCTCCAGGATTTGCTCTACCAATCGCGCACCGTCGCCTGCAAAGATCTCGAAACTCAGCGCCGGGATGCGATTGCCGAAATCGGTCAGGTCGAGGTCTTCGAACACGGCATAGGCAAAACCACGATGCGCGGGGCAATGGGGACCCAGCGCGGCCTCCATCAGCGGGTCGCGCCGCTGGTCGCCATGCCCGCTATGGATGCGCAGCGTGCCTGCCGCTTTCAGGTCGCCCTCCGCCCCGCGCAGCCTCAGCCCCATCAGCAAATTGTCCCACGCCGCCTCGGCCTTTTTCCGCCTGGACGGCCACTTGCCGATTTCGTCGCACCAGGCATGGCTGTGCTGCGGCCCGCGCAGGCTCTCGGGTTCCGCCGCCGAATAGAGGTGGGCGACGGCCCCGCCCGGCCAGGTCAGCCGGCGGAGCGACGGCTCGTAGAGCGGGCGAAACTCGTCCTGCGTCACGGCCAGCAGCCCGCTTTCGCCCTCCACCATGATCGCGCGCGCTTCGCCCAGCGATCCTGCGACCAGCGCGATCCGCGCA
>QFNA01000158.1 GCA_003248395.1 Citromicrobium sp.
CGATGTCGACGCATCCACCACCATCCACACCGAGATGGCCAACATCGCCGACCCGCTGACCGCAAAACGCATGTTCGAACGATGGCAGCCACACACCGTATTCCACGCGGCTGCGTACAAGCATGTCCCGCTGGTCGAGGAGAATGTCGTCGCCGGCATGCGCAACAACGTCTTCGGTACGCTGTGTTGCGCGCGCGAGGCGGAACGTTCGGGCGTCCAGAACTTCATCCTCGTAAGCACCGACAAGGCGGTTCGTCCGACAAACGTCATGGGTGCCAGCAAGCGCGTGTGCGAGCTTGTCCTCCAGGCGCTTGCCGCCGAAGGAAGCAGGACCCGCTTCGCCATGGTCCGTTTCGGCAACGTCCTGGGTTCGAGCGGATCGGTCGTGCCGCGGTTCCAGCAGCAGATCCGCAATGGCGGACCCGTAACGCTCACCCACCGTGACGTGACCCGCTATTTCATGACCATTCCGGAGGCTGCTCAACTGGTGATTCAGGCGGGCGCGATGGCTCAGGGCGGCGAGGTCTACGTCCTCGACATGGGCGAACCGATCCGCATCTACGACATGGCGCGGACCATGATTCATCTTTCGGGTCTGACCGTCCGCGACGAAGACCATCCCGAAGGCGACATCGAAATTCGCGAAGTCGGCCTGCGCAAGGGCGAGAAGCTTTATGAGGAGCTGCTTATCGGCGATTCACCGCAGGCCACCAACCATCCGCGCATCATGCGCGCCATGGAAAACCGCCTCGATTGGGAAGAACTGCGTGGTCATCTCGACCGGTTGAAGATCGCGCTCGACGCTGGCGACCGTCAGACTGCGCTGGAAATTCTCTGCACGCTGGTTCCCGAATACGTCGGGCAGCAAAGCGTCGGCGCAGCGGTCGCCTGACAGAAGCGAACGACGTCAGCCAAATCGACCGGTTTCCATCCAGATAAGAAACCGCCTGAGCGGCAAGAGCCAGACCAGCCCGAGCACGAGGTAGACCACGGCCTGCGCAATCGTCGGCCATGTTGCGATGAGATCCGGGACATAGCGCGCGACCAGCAGCCCGTAAGCCAGCAGCCCCACCAACAGCCCGATTATCCCGACCGGGATGCGCCATGTCGGGCTCTCCCTCATGCGAATGGTCCGAGGATGCGCGTCGGAGTGACGATCATGTCGAGCCGTCTGTCATGTGCTTCGACCGGCAGTGATGCGACCTCCTGACAGTCCCACCCCAGGCCGATAGCGGTCGTTTGCGGGTGCTTTTCCAGCCAGCGGTCGTAATGGCCGCCACCCTGGCCGAGCCGATCGCCCTCGACCGAGAATCCCACCAGCGGTACGATCAACGCCTGCGGCATTAAGGCCTCCGCTTCGGCACGCGGTTGCACGATGCCGAAGGGTCCGGGCTCGAGATCGCTCTCGTCATATGGATCGGTAAATTCGGCGAAGGCCATCGCAGTATTCCGCTGGGCAAAGCGGGGCAGGGCGATCGGGTGGCCGAGCTCGTGGAAAAACCGGGCATAGGCCAGCGTCGGCGCCTCGAAACGGCCCGCATGGTACAGGCCGATCGTGCAACCTTCCTCTATCACCTTTAGCAACGGACCCGGCGGACGATGGAAAATCAGCGCGCGTACCGAATCGGGCAGCGCCTCGACGTGATCTCGCCGCGCCACCCGCAGCTGCTTTCGCAATTCATCTTTCGTCACAGCCGCGTCACCTACTCGTCCAATCGGCCGTGATGGCCGCAAGCCCGACCGGGCGCCCGCAGCGATGCGACTGCCAGGTCGCATGAGCGAGGAAATCGCGCGCCCGATGGCGCTCGTAAACAAAAACGTGACGGAACCACCATGGGTCGTTGCCTTGAAATCCTCTGACGCCAAGTAACGTCAGGTGGGCGCCGTATGCCCCGGTTCCCAGGTTCCATTCCGAAGAACGCAGTGGCCCGTGTTCCAGAGCAGGGACAGCTCCCGTGGATTGCTTATAGCCTCAGGGATTTTCGTGCGGCTCGTGCCGGGCAGTCCCGCCACGGCCTATTTAGGATGCTTG
>QFNA01000159.1 GCA_003248395.1 Citromicrobium sp.
GCTAGACTGCCTTACGCTACGCTCCAGGCCGCCCAGCAGGGCGACCACAACCGCCGGAACTCTAACATAACCGGTGGACCACCTTAATGGGGCAGGCCAGTGTCCGTGGGCACAGGTCGCATGCTGGTCCGGATGATCACCATCCTGTTCGGGCAGAGGTGCGCTGACGGGCTGACCGGCATCCGAATGCGCCACGGCATCGCGCATGGCGATTTCGGATTGGCAGGCGGTGGCATCGACAACCCCGGTCAGAAAGAACGAGGCTGCAAGGACGCTCGGCAGAAGCCGGCGCAGCACGGTTGCGATCAGGCGATGCACAGCGTGCGCTCTATGCCCTGCCGGTCGGGAAAGAACAAGGCCGCACGTTTCACAGCGGCGATGCGCTGGCGAAACGGAGCGCCTTCGGCATGGCAGCGGTGACAATCGAGGCGTGGTCTTCGGCGGGGAGGACATGGGATTCGAGGGGCGCAATTCCACCAATTTCACGCATATCGCACATGAGCCTAGTTACATCTGAAACCATCTGGCGGGATTGGCGGCGGCGGAGGACTTGTTCGCTGCCCGGCTGGTCCTGCTGGAAGGGGGCGAGGGTTGCTTCCCATTCGCCGACCGCGAGGAATACGCCCTTGCCCGATGAAGTATGTTGGACTTGCTCTTTCAAGCCATCGAAATCAAACCACAGGGAAGGGCTGAATGCGGCGAAGCGGCTGAACGGGGACGCCAGCGAAGATAGCGTGAAATACCCCGCCAGCGAATGGCCCATGAGCGTTAGTCGGGCCTCGTCGGTCGGGACGGACGCGTGGATCGCGGGGAGCAGTTCCTCTGTCAGAAAGCTCCGGAATGCGTCAGGCGCCTCGGCATAGTCGCGCTGGCGCGCGTCTTTCCCGGAACCGGTCGCATGGTCCACGCCGACGACGAGCATTTCGCTGACACCGGTCGCATCGGGACGCCGCGCCATGCGGCGCATCGTGTCTACGCAGGTGGCAAAGCTGGCATTGGCATCGAGCAGGAGGAGCAGGGGCCAGCCCCGCGCAGGACTCGATCCCGAAGGTCGGGCAAGATGGACTGTATAGGATTGACCCACCGCCGCACTGTACATCGTATGCGTGGTGCACCCAGACAGCTCGAAGGATTTGCCCACGTCCAGTCCTGCCGATCGCGTCATCATCGCCTTCTTATTGCTCTTTACAATCATTCGCAATTACCCGAAGGCAGCAGCGAACGCTTCGTGGAACCGTTTCATGGAGTCGTTCGACGATGGCTGCAAGGCTGACAGGGACAGACATATCGATGACAGGCGCGCAATTCAGGCTGCGAGACACCGCTTCGCGAGGGGCGTTTGGCGTGGTTTGCGCATTGATGATGCTCGTCCTGACCGCGTTTTCTCTGGCCGGATGCGACAGTGCCGAGCCGGCCGGCCGGTCGCAAGGCGCCATCGAAGTGACCGACATGCGCGGACGCACCGTTCGCATCGAGGCACCGGTCAAAAAGATCGCCATCGACGACAGTCGCTATCTGGTCGCCTTGTCGCTGATCGCCGACGATCCCGTCTCGCTGCTGGCTGCGTGGGCGCATGACGACAATCGGCTGGGCAGCGATGCCTACCAGAAATTCGCGCTGACAGCACCCAGACTGGACGATCTGCCGCGCATCGCCAGCTCGGCCGAGAATTTCGACGTCGAATCGATCATCGCCGCGCGCCCCGATGTGGCCGTTCTCTCGGTCGAAAGCGGCGTCACCGAGGCGCAGATCGAGCGGGTCGAGGCCGCAGGAATTCCGGTGCTGGTGCTCGATTTCTTCGCCGATCCGATGGAAAACCTCGAACCCAGCCTGCTGATCCTTGGCCGCCTGACCGGCAAGCGTTGCTGACCTGCCGGACGACGACCGCACGCTGGTCTTTCTGGAAGCCCATGCCGGCAGCACACCCGATTGCTGTAACAGTGCGGGGCGCGGGAACGCGAGCGACTACATGCAATTCGTCGGCGGCCACAACATCGGTGCCGATGCGATCTCGCAATCGTCGGGCAAGCTGAACCTCGAGTATGTGATTTCGCGCAACCCGCAGGTCTATATCGCGACCGGCGGCCCGCACCTGGCCGAGCGCGGCGGCCTGGTGGTTGGCCCCGGAACGTCGGCAGAAGAGGCACGCGCCTCGCTCGCCCAAGTGGCGTCGCGCCGCGGAATCGCCGATCTCTCAGCGGTAAGGGAAGGGAGAACCTATGCGTTTTCCCACCAGCTGCTCAATTCGCCGCTCGACATCGTGGCCGTGGAGACATTCGCGAAATGGCTCCATCCGGACATTTTCGCCGATGTCTCGCCCGAAACAACCTTGCAGGAACTCAATTCGCGTTTCCTGTCCGTCCCCTATCAGGGCCAGTTCTGGGTCAGCCTGGACAATTGAGCCCACCATGCAATTGCCGATGAAGGAGATGATCGTGCGTTCTCTTGGAAAGTCTCTCGTACTGGCCACAGGCCTGATGCTGTCCGCTTCACCCCTGGTGGTGGCCGAAGTCGCCGCGCAGGAGGTTTTCGGCGAAGTCGACAAAACCGCCGAAGTCAATGTCTCGTTCGAAGCTGCCGAAGATGGCGCTCCGATCGTGGCGGGTGAGCAGGTAAAGGTTTCGGGCCGCGGATTCCGCCCTAGCCAGACCGTTACGCTGAATTATGGCGCGACCGCGCTTACGCAGCAGGCGCTCACTGCGAATGCCGAAGGCGAGATCAGCGGTAACTTCACATTACCTGCCAATGCCGCCGTGGGCACACATCCGATCGTGGTGATGACCGGGGCGCCCTATCATGCCACCATTGCCGAACTCAAAGTCTCTCCGAACATACCCCTGTTGAACCAGAACGCGTTCGAAATCGAGACGGCTACGCCGGTTCGCGGACTTTACCAGACGGCCTACAGTGCAAAGAACAATGTGCTGTTCGCGGCATCGGCTATCGGTCGCCCACCGGTAAAGCAGTCCGAGATCGTCAAGATCGATGCCGACACCATGGAGGTGCTGGCCCGCGCCACCCCTGCGGCTGCACCGCAACGGCAGGGCCGTGACGGTACGATGCAGGATGGCGGGGTCTTCGCCGTCTACGCAGTCGACGTGGACGACAGCAAGGATACGCTCTGGACCACAAACACGCGCCAGAACACCGTCGCGGTCTACCGCCAGTCCGACCTCGCGCTGGTGAAGCAATTCGACGAAGGGACCGTCAACCATGCCCGAGACGTGCGCGTCGACGAGGCACTGGGCAAGGCCTACGTGAGTGCGACATTCACGCCTGAAGTGGTGGTGTTCGACACGGCCACCAATACCGAGGCCAAGCGCATCACCATTCCTTCGGGCAAGCGCCGCGAGGAATTCGGTGTTGCCAGCCTCTCGCTCGACGAAGCGGCGCACAAACTTTACGTGGCCGGTCTCGGTACATCCGAGGTGGCGGTGATCGACACCAACACCGATGAAGTGCTGAATGTCTTCCCGGTCCCCGGCGCGCGCGACACGATCGGCATTTCACACGACCCGCAGACCGGACGCATCTTTGTCGCGTCTCAGGGCAGCGACAATCTTGTGGTGCTCGACGGCAATAGCGGCACAGTCATTGCCGATACGCCCGTCGGAGCCGGCGCTCTCAATGTCGTGTTCGATCCCGCGACACGCCATGCCTATGTCGCCAACCGCGGTGCCAATACCATCACCGTGACCGATGCCGACGGCAAGATCGTCGCGAACCTCGGTGACGGAAGAGAGCAGAATATATCGGGGCGGCGCGCCGAGGTGGGCCGCCCCTCTTTTTTGGCTGCAATCTTGTGACTGTCAGAGAATATCGTCGATGACAATCGACAGGCCGCGCGGGGAATTTTCGACCGTAGCGGCCACACGATAGACTTCGCCCAGTCGTTCGGCAGTGATGGCATCGGAAGGTGCACCGTCAGCTGCAATCCGTCCTTCCGCCAACAGGACCACGCGGTCCGACCAGCGTGCGGCCATGACCAGATCGTGCAACACCATGATCACGATCATGCCATTGTCTGCGGCGACCTGTCGCACC
>QFNA01000160.1 GCA_003248395.1 Citromicrobium sp.
GCAGCTGCGCGTTCCGACCGCAGACGGCGTCCGCGAACTTCAGAACCGCCGGGTGGAAGTCACCTACGGTCCGGGTTCGGGCATGTAATCTCGCTCACAAAGCGATACCTGACGAAGGGGCCGGAGCAATCCGGCCCCTTTTTCGTTGGTCCGTTAGAAGCGAGCATAATGCTCGAAGAACGGAGACCGACATGATCAAGCCAGCCATCGCCGTATTACTTCCAGCCGCCGCCCTCACCCTAGCCGGGTGCGAAACCGTGGCCGACCTGCCCGACGAGCGCATCGCCTCGGCCACATTGAGCTTTGCCAACGGAACACCGGCTGGCACCGCGCAACTGCTCGCCAATGGCGACCGGCTCACTCTGGCCGTCGCCGCAACCGGAATCGAGCCGGGCGAGCACGGGTTCCACCTGCACACGACCGGGCGCTGCGAAGCACCCGATTTCAGCAGCGCAGGCGGTCACCTGAATCCCGCTGGACGCGAGCACGGCTCGCAGAATCCGCATGGATCGCATCTGGGCGACTTGCCCAATCTGACGGTCGGAAGTTTACGCAGCGCGAGCACGCAGGTCGACCTGCCCGGAACGCGTAGCGCTGTGGAAGGCAATCTGTTCGATGCCGACGGGACTGCGGTGGTGATCCACTCAGGCCCCGACGACTATCGCAGCGACCCCGCCGGCGATGCCGGATCGCGCGTCGCGTGCGGCGTGCTCAACCGGGTCTGACGGTCAGACTGGCTCCCCGGCGGCGCGCGCACGTTCGAGAACGCTGCTGCCCGCCGACCAGCGTGGTCGACAGGAAAAAGGTCGCCGTCGCAAGCCCGCGCATCCGTGGCAGCACGAGCGCCTGGCTGGAGGCAGCCGCCGCTCCGAGTGCGGATGCCGAGAGCATGTTGGCAATGAAGCTGGCGATATAGAAAACCGCGACCTGATCGGTGGTATAGGCAACCACGATGGCCGGGATTGGGGTTATCAAGCCGAACAGTACGACCCATACGCGGCCGTTCTCCCGCCGTTCGAGCAAATAATCGGCAATGCGGCCACCCAGAATGACGCCGAGGAAGCCGGCCACGGCCGCGGGCGCACCCAGAAACCAGCCGAGGTCCGACTTGTCCGCGCCCAGCGCCCGTTCGGCATAGGGTGCGCCCCAATAGGATGCGGCGTAGGACATGAAGGCGACCGTGCCGTAGCCCAGCACGACGCAAAGGAAGGCCGGTGAGCCCCAGGTCAGCTGATAGGTCGGCAGGTCGCGTGCCTTGAGGCCCATGACCCAGCTGAACACGGCGTAATAGCCGACACCGAGGAACAGCCATTGGTCGGACAGCAGCCCCGGCAGCACGAGCGAACTGGCCGGAACGAGCTGCGACATGATCCACGCCAGCAGGGCGAAGCCTGCCAGCCCGGCAAGATTGATGGCGAGAGCGCGCTTGCCACGCGCTGCAGCGCCGAAGATCGTGAAGGGCGGGATCACCTGGAACAGTTCGCGGAAGAACCCGCGAAACGGCTCGGGATCTTCCGCCGTCGGCAGGCCGTCGATCGCACCGCGGATCGGTTCCTTGAGCGTCAGCACCCACAGCGCAAGCAGCAGTCCTGGCAGGCCAACCGCGATAAAGGCCGCCTGCCAGCCGGCCAGCCCGAGCGGGCCACCGTCGGGATAGGTCGCATTCCAGTTTTCGACGATCAACCCGCCAATCAGCAGCGAAATGCCGCCACCGATATAAAGCCCCGAGGAGTAGATCGACAGGGCCGTCGCGCGCAGGCGCGCGGGGAACCAGTCCGAGATCAGCGAATAGGCCGAAGGGCTGGCCGTCGCCTCGCCCACGCCGACGCCGATACGCGCGACTGTGAGCGTCATGGCGTTCTTCGCGAAACCCGACAGGGCGGTCATTGCCGACCATAGCGTAAGGCCGAGCGCCATCAGGCGGACGCGTTTCCAGCTGTCGGCAAGCTTGCCCAGCGGAATGCCGAACAGCGCGTAGAACACGGCGAATGCGGTGCCGTAGAGGAAGCCGAGATAATCGTCTTCCACACCGAGATCGGCCTTGATGTCATTGGCAAGGATCGAGAGGATCTGCCGGTCGATGAAGTTGAGGACGTAGATCAGAACCAGCACGCCGAGCGCGTACCAGCTATATGCAGGGACCTTGTCCTTCCCCTGTGCCGCGGGGACGATATGCTCTTCGGCGGCGGGGGGCTGGTTCAATCCTCTACTCCGTGATGCTTGGTGCCTTGCTGGAATAGCGGGTCGTATCGACAAGTCCCGCTTCGTCAAACCCTTTTCGCCGCAACCTGCACGAGTCGCAGGCGCCGCAGGCGCTCCCGTCAGGCAGCGGATCGTAGCAGGACCAGCTCCACGCCGGATCGAGACCGAGGCGATAGCATTCGCGGGCAATGTCGGCCTTCGTCATGTGCTGCAGCGGCGCGTGGATGGTCATCGGCTGCCCCTCCATGCCCTGCCTTGTGCCCAGCCGGGCGGTTTCGGCGAAGCTGGCGATGAATTCGGGGCGACAGTCGGGATAGCCCGAATAGTCGAGCGCATTCACCCCGATGAAGATATCGCGCGCGCCCGTCGATGTCGTCGGTCAGCGCCGATCCACCGAATTGCCGCAAATCGAGCGGGAGTTCGACGTGCCGTTCGACTCCAAGCCGCCGGACGATATCGCGCGCCGACTGGAGCTCGCGATCGTGCCGCTGGCCATAGGCGATCGTCAGCGCATGGACACTATGGCCGCGCTCTTTTGCGAGCGCGGCAACGACCATCGAGTCGAGCCCGCCAGAAAGCAGGACAACCGCTGGGCTGTCGGGTACATTATCCAATTCGGTCATTGCGGCGCGCTACGCGTTCGGCACGCCGCGGGCAATCGCCGTCAGCAACCGCCGGTGCGGCGCGCCTCTGCCGAAAACTGGAACGGCCGA
>QFNA01000062.1 GCA_003248395.1 Citromicrobium sp.
CGTTCCCTCGAAGCTCTGGGCGTGTTGCGGGTCGATATCGCTCTTGCCGGGGTTACCTTCAAAAAGTGCCCTCCGTGGACGCTGTTTCCGATCGCACGTCGGACTGCTCCGAGTGGTGGTTGTACTGGACCACTCGTGGTGTCGACGTGCCGGTCGGGTTCGACGACATGCTCGATGGGTGGGTGAATATTGATGCCCGCGAACGGGCGCTGGGTGTCGAAGAGGCCACGCCGATATTGATCGACCCCGCCGGTCGGATTGATCCGCGGCTGGCGAAGTTCCTTCGTCGGTCCCGGTTTGCGTTTCTCGCTGAGGGAACACGACGGTCGTATGTGAAGGATTATCGACTATTCTTCACCTTCCTGTGGGGACGCGGAAAGTACTGGGATCAAGCCGATTACGACGACATAGACGACTACGAGGCGTGGCGCCGCCGGTCGGCGGACAACCCGCGACCGATCGGTGGAGCCAAGTGGGCTCGGGAGCTCGCCGCGTTCAGGTTGCTGTTCGACTGGGCGGTGGACTCCGGCGCGGTGGAGCGTAGCCCGGTGGCGACGCATGCCGTGCGCCGCCGTGACGGCACTGTGGTCGAGGTGGCCGCCAATCGACCGAAAGACGTTCGGGTCGCCAACGTCAAGTGGGTAACCCCTCGCACCTATCGTCTGTGGCGCGACATCGGGTTACGCGGCTACTCCAGTGACGGTCTGCCGGAGTCGGGATGGCGGGGCCGCAACGATGGCCGCAACGCGGCCTTCGCGGATCTGCTGTTCGACAGCGGACTTCGTCTGCGGGAGGGCGGTTGCTTGCTCACCGTCGAGGTTCCGGTCCCGATGATCGGGCAGGTCTATTGCGAGGGATCGGTGGCCGCGGCGATCGCGAAGCGTCGTGAACGCAGTTTCTACGTTCCCGCGTCAACGCTGAGCGCGATAGCCGGCTACATCGCCACGACCCGACGCGGCGCGATCGGCCGTGCGCAGCGGGCGGGCCGATACGAGCAGCTGGCGGGAAAGCTGATCGTGACCACAGCGGCCGCAGGACAGCGCCGACTGGCGTGGGAAGACGGATTGGCGCGCCGAGGCGAGTTCCCCGTCACCACGATCGACGAGCGTCAGCGGCGGCGGCTGTTCGTGCAGGGCGACGAGGGGCTCGAGCCCTTGCAGTTGTGGCTCACCGATGGCGGCTTGCCGATGGACTACCGATCCTGGGACGCGGTGTTCGCCGCAGCCAATGCCCGGTGCCTGCGGTGGGGCAAGCCGATCAGCATCACTCCGCACAGCTGCCGGCACTCCTTCGCGCTGAAGATGCTGGTAACACTGCAGCGTGGGCTCGATTCCCGGTACGGCCTGGACAAGGACGATCGCGATCACCTGCGCAGCGTCTACGGCAATGCGTTCACTTTGGTCAAAGACCTGCTTGGTCATCGGAGTGAGCAGACAACCCGGGATATCTATCTTGAGCCGCTCAACGGTCTGCGCCTGGGCATGATTTTGGATGGCAGCGACGACCTAAGCACGATTCTCGCGCGGGTCGCCGCGGCCACAGACAGGGTCCTCGATATCGGGCCCGACGAGGACGAGCCCTAGCGTGGCGGGCCGACATCAGGGCACCGCGGCGCTGCCAGGCGCACAGTATCGACGGCCGGACTCGCTGGACGGCACCGGACTATTGGTCACTCTGTGGTCCGAAGACGGAACCAACGCAGGTGTTTTCGACTTCACACCGCTGCCGGGCAGCCTGCAGTTGCGGCAACAGTTCGCAGCGGCGTTCGACCGCAAGATCGGGCCGGCAGGCCAGTGGCGGTCGTGGGACACCTGCTACACCGGCTATCAAAGTGTTCGGCTGCTGCTACGCGGACTGGCTGCCTCAGAGCAGCCGCCGCAGACGATCGAGCAGATCACCCCGGCTATGTGGGTGTCCTGGCGGATGTCTCTTCCTCCGTCCGCTGGAACCCGCCACCACCTGATCTCGCTCCGATCGCTGCTCTTGCCGGCACCCGAGCTTTCCCCCGAGACACGCGAGGTCGTCGATCGGCGTATCGAGCCCGCGCCAGCACCGACAGAGGTCGCCTACACCTACCAGGAGTACCTGCGTATCCGATCAGCCGCCGCGACCGTGTTCAACAGCGCCGCGATTCGGATCCGGGACAATCGCGAACACCTCCGCCGCTGGCGGGCAGGCGAGTTCACGACGGCAAGCAACGATTGGTTGATCGGTGAAGCCCTCGACTGTGTGGCCCGCACGGGTGAAGTTCCGTTGCTCGAACACGTCAGCGGCTGGCGGCGACCCTCGCGCCGCCATACCGCTGTCCTTGGCGGGCTGTCACCAGAGAAGACGTGGGGCCGGCTGTTCCTGAGCCGCAGTGAAGTACTCGCGGCGGCGATCTTGCTGGTGGCCAGCGAGTCGTGGAACAAATCAGTGTTGCACCGAATGCGGATTCCGCAGGAGCACGCCCCGGCCCTCGCCGACGATGTCGACGTCTACACCGTGCAACTCGACAAGCCGCGCCGCCCGGTGCGGCTGCGGCACACCAGCTCCAACCTCCTCGACAACGGCCCGGGCAGCCCAGGGCGGCTGCTGCGCCGCGTCGTCGAAGCCACCGAACCAGCCCGAGAGACCCTGGCAGTGCTGGGACAACCCACTGACCGGTTGTTGGTCTACCGCACCGCATGCCCGTCGCGCCGCGGTCAGGAATTCGGATTCGGCATCAGCAAAAGCGTGAAGGTGGGAACCATCGACTCGGTGAGCCTACGACGATTGCGGCGCACCGTGCAGGTGCTGATCCGCAAAGAACCGTCCCAAAACACCCAACAGGTCCACGACACGGCCTACATGCTGCGAGATCCAGCCAGCCAACACGACGCCGGCGAGACGATCGCCCGGGGACTCACCGACGCCGCCGAACACGCCCACCTGGTGGGTGCGATGCGGATCGTCCTCGGCAACGACGCCCAGACGCTGGTCGAGCTATCGGACGATCCCGCCCTCGCCGCAGCCATTGCGCGCGGCGACCTCGACACCGCCACCGCGGCCTGCACCGATTTCACCCACAGCCCGCACAACGATCCAGGCCTGCCGTGCACCGCGTCATTCCTGCTGTGCTTGGCGTGTCCGAACGCGGTCGCCACCCGCCGGCACCTGCCACGCCTAGTCCATCTGCACGACGGGCTCAACGAACTGCACGCCGTCCTGGACACCGCAGTGTGGGATCAGCACTGGCAGCAGCACTTTGCCCGGATCTCGGTACTGCTGAAGACCCAGACGACTGCAGCCGAACGATCCGAGGCCCGCGCCGAAATCACCGATTTGGACCGCACCACCATCGACCGGCTGCTACGCAGGACATACGACGCATGACCACCGCTTACGCCTCGAGGACCGGCAGTGGCCAGCCTCGGCGGGTGCGTGCCACCGATCCGTACATCGAGCCGCATCGACTGCCCAAGACTTACGACGGCGAGACGGTGTCCCGGTTCGGCGACCTGCGGTGGGATCTGTCGCCGTTGAACACCAACGACCACCAGGTGCACGATTGCCTGAACTGGCAGCTGTTCCCGCTGCCGCTGCGGGAGTCGTTTCGACGCGCCGGGTGGGCGTTGGTCAACCTTCCGACGCCCGACGCGCTGCTGGGGAGCCGAACCGCCCGCAGACTTAAATGGCCGCACCCGGCCTCGATGCGCAACGTCGTCGGCCAATGGTGCCAACTCGCGCAATGGCTACTCGCCCGCAATGTCACCGAACTCGGGGCGTTGACCGTCGACGACCTCACCGACTACGCCGTCGAGGTCGGGCGTCTCAAGATCTCCACCTCGACGGCGGTCAATCGCCTCGCCGCCGTCACGCTGCTGTGGGCGTTCGCGCCGCATCTGCCGCCCCGCGACCGCATTCCGAAGCCGCCGTGGCACGCCGAAAAGATGCGGGACTACCTGCCCCGGACCGACACCACCAACGAAAACGGCACGCATCCCATTCATCCGGCGGTGATGTCGCCGCTGCTGATCTGGGCGATCCGATTCGTCGACGACTTCGCCGACGACATCCTCACCGCCTGGCTCGAACACCAAACACTTATAGAGCAGATCCGGCCCCACGCCAACCCCGCCGCATCGGCAACGCTGCGGAAGCTGGTCGAACAATACGCAGCCGAGAATCGGGCGCTGCCCGGCCGCATCCACGACGGGCACCCCGTGCTCGCGGTCTCTCACCTCGCTGGCCGCGCACACGCCAGCAAAGAGCAGGCCAGCTACGCCGTCCGGACGTACGGATCGCACCTACCCGTGGCGGACCAGTCACCGCTGCGATGTCCCATCCAGGGGCGCCTGGACGGGCGAGCGTGGATGGAGCACATTAATTTTCACGACGCCCCGCGGCTCATGCACCGACTGTCCACGGCATGCCTGATCGTCATCTTGTACCTGACCGGGATGAGGCCGGGCGAAGCACTCGAACTGCGAGTCGGGTGTTGCCCAGAACCCGGGACCGACGGCACCGGCCCCCGCGGCTACCAGCTCCACGGCAACTACTTCAAAGGCGCCCGCGACAGTGACGGCAAGCATGTGATGGGTGGGCTCCCCCGAGACGTGCCGTGGACGGTGATCCCGCCGGTAGTCCGCGCGGTACGTGTGTTGGAGCGAATGGCGGACGGACCGTTGCTCTTTCCCACGAAGACAGCCTGGGCCACAGCGACGTCGGGTTCGCGCAAGCGGAGCGGAGAAGCACTGACCTGTCAGGGCGCCAACGCCCGGGTCGCGGCCTTCACCGCCTGGGCAAACGACTACGCCGCCCGCACCCGCCCCGGCGAAACCATCCCCGACGACCCGCACGGCCCCGTTCGCGTGAACCGCTTTCGGCGCACCCTGGCCTGGCACATCGCCCGCCTGCCCGGTGGACGCGTCGCACTGGCCCTGCAGTACGGGCACCTGCGCCCGTCCACGGTCACCGACGGCTACGCCGGACGAGCCCGCGACGGACTACGCCGCATCCTCGATATCGAAACCGCACGAGCCGTGGCCGACTACCTCGACATCGTCGCCGATCGCCTCCACCGCGGGGAACACGTCTCCGGACCCGCCGCCCGCCGGCTGATCAGCGCCGCCACCCAAGCCCAGCTCCGGTTCGAGGGCATGTTCTTGACCCCCAAGCAGGCAAAGGCGCTGCTCGCCGCCCCGCAGTTTCATGTCTATGACAACCCCGAGGCGTTCCTGACCTGCAACTACGACCCTGCCAAAGCGCTCTGCCACCCCGGCCGAGCCTCATTGCCCGGCACGTTGAAGACTCCTGCGATCGACCGGTGCGATCCGGCCTGCGCCAACGTCGCGCGTACCGATGCCCACATCGACGCACTGCGCGGCGAGATCGCCCGCCTCCGCGACGAAATCGTCGAGCCGATCACTCCGATGCCACTGCGTGAACGCCTCGGCCAGCGAGCAACGCAGCTGAACAAACTTGTCGAGCAGCATGAGCGGTCCCGCCCTGCCGGTCGAGAGGGGGCCGAGGGTGACCGATGAGGACGACCGGCATGCCATCACCGCTGCCATGCAGCGTTTGTTCGCGGGAACACCGCTACATTCGTCGGGCAACCTCGACATCGTCAGCCTCGCGCAAGAAGCCGGAATCAAGCGAAACAAGCTGACGCACAAACACACCGACCTCAAGGACCTCTTCTACGCGCAGCGAGAGAACCGCAACCGCATCCCCGATAATGAGGTCAAGCTTCGCGAACACATCGCCACCCTGGAAAAGTCGAACCAGACACTACGAGACGAACGAGACCGCTACCGCCTGACGAGCGAGACGTTCGCTCGCGCGCTGCACGTACTAACCGTCGAGAACGACAATCTCCGCCGCGACCCCCAGCAATCGCCACACCGGTCAAGCCGCCCCAGCCCTCCGCGACTGATCGAACACCTCGAACCTTAACCCCCTCGGCGAAGTAAGCGATCGCAACCTCGCACTGGTCGTTCTGCGCTCGAAATTCGACCTCCCTGGTCACCTCCCGCACCGTCGCACGCACAACCGCATGGCCGGGAAGAACCTCGAGCTCAGCCTGCTTATGCAGCTGCGCGTTCACAAGGTCATCGCGGTGGCCCGGCGGCCAACGTCGAAGCCATGCGGACGTCTGACGATGTAAGATATCTGATACGTTCCCTCCTGCATCAGACTCAACACACAACAGGAACGGGCACTGCATGGGCAACGAGAAGAGCACCGACCAGTTCGTGCGGGAGATGCTGCGCGACATCGGGTTCGATCGTCCGTGGGAGCAGAGTTGCTCCGATGCTCCGACCTATATCTACAACGCCCTCAAAGGCGGATCCAAAGGCAAGCGACGCGGCCCGGGCAAGCCCGAGTTCCTGGTCGAGTCCGACAACTTCCTGGTCGTGGTCGAGGACAAAGCCGACTTGACGAGGTCCAAGCTCATGTTGGACGACCAGATCGACATCGGTTATCCCGCCCGGTCCGAATACGCCCTCAACGGTGCTGCTCACTACGCAAAGCACCTTGCTGAACGGACCGAGAAGGGCGTCTTCGCAGTCGGCGTCGCTGGGGCTGAGTCCCACCACGAGGTCACTATCGCGTACGTCGAGAAGGGCACTGTTCCTCGGCTGCTCGCCAAGGTGGATGCCCTGACCGATCTCGACGCGAACAATATCGTCGAGTACCACCGTGTCGCCGTCCTCGGCGGGCTTCCGCGAGAAGAGCGCGAAGCCCGCGAGATTCGCAAGGTGTCCGCCGGACTGCACGAGGACATGCGCAACTACGCCTCACTGGAAGGAGAACGCAAAGCAACCCTGGTATCGGCAATTCTGCTCGCGCTCAAGTACCAGCCTAATCTCATCGATGACTTGAAGGGTGAGAAAAAATCCGGCTTCACCGACGGCGAGAAGGTCTACAAAGCCGCCAAAGAGTACCTGGAGAGCGACGAAGCTGACCTTAGGCCTAAGCAGAAAATTGGTGCGCTGCTCGATCAGTTCTCATATATTAAGTCCCACGTATTACTCAACCGGGTCAACAAAGACCTCGGAAACATCACCCCAATGAGGCGCTTCGTCAGGGTGCTCGACCACGACGTTATCCACGCAGTCTCCAATCCGTCTCGGACCGCGTTCGACGTACTAGGCAATTTTTACGGCGAGTTCGTGAAGTACGGCGGCTCCGATGGCAACGCCCTCGGCATCGTTCTGACACCTCACCACATCACTGATCTCATGGCCGAGCTGATCGACGTTGACGCCCAGGACGTAGTGATAGACCCTTGCGCGGGCACCGCAGCCTTTCTCATAGCGGCGATGCGCAGGATGTTCGACGACGCCCAGCGGAGCTACGGCAGAAAGCCCCACATGCTCGCTGCCGTGCAACGCGAGATTCGCGAAGCCAGGCTCTACGGCGTGGAACTGCAAGACAAGCTCTTCGCGATCGGAACGACGAATATGATATTGCGCGGCGACGGTAAGGCCAACTTTCAGCGGCACTCGATCTTCGACCTCGACCCGGAGGAGCTGCGTGGTGATCACGGATTCACGAAGGCCCTCATTAACCCGCCGTATTCGCAGGCCAAAACGAAAGAAACCCGTCATCTTTCCGAGTTGTCTTTCATCGAGCGTGCGCTGTCTCTCCTCGACCACAAGGGGCGGCTCGCGGCGATCGTTCCACAGTCTTCAATGGTCGGGAAGACCAAGGAGGACAAAGCCCGCAAGGCCAAAATTCTCTCCGAACATACACTTGATGCCGTGATCACCATGAACCCGGACACGTTCTACGGCGTGGGAAATCATGTTGTGATCGCGTTGTTCACCGCTGATGTCCCGCACCCCAAGAACAAAAAGGTTGCGTTCATCAACTTCAAGGACGACGGGTACAAGGTGCGTCAGCACCTAGGTCTGATGGGCGACGGCAACGAGAAGTCACGCCGGAAGCATCTGCTCTCAGTACTGAACGACGGCGTGGCCGACGACACCAGTTTCATCGTGCGGTCGGAGGTCACCGCGACCGACGAGTGGCAGCACTCCTTCTTCTACTTCAACGACCAACCGCCGACCTACGACGAGTTCCTCGCTACGGTCGCCGACTACGTCACATGGCAGGTAGATATGCACTCACACGGACTCGGCGATCTGATCACTCCGCGTGTGGAGTCCGAGGAGGGCGACGAGGGAACGGAAATCGAATGAGCACACTAGATAACCTGGCCTTCGCTCCAATACTCATCACCGATGTGTTCGAGTCAATGAAGGCTGCTAGTAGATGGCTTGATCTGAACAAGGCTGTTCACAGCGGCGACGCCGCGAGTCCGTACGTCGCTCGCTCCGGCGGGAAAAACGGGATCGGCACATTCTTGCCGCGTCAGCACATCGACGCGCCGAATGCGGGCAACGCCATCACCATTGGCGTGTCCACTTCGACAGTTTTCTACCAACCCGTGCCGTTCTACACGAGCAAAGAGATCCAGGTGCTCCGGCACCCGCGTCTGGACTCCCGCACCGGACCAATCCTCGTCTCGCTCCTGCGCCAGCAGGTCGACAAGTTTCAGTGGGGCAATGGTGCCTCGCTGGATCGACTCAGAGCGACCCGCATCATGGTTCCAGTAGTCACGTCCCAAGACGGGATGCAGGCGGTCGACTGGGAGGGCTTGTCCGCGTTAGGCGAAGAACTGACCGAACTGGTGAGCAGGCGGTCTTTCAATGCCAGACGGACGGCGTCGACGGACGACGATGGCCTACCAGAGCTGTCCTTTGCTCCCATGTTCGTGGTGGAGGACCCAAAGACCGGGCAAACCGGGCTGTTCCACACTCACAAAGGCAGGCGCCTTACCAAAGCTGACCGACGACCCGGCAGTACTCCATTCGTAACCGGCACGCGAATGAACAACAGCATCAAGGACTACGCGAGCGTGGCACCCATATTTCCCGCAGGGTGGGTCACCCTGATCTACAACGGCGACGGCGGTACGGGTCACGCCAAGTATCAGCCCGCCCCCTTCAACGCATCCGACGACGTAATCGTCTTGGAGCCCCTGTCACCCGACGCCACCGAGGATGCGTTGCTAGTTCTCGTCACCATCCTCACCTGCCAGTGTGTCTCCAAGTTCAACTTCGGCTACAAACTAACTCTCGATCGCCTGTTACGCCAGAAAATCATGGTTCCGGTCACCCCCGCCAAGAAGGGTGGGCAAGCCGCCGACTGGACTGGTATGGCCGCTTACGGGCGCGCCCTTCGCGTCCGTGCCGAGCGCGCGCTGGATCGCGACGAAGAGATCGTCGCTTTATGAACCGAAAGACAATGTCAAACAACGCTACAGGCTTCGGCATCTCCATCCGACGAGCCAGGCTCGGCTATGGCTGGACTCAGGAGCAACTCGCCGAGAACGCCGAGGTGTCGCGGCCCAGCATCGCCCGAATCGAGGCCGGCCAGGACGTCTCCACAGCCACGCTCACTAAAGTGATCGACGCGCTCCACATGGTTCTTAGGATCGAATCCGCTTAATCAGAAGGAAAATACTGCTCGGCGGTGTGGGTTCCGAACCCGCCACCGCGTGGTCACATCACCGGGACACCCCAACTCGCCAACCGGGTACCGCGCTCCCACAGCAACCGTGGCCGCAGATGATGGACCGTGCGCACCCTGATCTGTCACGCATTTTGAATGCCGACTACATAACCGCAGGTCATCATATCCAGAGGGCTCGGACATGGCGGGATGTGACCGTCAGCCGGTGAGCGAACCCGTTGGCTCTGGGGATGCGGCCACAGCATTTGCCAACATCTCAATCGCGGTCAAGTCACGCACTTTGCCGAGCCGTACCCTGCTCGCAAGTGCCCACGTCGATGAACCCGTGGTCATGATTGCGCGCTTCGATGATGACGCATCCGCCAACTCGCGTCGATACAACACCGCCACTTTCTGGGGAA
>QFNA01000063.1 GCA_003248395.1 Citromicrobium sp.
CTCGATCGTCTTCTCGCTGATGTCGAAGGCGAGCACGTCGTATTTGGCGAGGCTGCCATCCTCCAGCGGATTGGCATCGTATTTCGCCTTGTCGAGATTACGTTTTGTGAAGGCGCCGGTGTCGGCAATGACCAGTCCGCCGGGCTTCAACGCGGCAAGGTTCACCTTCAGCGCCGCCGGGTTCATCGCCACCAGCACATCGGGCGCGTCGCCCGCCGTGTTGATCTGGCGGCTGCCGAAATTGATCTGGAACGCCGACACGCCGAACAAAGTGCCTTGCGGCGCGCGGATTTCGGCCGGGAAATCGGGGAACGTCGCCAGATCGTTCCCGGCAAGTGCGGTCGACAGGGTGAACTGCCCGCCCGTCAACTGCATCCCGTCACCGGAATCTCCGGCGAAGCGCACGACGATGGCTTCGGGGCTTGCGGGGATGCCGTCCTGCGGCAGGCCGGCGTCATTGGGGGCGACTGTCGCCATCCGGAAATCCTTGTCTGCGCCGCCGGTGCGACGCCTCTACACTGGGGCTCGCGACCTAGGCGCGGCCCTATTCTCTCGCAATGAAGTTTCTCTGCTAGGCGAAAAATGAGCCGTGGAAAAGCGCGGTCAAGCGGTTACAGCCGCGATGACGACGAATGAGGAGGCGAAGGATATGGCTGACACCGAACATTACGTGCGCGACGATGTGCGCGCTTTTCTCGACATGCTGGAAAAGATGGGCGGCAAGCGCGTGGAAGAGGTGGGCCATATCGAAGGTCGCCAGAACATGCGCATGCTGGGATCGCTGGCCGAAGCGCCGCCGCGCGAGCTGGCGGTGATCCGCGATCTGGCATGCCCGGGACCGGCGGGCGAGATTCCGCTGAGGCTCTACGATGCCAGGGCAGAGCGCGAGGCCGGACCGTGCGTGGTGTTCTTCCACGGCGGTGGCTTCGTGATCGGCGATCTGGAAGTCTATCATGCGATCTGCACCGAGTTTGCCGCGCGGCTGGATCTGCCGGTGGTCTCGGTCGATTACCGGCTGGCGCCCGAGCACCCCTTCCCGGCAGCACCCGACGATTGCGAGGCGGCGGCGCGCTGGGTGGCGTCATCCCCCGAGGATCTGGGCCGAGAGGTCACCGGGCTGGTCCTTTCCGGTGACAGCGCGGGCGGGAACCTGACGATCGTCACCACCAACCAGCTGGCGGGCGAGCCGGCGGAGGTCCCCGTCATCGTGCAGGCGCCGATCTATCCGGTGGCAAGCGACGTGACGCCGCACGAGAGTTTCAGACACTTCGCCGAAGGGTACCTGCTGACTGCGGCATCGATGGGCTGGTTCACGCAGCAATATGCGGGCGATGCGGAAGATCCGCGGCATACACCGATGGTGGCGGATTGTTCGAATACGCCGCCCACGGTGCTGTGCACGGCCGGGCTGGATCCCTTGCGCGATTCGGGCCGCGAATATGCCGCGCATCTCGTCCAGCAGGGGACGGAAACCGTCTATCTGGAATTTCCGGGGATCATTCACGGGTTTACAACCTTGCGCAAGGCAATACCTAGCGGACAGAAAGACCTCGACGCGTTCCTCGACGCAGTCGCAATGATGGTGGAGCGTAACAGGTGAATGAACTGGGTTACCGGCCCTGTGTCGGTGTGATGCTGGTCAATGGCGACGGGCAGGTGTTCGTCGGTCGCCGGATCGACAATCGCGAAGGCGACTGGTGGCAGATGCCGCAGGGCGGCGTCGACGAAGGCGAAGACCTGCGCGAAGCGGCGCTGCGCGAGCTGGCGGAAGAAACCGGGGTCACGGAAACGCATGTTTCGCTAATCGACCGGATGGAAGAACCCGTGCGTTACGATCTGCCCGACGAGCTGATGGGCAAGCTATGGGGCGGGAAATACCGTGGGCAGGAACAGGTGTGGTTCCTCGCACGGTTCGGCGGGAGCGACGCCGACATCGATCTGGAGGCGCATGACCCGCCCGAATTCTGCGACTGGAAATGGGTCGATCCCGAACAATTGTCCGAGCTGATCGTGCCGTTCAAGAAACGCGTTTACCGCGCCGTCGTCGACGCATTCCGCGAGTTGGTGTGACGCCCGATCAATTCGATTGTGCGGGCTGTTCTTCGGGCAGGACGATGCTGGCCGTCTGAACGGGAACACGCGGGCCGGCCGCAATCGCCGCCGCCAGTTCGCGCGATTCGGGGCAGGCGTCGCCGCATAGCGAGGTGACCTTGGCCAGCGTCTGGCGGGCCTTTTCGACCGCGCCCTTTTCAGCCAGCGCCTCTCCCTCTCCCGCAATGGCGGCGAGGTTGCCGGGATCGCGGTCGAGCGCCTCTCGGTAATACCGGATCGCCTTGCCCTGCATTTCGTCGCGCCGCGCGGTTTCGGCAAGATGCAGGAAGAGCGGGGTGTAGCCCGGATCGGCTACCAAAGCCGCCTCGAACGCGTCATTGGCGGCCTGCGTGTTGCCAGCCTCCAGCGCGGCCTCACCCTGCGCGATCAACACCGCAGCGCGCGGCGACGGTTCGCGAGTGTCCGCCCAACCCGCACTCGCCGTGACGGCAAGAACGAGGGAAAGAGCAGCAGCAGGGGGTGCGAAACGCATTATCGTCTCCGGAATTCCGTTGTTTTTCTGTGGCGTCGTGTCGGCCATGACGTCGTGGCTATCACGATCTGTCTGCACGGGCGATGAAAAAACCGTCGGTGCCGTCATGCTGTGGGGTCAGGCGGGTGCCGCGCCCGCGCGCGCGCCCCGCGGGCAAGTCGGTAGGGACGGCGGCGAAATCTGCATGACGCCCGAGAAACGCATCGAACTGGCCAGCCCCCTCCTCGTCCAGCAGCGAGCAGGTCACGTAAATCAACCTGCCACCCGGCCGGACGAGTTCTTGTGCGATATCTATCAGATAGGCTTGCAAATTAAGGAGGCGTGTCAACTCTTCCTCGTCGAGTCTCCAGCGCGCCTCGGGGTTGCGACGCCAGGTACCGGTGCCCGAGCAGGGCGCATCGACGATGACGGCATCCACCTTGCCCACGAGATCGGCAAGCGCCTCGCGCTCTTGCTTGGGATTAAGCAGACGGGTTTCGATGATGGTAGCCCCGGCCCGCTCTGCCCGCGGCGCAAGCCGTGACAGCCGGCCGCGATCGGTGTCGCTGGCAACAAGCGTGCCGAGATTATCCATTGCCGCTGCCAGAGCGAGGGTCTTGCCCCCGCCCCCGGCGCAGAGGTCGACAATCGTTTCCCCCGGCTGCGCATTGACCGCCAGGCAGGCGATCTGCGAGCCCGTGTCCTGTACCTCGAACTGGCCATCGCGCCACGCGCTCCACTGTTCGACCTGCGTGCCAGTCGGCAGTCGCAAACCATTCGGTGCGGCGGTCGGTTCGGTTTCGACAGGCAGGGTGAGCGTCGCGGGTTCCGCCTTCAGCGTGTTGACGCGAATGTCGAGCGGTGCGCGATCGAGCAAGGCTTCGGCCTCTGCGCTGGCAATGTCCGAAGCTGCGAGGCGTGCGACAAGCCAGTCGGGCGCCACGCCTGCGCGCGCGACGGTCTCTGACGGCCCCAGCGACTGGGGACCGTAGTTCGACCCGTCGAACAGGGGCGCGATAGCCGAATCCGTTTCGGCCAATCGCAGCATGGCGGCGCGCCCCGAATCGGGCACCGGACCGCAAGCGCGGATGGCGGAAAAGACCAGCTCTCGGATGGCGCGACGGTCTTTCGAACCGGCAAAGCGATTGTTGCGAAACCAGTCGGCCAGAATGCGATCGGCCGGGGCGCCCTTGCCATGCGCCGCCGCGATCACCGAATCGAGCAGTTCGATGGCAGTCTGGACACGCGCTGCGGGCGTCATGGCTTATCGCGTCGGATAGTTGGGCGCTTCGCGTGTGATCGAGACGTCATGGACATGGCTCTCGGTCAGACCGGCATTGGTGATCCGCACGAATTGCGCGTTCTTGCGCAAGTCCTCGATCGTGGCGCTGCCGGTATAGCCCATTGCCGCCTTGATGCCGCCGACAAGCTGGTGAACGACGGCGCTGGCTGGACCCTTATAGGGCACTTGTCCCTCGATGCCTTCCGGCACCAGTTTCTGCTGCGACACATCGGCCTGGAAATAACGGTCGGCGCTGCCGCGCGCCATTGCGCCGACGCTGCCCATGCCGCGATAGCTCTTGTAGCTGCGGCCCTGGTAAATAAAGGTTTCGCCCGGCGCTTCCTCGGTCCCGGCCAGCATGGATCCGACCATAATGGTCGAGGCCCCGGCGGCAAGCGCCTTGGCCGCATCGCCGCTGGTGCGCAGGCCGCCATCGCCGATGACCGGAACACCGGCCCTTTCCGCCGCCTCGGCACAATCCATGATCGCGGTCAGCTGCGGCACCCCGACCCCGGCAACGACGCGCGTCGTGCAGATCGAACCAGGACCGATCCCGACCTTCACTGCGTCGGCGCCCGCATCGATCAGCGCCTTCGTCGCTTCGCCCGTGGCGACGTTGCCGGCAATGACCTGCACCGCGTTGGAGAGCTTTTTCACGCGTTCTACCGAACGGGCGACATCCTTGTTGTGGCCGTGTGCCGTATCGATAACGACGACATCGACTTCGGCATCGATCAAGGCCTCGGTGCGTTCGAACCCCTTGTCACCCACGGTGGTGGCTGCGGCAACGCGCAACCGCCCGCCGCCATCCTTGGTCGCGTCGGGATAGGCGACGGCTTTCTCGATATCCTTGACGGTAATGAGACCGACGCAGCGCCCGCTGTCATCGACCACGAGCAGTTTCTCGATCCGCCGCTGGTGCAGCATGCGGCGCGCCTCGTCCTGACCGGTGCCGAGCGGCACGGTGGCGAGGTTCTCGGTCGTCATCAATTCCCTGACGGGCTGGTTCGGGTTCTCGGCAAAGCGCACGTCGCGATTGGTGAGAATGCCAGCCAGCTTGCCGCCGCGATCGGTAACGGGAATGCCGCTGATGCGGTTCTGCTGCATTAGCGCCTGCGCCTCGCCCAGCGTCGCATCGGGGTTGATGGTGATCGGGTTGACCACCATGCCGCTCTCGTAACGCTTGACCGCGCGCACCGCCGCGACCTGCTCGTCGACTTCCAGATTGCGGTGCAGCACACCGATGCCGCCAAGCTGCGCCATGGCAATCGCCATGTCGGCTTCGGTCACGGTGTCCATCGCGCTGGAAATCGCGGGGATGTTAAGCCCGATCTCGCGCGTCAGCCGCGTGGCGGTGTCGGCCATCGACGGGAGAATGTCGCTTTCCGCAGGACGCAGCAGCACGTCGTCGAAAGTAAGGCCGAGGGGGATGTCGAGATGTGCCACTTTGAGGGGTTCCTGCCGGGAGAATCGTGGCGGCCCATGTAACGACGGTTTGTGAAACTAGCTAGTGGGCGTCCGAACTTCGTCATTCCCGCGCTAGTTCGGGGTACGCGAGCGCTGGACTATTCTGCCGTCCACCCACCATCGACGCTCCAGTTCGCGCCGTTGACGTTCTGCGCTTCTTCGCGGCAGAGAAAGACGGCCAGCGCGCCGATATCTTCGGGCTGGACGAATTTCTTGGTCGGCTGCTTCGCGAGAAGGACGTCGTTCATCACTTCCTCGCGCGTCATGCCGCGTGCCTTCATCGTGTCGGGGATCTGGTTTTCGACCAGCGGCGTCCAGACATAGCCGGGGCTGATGCAATTGGCGGTAATGCCATCCTGCGCCAGCTCGAGCGCCAGGGTTTTGGTGAGGCCCGCCATGCCATGCTTGGCAGCGACATAGGCGCTCTTGAACGGGCTGGCGGTAAGCGAATGCGCGCTGGCGGTGTTGATGATGCGGCCCCAGCCCCGCGATTTCATCCCCGGCACGGCCAGTCGCGCGGTGTGGAAGGCGGAGGAGAGATTGAGCGCGATGATCAAATCCCATTTCTCCACCGGGAAATCCTCTACCGGCGAGACGAACTGCGTACCGGCATTGTTGACGAGGATATCCACCTCGCCAGCGTCGCCCATCATCGATTCGATCTGTGCGACGTCGGTGAGGTCCGCACCGCTGTGCGTCGCCCCCATTTCATCGCATAATTTCGCGATCTCGGCCTGCTCGCCAAACCCGTTGAGCACGATCTGCGCCCCTTCGGCATGGAGTGCCCGAGCGATGGCGAAACCGATGCCAGATGTCGATCCGGTGACCAGTGCGCGCTTGCCTTTGAGAAACAATTCAGCCTCCATGCGTTGGTTCATATTCGACAACGGCCATTGCGCAGGTTAGCTGTGCTGTAAAGCCAGACATAAGAGGGGGAACGCATGCGTCTCAATCCGTTCGATACGGGAAACATCAACGTCCGATCCAGCGGCGGCGGCCTGCCCGGCGGCAAGGCGGGCGGCATCGGTTGCGGCACGATCATCATCGCGGCGCTGGGCTATTTCATCTTTGGGCTCGACCCGATGCAGACCGCCGGCATGGTCGAAGGCGTGCAGCAGACCCAGCAGCAGTCAGGGCCGGCAAACACCAATGAGCAGGAAGTCTGCAGCAGCAGCGAATATGCGCGCGAGGCCTGCGATGCGCTGAGCTCGCTCAACGCGACCTGGGGACGGACCTTCCAGGAGCAGGGTTACGAATTCCAGCAGCCGACGCTCGATCTTTATGGCGGTGGCGGCGTGCGGACCGCATGCGGCAGCGGCAGCTCGGCGATGGGGCCGTTCTACTGCCCGGGCGATCAGACGATCTACATCGATACGAGCTTCTACGACCAGCTGGAGCGGATGGCCGGCGGTGGCGGCGACTTTGCGCGCTACTACGTGCTCGCGCATGAATACGGCCATCACATCCAGACCATAACCGGCATTTCGAGCCAGATCATGTCAGCGCAACAGCAGAACCCGCGCGCGGCAAACCAGCTGCAGGTGCGCATGGAACTGCAGGCCGATTGCTACGCCGGGGTCTGGGCGGGCAAGAACCGCAATCTGATCGAGCCCGGCGATATCGAGGAAGGCATGCAGGCCGCCGCGGCGATCGGCGACGACCGCCTGACGGGCGGCCGCGTTTCGAGCGAGAACTTCACGCACGGGACCAGCGCCCAGCGCAGCCAGGCGCTGCAACTGGGCCTGCAAGGCGACGATCGCCAGTGTGACGCCATTACCAACGTCGGCTGATCCGACCCCTGGAACATGAAAAGGGCGCGACCTGCAGAGGCCGCGCCCTTTTTCTGTGGTTCGCCCAACCTTCTAAGGGGTGTCGATGGCGGCGAGTTCTCCGTCGAGCGCGGCAAGAGCGCTCGCCCTCGCCTCGGCGGACATGTGGCGATCGCTCGCAATGGCATCGCGTGCCTTGACGATGGCATCGCGTGCGAGCGTTTCGCCAGCAGTTTCGCAGACATAGAGGCGCTCGCGGCCGTCGGGTAGCCGCGTTTTCGTCACGACCTTGCGTGCATCGTTGCGGCAGGTCACGACCACCTCTGGGGCGTTCTCGGCGGCGCGGGCGGCAATACGGATCTGGCGTTGGATGCTGCCATTTTCCGAAAGGCGACGCTCCATAACTGCGATTTTCTGCTGCACTTTCTTTTCGAACTCTGGGTCGTCGAGCCTGCCGCCATGTTCTGCCAGGGCGGCGCGCAACTCTTCATTCCTCGCGAGGTCTTCGTGGAGCCTATCGAATTCGCGGGTGAGCCGATCGTGATCGTCGCTGTCCTTGCCTTCGACGCGAAAGACCCTGCGAACTTCGCGCACCCGCCCATCGTCGTCGACCGTGCGGTCCACCTGCACGATGCTCTGCCTGGCGTCCTCTTCCGATCCGTCGATTTCGCTGAATTCCGCAGACGCAGGGGGCGCGGGCGGCGTGGGAGGCTCGGGGGCGACAGGTGCCGCGACTTCGGCCGGGACCTCCTCGGCAGCGGTCACCGCCTCGGCATAGCCGATCGACGCGGTGACGGGGATGGCGACGAAGGCGCAGGCGATCGAAACGCGCGCGGCAAGCCGGCGACGCGGCGAAAGGTCGGACATGGTCAGGCTCCTCAGACGATGGATGATCGATTTGTCGCCCAGCACCGGGCAGGCCATCGGGGCGGCAAGCGCGGCACGCGGCGCGGCATCGGGGCCAGCCCAGCGGATTGAACCAGTGAAGCGCGAACAGCGGCTGGACGAGCATGTTCACCATCAGGTCGCCGCCACGGTGATGCGCCAGTTCGTGCGCGATCGCGAGGTCGCGCGCCGTCTGTTCCGTCTGCGCCATGAAGCCGACAGGCAGCGCGATAACGCGATCGAGCACGCCGAAAGCTATCGGTCCATCCATGGCCGGCGTTTCGACGATGCGGATGCTGCCGATTTCGCCGACCGGGACAGCACCTTCGAGAACCGAGCGACGCAGCGCGAAATAGAGCTGGAAACGGCGCGCGAGAAACAGTCCGGCGCCCGCCAGCCAGACTAGGATCAGGACGGTTGTGATATCGACCGGATTGCTCGTCACTGGCGCGGTGGCATCGAGCATCGCATGTTCGGTGACGGCCGCCTCGATCCCCGAATACTGCGACCGCGTCGCTGGCAGTGCGGCTTCGGGCGCAAGCCAAGCGGGAAGCGTGATCGGCGGAAGCACCAGCCTGACGAGCGGGACGAGCCAGAGCGCATAGGCAGCGCCCGCGCCGAAATAACGTGCGACCGGGCGACGAACGAGCAGCACGAGAGCGATCATCACTCCCGTCCATGCCAGCGTATCGAGGAGAAAACTTTCCCAGGCAGTGCGCAGGAGGTCGTTCATCGGCGGATCTCCTTGAGCAAGGCCTCGATTTCCTCGAGATCCGCATCGCTCAGCGCTTCGGCCTCTGCCAATTGGGCAAACAGGGGGGCAGCGCGCCCGCCGAACAGGCGGTCGACGAGCCTGCGCGACTCGCCGCCGACATATTCGGCGCGGTCGATCAACGGGCGATAGAGGAAGCGACGGCCATCGGGCTCGGTGCCGACGGCGTCCTTTGCCACCAGGCGGCTGAGCAATGTCTTGACCGTCGGGATCGACCAGCCATTCGCGTCGCAGACGCGATCGCAGACATCCTGCGCGGTGAGCGGGCTTTCATGCCAGAGCGCGTCCATCACGGCGAATTCGGCCTCGCTGATCCGCTCGCCCGTATTCTGGCTCGCTTTGCGCATAGTGACATCTCTCCTGACAGCGATTCGATTACATACGTAGACAGTAAAACTACATCTGTAAACAGTACCGCGTTGGCGCGGGAATTGGCTACTCGTTCCCAATTGGACTAAGGCAATGGGATGAGCACCATTTCCAGCCTCGCGCTCTGCCTCTCGATTGTCGCCACGCCACTGCTGGCGCAGGAAGGCGGTGCCCCTGCCCCTGAAACGACACCAGTGGTGATCGAGACCGCGGCAGGCGACATCACAGTGGCGCTCGAGACCGAGCGCGCACCGATCACGACGGCCAATTTCCTGCGCTACGTCGACGAAGATCGTTTCGACGGGATCGTGTTCTACCGCGCCATGAAGCTCGACTGGGACCAGCCCAACGGATTGATCCAGGCGGGCACGCAGTACGACCCGGAACGCATTCTCCCGCCCATTGCGCACGAACCCACAAGCCAGACCGGCGTGCTCCACCAGAAAGGCACGATTTCAATGGCCCGCGAAGCCCCGGGCACCGCGACGGGCGACTGGTCGATATGGCTGGGCGACCAGCCATTTCAGGACGCCGATCCCGACAATGCCGATCCTGAACGCCGCGCCGGCTATGCCGCATTCGGCCACGTCACCGATGGCTGGGAGACGGTACTTGCCATCCATGCGATGCCGACCGACCCGGACAAGGGCGAAGGCTGGATGAAAGGCCAGATGCTGGCCGAACCCGTGACCATCATCGATATACGGCGACTATTCAAGGCGGTGGTTGGCGCCGTAGGCCTCGCCCAATGCGGCATAGAGCCGCGGATCATAGGCTTCCAGATCGGGATGGTTGAGGATGCGGCGACCGTTCACCACCGTCAGCCGGTTGGAATTGAACCATAATTGTGTGCCCTTGGCCCAATATTCGTGGACCGTCGTCATCGCATATTCGTTGTGCCACAGATCGTCTTCCTTCGCTGCAGCATAGGCCGCCTCGATGCGGGAGTAGAGCGCCGGGTCGATCGCCTCGATCGCGAACAGGATCTGATGCGCGAATTCGTGCACGAAGATCGTTTCGCCATAATTGCGTGCGGTCGGCAGACCCAGCACGTCGGCGTCTTCGTCGGCTAGGAACTGGCCGCCGGTGGCGCGGGCGCGCATGTCCCAATACTGCCGGTCGGTGAACCGCCCGATCCGGTCTTCATAATGCTTGATCTCGCAACGCGTCAGGCGGGGATCGTCGCGGGCCGGCTTTTTCCAATCCGAATTCTCCGGCAAATCGAGCAAGGCTTCCTCGCGCGCGATGATGGCGATGCGATAGCCATTGGCGACGAGCCATTGCGCGATGTCGGGCCGATGGGCGAGCATTCCCTGTGCCATGTCGCGCGCGGCATAGAGCGCCGCATCGTCGACGCGCGATGACGACAGGATCGGCACCCCGCTGGCGGAAACGTATTTCGTGTAAAACCCGGCCACACCCAGCTGTGCCGGAGGCTGCCCGGGCGTGCTCGCGCACGCGCCGAGTGCGAGCGCGGCGAGCGCAATAACCCGCCGCATCGCGATCAATAAACCCGCTTCTTCGGCTCGATATAGCTGACATCATCGGTCAGCGTGAAATCATGCACCGGACGATAGGCGATGCGCACGTCGCCGCCGTTGCCGCCCCAGCCATCGAACCAGGCGATGGTATGTTTCATCCATTCGCCATCGTTGCGGTCGGGAAAATCCTCGTGCGCATGTGCGCCGCGGCTTTCCTTGCGGTTTTCCGCCGAGGCCATGGTGACATTGGCCTGCGCCATCAGATTGTCGAGTTCGAGCGTCTCGATCAGGTCGCTGTTCCAGATCAGCGACCGGTCGAACACCTTGACGTCCTGCATCCGCTTGTTGGCATCGCGCAGCACGTCGACACCTTCTGCGAGCAGTTTGCTGTCTCGGAAGACCGCCGCATGCCGTTGCATGCCCTTCTGCATCTCGGCACGGATCTCCGCTGTCGGCGAATTGCCGTCGGCATAGCGAAAGTGATCGAGGCGCGTGAGGGCCAGTTCGGCACTGTTCGCCGGCAACTCGGCCTGGCTGATGCCCGGCTTCACGATTTCCTTCAGGCGATGCCCGGTCGCGCGGCCGAACACCACGAGATCGATCAGCGAGTTCGAACCAAGACGGTTGGCCCCGTGGACCGAAACGCAGGCGGCTTCGCCCACTGCGAACAGGCCAGGGACGATCTTTTCCGGATCGGCAGGATCGCCCGCCATGACTTCGCCGTGGAAGTTACAGGGGATGCCGCCCATGTTGTAATGCACAGTCGGCGTGACCGGCAGCGGCTGCTTGGTCAGGTCGACACCGGCGAAAATCTTACCGCTTTCGGTGATGCCCGGAAGGCGTTCGGCGAGAACCGCGGGATCGATGTGATCGAGATGCAGATAGATATGGTCGCCCTCGGGCCCGACGCCGCGCCCTTCGCGCATTTCCAGCGCCATCGAGCGCGACACGACATCGCGGCTCGCCAGATCCTTGGCGCTCGGCGCATAGCGTTCCATGAACCGCTCGCCTTCGGAATTGGTCAGGTAGCCGCCCTCGCCCCGCGCACCTTCGGTGATCAGGACACCCGCGCCGTAGATGCCGGTCGGGTGGAACTGGACGAATTCCATGTCCTGCAACGGAAGGCCGGCACGCAGCACCATTCCGCCACCGTCGCCGGTGCAGGTATGCGCGCTGGTCGCGGTGAAGTAGCAGCGGCCATACCCGCCCGTCGCCAAAACGACGGCCTGGCTGCGGAAACGGTGAATCGTGCCGTCATCCATGCACATGGCGATCACGCCGCGGCAAACCTTGCCGTCGGCGGTGTCTTCCATGATCAGGTCGATGGCGAAGTATTCGATGAAGAAATCGGCGTCGAATTTCAGGCTCTGCTGGTACAGCGCATGCAGCATGGCATGGCCCGTCCGGTCGGCCGCGGCGCATGTCCGCTGGACCGGCGGCCCCTCGCCCATATTCTGCATGTGACCGCCGAAGGGGCGCTGATAGATCGTGCCATCGTCGTTGCGGCTGAACGGGACGCCGGCGTGCTCCAGCTCGTAGACCGCCTGCGGTGCCTCGCGGACGAGGTATTCGATCGCGTCCTGGTCGCCGAGCCAGTCCGAACCCTTTACCGTGTCGTACATGTGCCACGACCAGTGATCGGGCGTGTTGTTACCGAGCGAGGCAGCAATGCCGCCCTGCGCCGCGACCGTATGCGAGCGGGTCGGAAAGACCTTGGTTATGCAGGCGGTCTTGAGCCCTGCTTCGGCGCTGCCCATGGTGGCGCGCAGCCCCGATCCGCCCGCACCGACGACCACGCTATCGTAGGTATGATCGACGATCGGATAGCTGCGACCGTTGATTTCGAATATATCGTTGCGGGCCATCAGGCGGTTCCTGCGAATGCGAGGCGCGCAATCGAAACGAGGCCGAAGGCACCGCCGCCGATTGCTGCGAGATTGAGAAGTGCGAGCACGCCGAATTTCGTCCCGGCGTCGTGGATGTAATCCTCGACCAGGACCTGCAGACCGAGCCGCGCATGCCAGAACACGCTGACGATGAGCAGCGCCAGCGCGGTCGCGGGCAGCGTTTGCGATGCCCAGCCGGACACAGTGGCGTAATCGTAATTCGGCAGCAGCGCGAGGCTGACGGCGAGAAACAGCATCAGCACGAGATTGCCGACAGCGGTGAAGCGCTGCACCAGCCAGTGATGCGCGCCGTGATGCGCCGAGCCCAGCCCGCGCACCTGCCCGATAGGAGTTCCGTTACCCATGGCTCAGCTCACTTCAGAAGAATGATCGCCCAGAAGGCGACGGTAAGGAGAACGCCGAGCAGCGGCGCGAGGATCGACCAGGTCTTGTTGGTGTTCAGCTCGTAGCCTGCACCGATATCCATGACGAAGTGGCGCAATCCGGTCGCCATGTGGCTGAAGAAAGCCCAGCTCAACCCGACCAGCACGATCATGCCGACGGGCGAGCCCATGATGTCGGCAAATGTCTGGTAACTTTCCGCACCGCCGGCCATCGCACCCAGCCACCACAGCAGGACCGCGAGACCCACGATCGCCAGCCCGTCGCCAGTGATCCGATGGAGGATGGACGCCGCCATGTGCGGGCCCCATTTCCATATCTGCAAATGTGGGGAAAGCGGCCGGTTTGCCATACGTAACTACCTGTTCGACGAAATTCTGCGGCTTCCTTAGCGAAGCTGGCGGGCGAGGCAAGGCGTCTGGCCTCGACAATTGACGCAAAGTTTCGAATAGCATGCTGCATGACTTGCATCCTCCTGACCGGTTCATCGCGCGGAATTGGCGCCGCATCGCGCCAAGCGCTCCTGGCTCGTGGCGCGACTGTCATCGGGCAATCGACCCGCGGCGACGCGCGTGATGCGATTGCAGCCGATTTCCGCGACCCCGAGGCACCATTGCGATTGTGGCAAGAGGCGCTGGAGCGAGCGAATGGTGTCATCGACGTCCTCGTCAACAACGCCGGCCTGTTCGATCCCAACGCCCTCGACAGATCGGACGACGAATGGCTCGACGCCTGGGACGATACGCTGCGCATCAACCTGACCGCTGCCGCCCAGCTCAGCCGGTTTGCCGTGCGGCATTGGCAGGATCGCGGCTGCGGCGGCCGCATCGTTCATGTGGCGAGCCGCGCAGGCCATCGCGGCGATTCGCCCGCGCACTGGCATTATGCGGCGAGCAAGGGCGGGATGCTGGCGATGCACAAGACCATCGCGCGTCAGTACGCAGCCGATGGCATCCTGAGCTTTGCCATCACGCCGGGATTTACCGACACGGCCATGGCGGGCGACTATCTGGAAAGTCGCGGCGGCCCCGGCCTGCTGGCCGACGTTCCCCTCGGCCGTGTGGCCGAACCGGATGAAATTGCCAGGCTCGTGGAATTCTGCGCTCTCGACGCACCGCCCAGTATGACCGGCGCAACAATCGATGCCAATGGAGCAAGCTATGTCCGCTAAAGCCCTTTTACCCCTGACCCTTGTGTTATCGGCCTGCGCCTATCTCCCGCCGCCGGTCAAGGAGCCCGAACCACTGCCTGAACGCGAATTGATCACAGCGCAGCAGTGGGCCCAGACCTGCACGGAATTCGACGATTGGGACAAACCCGCCGCACCCTATCGCATTCACGGGTCGACCTACTACGTGGGCACATGCGGCATCGCCGCCATTCTGATTGCGGGCGACGGCGGACATATATTGATCGACAGCGGCACCGAGAAAGGCGCCGACGTCGTGATACAGAACATCCGGAAACTCGGCTTTCGGCTAAATGAAGTTGCGAGCATTCTCCATAGCCATGAACATTTCGATCATGTCGGCGGGCATGCGAAGCTGCGGGCCGCGACCGGCGCGCATGTCCATGCTTCGCCCGAGGCGGCAAAGGTCCTGCCAACCGGCGAAGACCATCCCGACGACCCCCAGTTCGGCATGCACGAGCCGATGGCGCCGGTGCAGGTCGATGTCATTGTGCCTTCCGGGCAGAGCGTGCGCACCGAAGACGCGAGCGTTACGGCAATCGCGACGCCCGGCCACACGCCGGGCGCGCTGAGCTGGACCTGGCAATCGTGCGAAGCGGATGGCACCGACTGCCGCCAGATCGTCTATGCGGATTCGCTCTCGCCGATCAGCAGCGAGACCTATCGCTTCAGCGATCACCCCGACTATCTCGCAGCATTTCGCGAGGGGCTTGGACGGCTTGCAGCAACACCGTGCGATATCCTGCTGACACCGCATCCATCGGCGAGCCAGATGGTCAAGCGAGCGGCGTCCGGCTCATTCGTGGGCGGCATGAGTTGCGGCGAATATGCAGCGTCGATCACCGCACGGCTCGACCAGCGTCTGGCGGAAGAAAAAGGGCAGTGAGCGTCTGGAAGATTTCCGCTGAAGCGTCCAAGCGCGACGTGCAGAATGCCCTGCTGGCGCATGACGAGGCGTGGGATTTTCCCGAAGATCTGGTGGTCTCCGGTCGCGAAATTGCGGAGGATCGTCCGGAAGACTGGGTGCTCGAGGTCTGGCTGGAACACAAGCCGACCAGCGCGGAGAAACGCGCAGTATCCTCGCTATTCGGCGTTGCCGCGCCGCAGCTATCGAGTGAAAGACTGCCCGATACCGACTGGGTCACGGAGAGCCAGAAGAATGTGACCCCCATCCGCGCCGGACGGTTCCATGTGCGAACGCCCGATCATCCGCCCGAACCAGCGATGGTCGATTTCACTATCCCGGCAAGCCAGGCGTTCGGCACGGGCCAGCATGAAACGACCGCTGCCTGTCTCGCCATGCTCGACCAGATGCGGCGGGAAGGTCTGTCGGTGCGCAATTTCGCCGACATCGGAACGGGCACGGGATTGCTGGCGTTCGCGGCGCTCCATCTGTGGCCCGGCAGCCTGGCCACTGCATCCGACATCGACGAGGTCTGCGCGGGCGTCATTTCGGCCAACGCCGCGCTCAACCGCATCCGGATAGGCAGCGATCGCGGTGCTTTGACCACGGTCATTGCACCGGGAATGGACCATGTCCTCTTGCAGGCCCGCGCGCCCTACGATCTGATCATTGCGAATATCCTTGCCGGACCGCTCGTCGAACTCGCACCCGACTTTGCACAGGCGCTAAGCCCCGGTGGCAGCCTACTGCTCGCCGGCCTGTTACAGACGCAGGAGGCCGACGTTCGCCGCGCCTATCGCGCTCTGGGCTTTCGGCTGGCGCGCCGGGTCATCCATGGCGACTGGTCGATCCTCTGGTTGCGCAAGAGCAGGGTCAGGTGACACGCAAGCTGGCCTTGCGGATCGTCGGCGGTGTGATCGCCCTGCCCGTGATCCTGCTGGCGCTGTTCCTGCTCGCGGCGTGGATAGGCAGTTCGATACCGCGCAATGTCGAATGGGACGAACCCGACCAGGGCATTGCGATCATGGTCGAAACCAATGGCGTGCACACCGGCATCGTCATGCCCGTGGTCAGCGAGGTGAAGGATTGGCGGGAAACCTTCCCCTCGGCCGGAATGCTGCGCGAGGACGGGCGTATGCCGACTCACATTGCGATCGGGTGGGGCGAGAAGGAAGTCTTTCTCAACGTTCCCGAGTGGAGCGACCTGACAGCGACCACCGCGCTGCGCGTGGCCATGTTCGGCGGCGATGGACTGATGCGGGTTGGGCATTACGCGCTTCCGCAACCGTCCGATCATCACCGCCCGTTGATGCTGCGCCCTGCCGAATACCGGCGGCTGGTCGAGCAGATCGAAGCAGCGCTTCCGCCCGTCGACGAGGGCGAAAAACGTTTCAGCTACGACAGCTATGAAAGGGGCGCGCGTAATTACGATGCGCTCGGTCGTTATACGCTGGCCAATACCTGCAATCAGTGGGTCGGCGATGTGCTCGCCAATGCGGGCGTCGAGATGGGATTGTGGACCCCGCTCTCGGGCGGCGTCATGAAGTGGATCGATCCACCGCGCGTTCCGGCGACGGCGCGCCTTCGTGATAACGGACGACCGCGCTCGTGACCGCCTGCATCATGGCAAACCTTTCCGCATAGGACGATCGCGTGCTGCCAATGAGCACGGCAATCGCAAACTGCGTTCCGTCAGGCGCCGTCAGAATGCCCACATCGTTGTAGCCCGACTGCGTGCCATTGAGCACTTGCCCCGTGCCCGTCTTGTGCGCCATCGACCACCCCTCCGGCACCGAACCTTTGAGCCGGTTGGGTCCGCTTTTCGTCTGCGCCATCGTTCCGAGCAGGAGGCGGGTCGATGGGCCTGACAGCAGCTCGCCGCGTGCAAGCCGGGCGAGCGCCGTCGCCATCCCCGTCGCGCTCGCGCCATCGATGGGATCGGCAAGATAGGCGGAGAAGGCCTGCTGGCGGATTTCTTGGGGCACACGGTCCCGCGCATCGTAGAATGCACGGCCGACCGAATAGGATGGGTGCCAGTCAAGCCCAGCGATTTCGCTCTGTTTGGTGCGCTCGTCGGTGCCGAATTGCACACCGCTTATGCTCTGGCGACGCAAGTAACCCTCGACCGCTTGTGGGCCCCCGACGCGGAGCAGGAGCCGGTCGTTCGCCGTGTTGTCGCTCTCGGTGATTGCGCGGTGCAGCAGCTCCCCGAAATTGGTGCGAAAGCTGCCATGTTCGAGCACGATGGCGCGGATCGGCTGATGGAAAAGCGTAAGGTCCTGGCGCCCGATCGAGACAGGCTCCTGCAAGCCAAGTTTGCCTTTATCGACCAGATCGAGCGCGGTCATCGCCACCCACAGCTTGCTGACGCTTTGCTGTGGGAAAGGAACGCGACCGTCCGATTGCATCACCGCGCCGCTGGCCACTTCGACGACCGCAATCCCTGCATCGCCTGCGAACGCACCATCGATCGCCACAAGCTCGCTCTGCAAGGCCTGATGCGCAGCGTTCAGTTCGACGTCCTGAAAGCGCTCGCTGCGCTGCGACAGCACGCGCCGCTGGAAATCGCCCGCACTCTCTCCGCCTCGCTGCATGCACGTGCCAAGCAGGACAAGACTGGTGGCGACAAGCAGCGAGGCGGCGATAATCGGACGGCGGATCATTGATTTACGGTATGGGTATCGACGCAGCGAAGCGGAAGGGCGTCAGCCGGCCCGCGCCACGATTTCGGCCCAGGCAGCCTCGTCGATGACCTCGATGTCGAGTTCAGCGGCCTTCTTGAGCTTGCTGCCCGCACCCGGCCCGGCCACGACAAGATCGGTTTTCGCACTTACCGATCCGCTGGCCTTTGCCCCCAGCCTTTCGGCCTGCGCCTTAGCCTCGTCACGGCTCATGGTTTCCAGCTTGCCGGTGAACACAATCGTCTTTCCACTCACGGGGCTGTCTTTCGTGGCGACGCTGAAGCGCGGTGGGGACACCTGCGCGAGGAGATCGTCCCATACCGCGATATTATGGTCTTCGTGGAAGAAATCGCCCAGAGCTTCGACCACGGCCTCGCCGATCCCGTCGATCGACGTGAGTTCGCTGGAGGCAGCCTCGTCGCCCGAACGCGCATCATGCGCCGCTTTGCGCAAGGCGGGCAGTTCGTGGAAATGCTTCATCAGGTCACGCGCGGTGACCGCGCCGACATGGCGGATGCCAAGGCCGAACAGGAGCCTGGCGGCGTCGGGCTCGCGCCGTGCTTCCACAGATTTCAACAGCTTTTCCACAGACCGCTCTTTCCACCCATCGAGCGCGAGCATGTCTTCTTTTCGCTGACCCAACCGGAAAATGTCCGCCGGGCTTTCAAGCCATCCGAGCGCGAAGAACTGGTCGATCGTCTTCTCGCCCAATCCATCGATATCCAACGCCCCGCGACTGACGAAATGCTTCAGGCGTTCGGTGCGTTGCGCCGGGCAGATCAAGCCCCCGGTGCAACGGACATCCACCTCCCCCTCCTCGGCGGTCGCCTCGCTCCCGCATTCGGGGCATTCATCCGGAAAAACAAACGCCCCCCGTGACTCCTCGCGCGTGAGGTTATCCACAAGCTGTGGAATAACATCGCCAGCGCGCTGCACGACAACCCGGTCGCCCGGACGCACGCCCAGACGTTCGATCTCGTCGCGATTGTGCAGCGTCACATTGGTCACTGTCACCCCGCCGACAAGCACCGGCGCGAGACGTCCGACGGGCGTGAGCTTGCCCGTGCGGCCGACCTGGATGTCGATCGATTCCAGCGTCGTTTCAGCCCGCTCTGCAGGAAACTTATGCGCCAGCGCCCAGCGCGGGGCCTTCGCAACGAAACCGAGACGCTGCTGGAAGTCGAGCCTGTCGACCTTGTAGACCACACCGTCAATTTCATACGGTAAATCAGCGCGCTCGGCGGCAATCTTCTCATAATGTGCGAGCATGCCCGTCAGGTTATCGACCTGCGCGAACAGCGGCGAAACCGGCACGCCCCAGCTTTCGATGCGGCGCACCACCTCGACCTGCGTATCGCCGGGAATAAAGCTCGCCGCACCCCATCCGTGCGCCCAGAATTTGAGCGGGCGTTTCGCCGTCACGCCGGCATCTTTCTGCCGCAACGATCCCGCCGCAGCATTGCGCGGATTAGCGAAAAGCTTGCCCCCGGCTTCCGCCTGCGTAGCATTCAACGCAAGGAAGTCTGCCCGCGACATGTAGACTTCGCCGCGAATTTCGAAGATTTCGGGAACGTCGCCGCTCAGTTGCTGCGGAATATCGGTGATGTGCCGCACATTCGGCGTCACATCCTCGCCAACCTTGCCGTCTCCGCGGGTGGCCGCACGCACCAGCGCGCCACCCTCGTAGCGGAGCGAACAGGACAGTCCGTCGATCTTGTCTTCGGCGGTGAACGCCAGCGGCGCATCCGCATCGAGTGCAAGAAACC
>QFNA01000064.1 GCA_003248395.1 Citromicrobium sp.
CATCGCGGCTTCCGGCCCGATCAGTGCAGTGACAGCACCAAGGGCAAATCCCGCCCGATCCCAAAACCCCGCCAACATCGTGGGTCGCACGCCCCGCCGTGCCATCAGCGCGTCGAATCTTTCGCGATGCCCGGCTTCCTGTTCGGCCATGCCGGCGATTTCCGCCGAATCGGGTCCGCGGTCGCCCATGACGGCGAGTTGGCCCGCGTAAATCCGTGTTGCGCCAAACTCCCCAGCCTGGTCGACGCGGACCATTCGGGCGATATGCTCGGGTGTCTTGCTCATGCTGCGCTATTCTTACGCAGCAGGACAAAGATTGCCAGCGCGGCTGCGGTCGAAATCAGGAAATTGAACCCGGCCAGGCTGATCCCGAACAGTGACCAGGCCGCCTCGTCGCAGCGCACGACCGGTGCGTTCATGATCGCATCGAGAGCGCTCTGTCCGTCGGCCGCCTGCGGAATGGCCGCGCAGGATGTGACACCCTGCCACCAGCCGTATTCGACGCCTGCATGAAACAGACCGATCAGCCCCGAGACGAGGATCGCGCCCGCGGCAAGCGCCACCCAAACTGCCTTGGGCCGCATGAACAGCGACAAGAGGGCGAATGCCACCGCCGCAAAGTGCGGCCACCGCTGCCACCAGCACATTTCACAGGGGTATAAGCCGAACCCCAGTTGCGAGATATAGGCACCCACCAGCAACAATGCCGGCACAGCCAAGGCTATTTTCCGGGCCAATCGCACGGACGGCACTTCGCTCATCGAGGGCAGCGAGCCTCGCTCACCTGGTACGCGCTGCGACTGCACGCGGCGCAGTGCGTTTCAGTGTCTCGACCGCGTAATGCAATTGGAAATCCTCGATGCCCTTCGCCTCGAGTTCCTCCGCGGTCATCTTGAAGCGCGGATCGTCGCGCTTGTCGATTTCCATGTCCTCATCCTTCAGGCCAAGCTCGTTCACGAGATGGCCACGCAAATCGCTCTCGCGCATGATGAAACGATTGCGTTTGGCCAGATCGGGGTCGGAAAGCTGCGGAACGGCGATGTCGGGCTTGATGCCACCTTCCTGTACCGAGTGGCCCGACGGCGTGAAATAGCGTGCCGTCGTCAGTTTCAGAGCGGCATCGCGACCGAGCGGCAGCAATGACTGCACGCTTCCCTTGCCGAAGCTCCGTTCGCCCATCACCACTGCACGGCGGTGGTCCTGTAGCGCACCGGCAACGATCTCGCTGGCCGAGGCCGACCCGGCATCGATCAGGACGACGATGGGCAGACCTTCCGCCATATCGCCACGAAAGACTGTTTCGGCATCATAACTGACCGATTCGCCGCGTGCCCGCCCCTTCTGCGTGACGATCTCGCCATCGCTCAGAAACAGGTCTGACAAGGCCACGGCCTCGTCCAGCGATCCGCCGGGGTTCGAACGCAGGTCGAGCACCAGTCCGGTGAGGCGGCCGGTCGCCTTGCTTTGCAGGTCCTGCCAGGCGGCGTGCACATCGCTGCCCACGTCGCGCGAAAACTCGTTGATCATGATGTGGCCGATATTGCCGTCCTGCAGTTCCCAGGTAACCGGCTCGAGCTCGATGACCCCGCGCGTGACAGAAACGTCGAAGGGCTCCTCCCTCCCGGGCCGAAAGACCGTGAGGCGAATGGCCGTCCCCGGCTGCCCGCGCATCTGCGCGACGGCCTCGTCGAGCTCGAGACCGTAAATCAACGTTCCATCGAGATGAGTGATGTAGTCGCCGGCCTTTAGTCCAGCCTTGTCCGCCGGACTCCCCCGGAACGGCGAAATGACTTTGACAGCGCCTTCTTCACTGACCACCGATAGACCGAGGCCCGAATAGTTGCCGTCGATCATCGTTTCGAGGCGCTGGAGATCCGATCCGTCGAGATAGGCGGAATGCGGGTCCAAAGCAGCGAGCATCCCGTCGATGGCTCCGTTGATCAGCACGTCATCCTCGACCGGCTCGACATAGCTTGCCTTGATCCGCTGGTAGACGGCGAGCATCTTGCCGAATTCGGGCCCGGCGCTGGCTTCGACGCGTGCGATCCCGGCGGTTGTCGCCGGAATGATCGCGACAGCAGTGACAAGAGCGGCCGAGCGGGCCAAGGCGGCGAATTTCATGCAATATTTCCTCGAAGTCGTCGCCGCAGTTTATAGTGCTCTGGCCGTGAATGGAAGATGAGCGTTAAACAGCGGCGCTTGCACGCCAATACGGCACCGGTCAGCGCAGGAACTCGATCGGATTGACCGGTTTCCCATCGTGCCGCAATTCCAGCGTGATCCGCGGCGCTTCGGCCTGTGCCTGGCCGAGCGGCGATCCCGCGGTCACCTGTGTTCCGACCAGTGCATCGACATCGTCCAGCCCGGTGACCAGGCTGATCCAACCCCCGTCATGCTCGACAATGACGATCGCGCCATAGCCTTTATACGGCCCCGCAAAAGCCACCCGGCCCGAGCCAGGCGAGACAACTTGTGCCTCGCCGCGCGGCAGGAGCGTGATACCGGTCGCGCGAGATTGGGCTGGCCCTGCCTCACCAAAACCGGTCAAGATCCTCCCCGCTACAGGTAGCTGATAAATGCGGGGCGATCCCGTGTTTGCGGGTTTCGGGGCAGCATTCCGCACCATGTTTGCGGAACCGCGGAAGCTGCCAGGACGTGGAACCGGGCCCGGCAAGGCCGCCAGTTCACTCCGTAGCGACGCAGCCGATTCGAACTCACCAACCAGCGTGTCGAGGTCACGCGCGCGTTCCGACATCGCCAGCGCGCGTGCTGCCTCGCGCTCGGCATTGCCCGCCGCCTGACGCGAAGCGACACGCTCGCGTCGAGCCATCGCGACGAGGTCACGCCGATGGCCAGCAAGCGTGCGTTTTGCATTTTGCATGTCCGCCAATGCGCGGCGGCGGCCCTGTTCAAGCGTCCGTGCACGCTCGAGATCGGCGCGCAGGTTTGCCGTTCGCGCCCGAACTATCGGCATGGCCGTGGACATGACTGCACGCGTATGCACGATATCTGTCAGGCTGCCGGGCTGAAGGGCGGAGAGTACGGCGGGCCGCTGCGCCATGGAATGCAGCGCGCCGGCAAGCCTTGCCAAGGGTTCGCGTTTCTCCGCCAGCGAACGGTCGAGCGCCCTCCGTTGTTGGCGAGCGAGTCCCAATTCTGCCTCGGATGCCGCAATTGCCGCTTCCGACATTTGAATACGCGCGGCCAGCGCGGCGGCCTGACGCATGGCCTTCTCCGCAGTTTGGTCGGACGATTGCGCCTGTCGATCCAGCCGCGCAGCCCGAGCGCCCGCGAGGCGTTGCTGCTGCCGCGCCGACGTCAAGGCGGAACGCGCATCGTCAGCGCCGGCAAACTGCGCGCCGACCTGGGCCCCGACGGGCGCCATCTGCACTAGGATGCCGGAAAAGCCCATCAAAGCGACCACGAGAAGAGCGCAACGCGACATCATGACGTCATTTCTGCCCCATCAGCCGCTGCGATGATAGGGGTGTCCGGCGATAATCGTGGTTGCACGATAAAGTTGCTCGGCCAGCATGGCACGCGCCAGCAAATGCGGCCAAGTCGCCTTCCCGAAGGCGAGCAGAAGATCAGCGCCCTTGCGGTCGTCTGCCGCATGTCCGTCAGCTGCTCCGAGCACGAAGCGACATTCACGGACACCACCGTCGCGCCAGCGCCGCATGATCTCGGCCAGCGCTTCGGATGACAGGTCCTCCCCTCGCTCATCGAGCAACACCGTCTTAACAGAGTTGAGCGCCTCGGGAACGCGTCCGCCGGTGTCGGGAAGTTCGGTTAGTTTGACCGGCCACATGATTCGCTTCTCATAGCGCGCGACCAGTTCAGCCTCTGGCGAGCGCGCGATTTTCCCCCGAGCGATGATGTGAAGAAGAATTGACGCGAATCCTTTTAGTCGGCGCAGATTGCGTGCGTGGCAGCAGAAGTGACTTAGTTCGACCGTGGCCGGGATGTGGCTCGCGCCATGGCGCGAGCGAAAAACAAACTATGCAGTACCGGCCACAGGTGGCGCATCCCCGAACGCCCACATGCGTTCGAGATTGTAGAAACTGCGGACCTCGGGACGGAAGAGATGGACGACGATATCGCCCGCATCGATCAGCACCCAGTCTGCAGCCGGCAGGCCCTCGAGTTTGACCGGCCCGAATCCCTCGTGCTTGATCTTTTCGGCAAGTTTCTGCGCCATTGCGGCGACCTGTCGGGTCGAACGGCCCGAAGCGATCACCATATTATCGGCAATCGAACTCTTGCCAGCGAGATCAATGGTGACGATCTCCTGCGCCTGGTCGTCGTCGAGTTGTTGCAGCACCAGTGCGAGTAGCGGATCTTCCGCGGCGTCAGACATGGTGACGGCCTTTGCCGGAGCGTTTCCGGCGACAGCCGGATTGGTATGCGCCTGAGTCATAGGCGATTGCTGAACTCCTTCTTTCGGGGATCGATGGCATAAAGAGCATAACGCGCATTACCGCGCATCGGTGCCCTCCCGACCCCTTACGAGGCGGTGCGTAACCTGGTCTCGCGGTAGAAAACCGGCGTGACGCCAAGCCCAGTCGGGATCGGCGCGGCGGATGGCCGTCGCCGAACGCGGATCGGGATCGAAACGCAAAGTCACCAGTGCCGGTGCGCTCCATCTGCCCCCGTTTGCAAAACCAGCCAATGGCACACGATAGCGCCTCAGCCAGGCCATCGCGGGGCTCGCGACAGCATCGGCATCATAGCCGGGCCGGGCGATCACCGCAATCGGCATGGTGTGGGCAATCCCTCGCCAATCTTTCCATCTATGAAACTGCGCCAGATTGTCAGACCCCATCAGCCAGACAAAGTGATGCTTGGGATAGCGCCGCGTGATTGCGCGGAGCGTATCGACAGTAAATCGCGTGCCGAATTCACGCTCTATTGCGGTGGCGCGGATGGGCGCACGCTTCGCCTGTTCTATCGCCGACATGAGCCTGGCCGGCAGCGGAGCCATCCCTTCCCGGGGCTTTAGTGGATTGCCGGGCGATACGAGCCACCAGACTTCATCGAGACCGAGTGCCTCGCTCGCAAATAACGAAATACGCCGATGTCCGCCGTGGGCCGGGTTGAAGCTTCCGCCGAGCAGGCCGATCCTGCGGGCTCCGGCTTCAGTCACGCAGAATACTTCGTAAGGCGCATCACCGCCAAGTAACACGCGAATCCAGCGTTGTCAGCGGGGCGGAACCAGCGAGATCGCAACTTCGCTCGTCGTCTTCGCATGAATATGACTAGCAATCGTTCCGGCCAATCACCCGATTTATTCTCATTTGTAACGGTTCGCCGCATGGATTCTTCGATTCACGGATTCCACGGGCTCCAGATTCGATTTCGCACCACGCTTTCGTTAATGCGCCGCCGGGGCAAAGACCAAGGGACGGGTCATTTGAACGAAAAACATTTTAAGGGCGGTCTTTCGGGCCGCGTCGAAAGCTGGTTTCCGGAACGCGAATTCTTCATGCGGTCCAAAGGTAAGGTCCGCTTTCTAACCGTATCTTCGCGCACGCAAATTCTGGTAGTTGCGGCATTGATTGCGACTCTCTTGGCCTCGCTTGCTCTTCTGGGCACGGCAGGCTGGTCGCAATACAATGCCAATGCACGGCAGCTGGCTTTGAAAGAGCGCGAATCGCGCATCGCTAGCGCAGAGAATCGCGTGGAAGCCTATCGCGAAGACATTGATGCCGTTGCTGGCGATCTCGTCAAGCGACAGGAATTCATCGAAACGATGGTCGACGCCCTGCCCGAGGACGTGACCGCGATCGAGCAGATCGATGCAGTCGCAGATGCGGAAGGAGAGGCTCGAAAGATCAGCGCCGCCTTACCCGAAGCAGCCGCACTCGCGCAGATCGAATCGCGCCAGCTCGCCTTTGTTGCGAAACTCACCCGCTACGCCGAATGGCGGGCCCGGCGCGCGGCCGATGCACTGCGCCAGCTCGGGCTCAATCCCGATTCGATGGCACGTCAGGCCGATCGAACTGCAATGGGTGGTCCGCTCGAGGCGCTTGCAACGGGACATGACGGTACGGTTGATCCGCGCTTCGAACGCCTCGGCCAATCGATCGCTCGCATGACCGCTCTCGAGAACGGGCTTGCCGGTGTGCCGCAGGTCGAACCCGCCAGCCTGCAGTATATTTCATCGGGCTTCGGCTACCGCAGCGACCCGTTCACCGGCGCAGGGGCGATGCACTCGGGTCTCGACTTCCGTGGTCCGATGGGCGCACCGATCTATTCCGCCGCCCAGGGCCGCGTGAGTTTCGTCGGAACCAAGTCAGGCTATGGCAAGACTGTCGAGATTACCCATGGAAACGGTGTCATGACGCGCTATGCTCACATGTCACGCTTCAATGCCCGAGTCGGACAGGAGGTCACGCCGGGCCAAGTCATCGGGGCTATTGGCAGCACCGGTCGGTCGACCGGCCCGCACCTGCATTTCGAAGTCCGTATCAACGATCGCGCGGTAAACCCCCGCACTTTTCTGGAGACCGCACCCCATGTTCTCGAAGAAATCCGTCGAGCACCCCAACCCGGCAACGGGCAGCTTCGCTGACTCGCCCGTGCCTGCCAACCCTGTCACCAATCCGGAGCGTGATCGCATGACCAGTCGCCCGACGACCTCGTCTTCCTCGGTCCTCGGTTCGGACCTCTCGCTCAAGGGCGACATCCGTGCCTCCGCAGACCTGCAGATCGACGGCAACGTGGAAGGCGATATTACGTGCACGACGCTGGTTCAGGGCGACACCAGCACGATCACCGGAGGAATCAAGGCTGAATCGGCGCGGCTCGCCGGTACTGTCAATGGATCGATCGCTGCCCGCGAACTGGTCGTGCTCCGCAGCGCCAAGATCACTGGTGACGTCTTCTATGACGCTCTTACGATCGAGCAGGGTGCGCAGGTCGAAGGCCGTTTCGCCCATCGGGGCAGCCGTTCGGCAGCGGGCGGAGCGGGAAAACCCGCCGCTGACAAGCCGCAGCAGGCCGGCCAGTCTTCGGCTCAGACCGGACAATCACCTTCGGGCAAGCCCGAGCTCTCGGTCGCAAACTGAGTCTTCCCGCCATCGGGATCGAACGGGCCGCACCTGCATCGGCAGGGCGGCCCTTTTCGTTTGCCTCAACCGCTCGGCAGAACTTCGGCACGTAGCGCCTTGCGATCCAGCTTTCCGATCATCGTCTTGGGCAAGGTGTCGCGGACGATCACATCGGCCACCCGCTCGTGCTTGCCTACCCGGGCATTGAGCCAAGCCTTGAGCGCGGCTCCTTCGATCGGCTGAGCGTCTTCGTCGAGGGTCACATAGGCTTGTGGCTGCTCACCGCGATAGGCATCGGGCACGCCGATCACCAGAGCTTCCTTCACGGCATCGTGTTTCAGCAGGACATCCTCGACCTGGCTCGGGAAGACCTTGAAGCCGCCCACGGCAATCATGTCCTTGATCCGATCAACGATGGAGAGATAGCCGTCCTTATCGACAGTCGCGACGTCTCCCGTGCGCAACCAGCGCTTGCCATTGTGTTCAGCAAAAGCTGACGTGACTGTATCGGGCCGGTTCCAGTATCCCTGCATGATCTGCGGTCCGCGCACGGCCAGTTCGCCCGGCTCGCCCTCGCCTGCGAGGCGGGAGGCATCTTCCTTGTCGAGCAGCAGGATTTCGGTGCGCGCCAGTGGCTGTCCGATCGTGCCGGGCTTGCGCAGATTCTCGTAAGGGTTGGTGGACACCACACCCGAACTTTCCGTCAGGCCATAACCCTCGACCAGCCTTACGCCCGATCGCTCCTCGAATTCCTCGCGCACTTTCGCAGGCATTGGTGCGCCGCCGGATATGCAGATCCGCATGGCCGACCAGTCGGTCTTGTCGAAATTCTTGTGGTCGAGCAATGCCTGGAACATCGTCGGGACACCGGGAAATGCACGTGGACCGGTACGGCTAATGGTCTTCAACACCTGACCGGCATCAAAGCGCGGTACCATCACGATCTTCCCACCATGCAGTACCGTGCGGTTGAGCACACAGGTGTTGGCGAACACATGAAACAGCGGCAGCGCCCCCATCACAGTGTCAGGCTCGCCGCGACCAAAGGGATCAATCATGTCGACCTGCGCCGCATTCGCCGACAAATTGCCGTGCGTCAGCATCGCCCCCTTTGGGCGCCCGGTCGTCCCACCGGTATATTGCAGCAGGGCGAGTTCATCGGATTCGACCTTCGGCAAATCGGCACCGTCATCGTCGCTAGTAATCCAATCCCACGCTCCCAGCCATTCCTGCCATGGTGCGACATCGGCACGGTCGGGAATCGCGGCGATATCCTTGCGCTTGAGCAGGCGGAATGCGAGGCTTTTTGCCGGTGGCAATGCATCGGCGAGACGCGTCACTGCCAGCGATTCGAGCGACGATCCATCGAGCACCGCAAGAGCAGTGGGCAAGAGTGCTGGAGCATCGAGAGTGACGAGCAGCCGCGTTCCCGAATCCTCCACCTGGTGTGCCAGTTCATCGACAGTGTAGAGCGGCGAGAAATTCACCACCGTCATACCCGCCATCATCGCCCCGTAATACGCCGCGACATAAGTCGGCACATTGGGGAGAAACAGGCCGACGCGATCGCCGCGTTTCAGGCCACGCGCTTGCAAACCGGCGGCGAAGCGGCGCGCTTCGGTATAAAGATGGCGATAGGTGAATCCGCGACCGAGAAAATCGACCAGCGTGGCGTCGGGATGGTGCCGCGCGCTGGCGGAGAAGATGGCGTGCATGGGCCGTTCGGCAACTTCAGCGTCCCATGGTGATGCGTGGCCGTAATGTTCGGGGGCGGGCGGATAGAACTTACTGACAACCATGTCAGTTGCATGGCGGCTTAGCGACGCGCCCGCAAGCGAAAACGGGGCGCGAACCGATGACCGGCCGCGCCCCGCTTCAACGAAATTCAAATAACGCTTCAGGCCTCGTCGGTGTTGCCAGTGCCTTCGGCCTCAGCTTCGCGCCGAACGCGGAGCCATTCCTCGGCCTCGGCTTCCTGTGCAGCTTCTGCGGCAGCTTTTTCGTTCGCATCGCGTTCTGCACGAAGTTCTTCGATAAGCTTCTCGCGGTCGCTCGTGCCGGAACTCTCGACAGGCGTGGCCTCTTCGTCCTGCGGCAGGTTCTTGGCGGCCTTGGCCACAACCGCATCGAGTTCGCGCTGCGAGCAGAGGCCCAACGTCACAGGATCCTTGGGTTGGATGTTCTGGATATTCCAGTGGCTGCGCTCGCGGATTGCGCCGATCGTGTTCCGGGTCGTGCCAATAAGCTTGGATATCTGCGCATCGGACACTTCGGGATGGTTGCGCAGCAGCCATGCGATGCCGTCGGGCTTGTCCTGACGTTTCGAAACCGGCGTATAGCGCGGACCCTTGGTGCGGCTCACCGCGACGGGCGCGCGCTGCATCTTGAGCCGGTATTCCGAATCCTTCTGGCCCTTGTCAATTTCCTCTTGCGTCAGTTCGCCTGCATGCAAAGGATCGCGCCCGGTGTATTTGCTGCTCGCGAGATCGTCCGCCATAGCCTGCACTTCAAGGATATGAAGACCGCAGAATTCGGCAATCTGTTCAAAGGACAGGCCGGTGTTGTCGACCAGCCAGGTGGCGGTCGCATGCGGCATCAGCGGGGTCGGTTGGTCGGCCATGAGAAAGCGCTCTTCCTGTGGTCTGAAAATAGAAGGGCCGCCCCTCGCGGAGCGGCCGTAGCCCGGATCATGTAAGCGAGACCGGCGGATTCAGCAAGCGTTCTGGTATCAATCGCTTTCC
>QFNA01000161.1 GCA_003248395.1 Citromicrobium sp.
TCGCGACAGGCCGACCGCAAAGGGCAGATGACGCAGATCGTCGGCCATCAATGCGACATCGGCCGTTTCCAGCGCGACATCGGATCCGGCAGCGCCCATGGCAATGCCGACCGTGGCGCGCGCCATGGCGGGGGCGTCGTTCACACCGTCGCCGACCATGGCAACTTTCGCCTCCTTGCTGAGCGCCTCGATCGTGTCGACCTTGTCTTCGGGCATCAGATCGCCGCGCGCCTCGTCCAGACCCACTTCTGCGGCGATAGCCTCGGCTACCTTGGTGTGGTCGCCCGAGATCATGAGCATTCGCTCGATGCCGAGCTTGCGTAGTTCGGCCAGGGTTTCCCGCGCCCCTTCGCGCGGAGTATCCATCATTCCGATCACGCCGAGATCGCGGCCGCCATGCCGCACCGCCATGGTGGTGCGACCCTTATCCCGGAGCTTTTCGATAGCTTCAGCTGAGGCTGCGCCGAGCGGTTCGAGCCCGTCGGTGCCGAACATCTCCGCCTTTCCGATCCATGCAGTTTCCCCATCGAGCATGGCTTTCACCCCGCGTCCGGTCAAGCTTTCCAACCCTTCAGCCTTGCGGCTCACTGGCGCTTCGAGACGCGACTTCCCATCGCGTACCACCGCTTGTGCCAGTGGATGGTCGCTCAGCGCCTCGACCGCTACGGCGACTTCGAGCAGTTCGTTTACATCGATGCCTGCGGCAGGGAGCACGTCCGTTATGCGCGGTTCGCCTTCAGTCAAAGTGCCAGTCTTGTCGAACGCAATAGCCTTCAGCGTCCCAAGGTCTTCCAGCGCGGCGCCGCCTTTCACCAGCACGCCGCCACGCGCCGCGCGGGCGACACCAGATAGCACTGCGCTGGGCGTAGCGATTGCCAATGCGCAGGGGCTGGCCGCGACCAACACGGCCATCGCGCGATAAAAGCTCTCGCTGAACGGCTCGTCGATCACCAGCGGCGCACAGAGCAGCAGTCCGGCCAGCAGCAGGACAAGCGGCACGAAGATGCGCTCGAACCTGTCGGTCATCCGCTGGGTGGGGGAGCGGTCGGTTTCCGCCGCCGCCACCAGTTGAGCGACTTTGCTCAGCGTACTTTCGTTCGACTTGCGCGTAACTTCGATTTCCAGCGCGCCGCTGCCATTGATGGTTCCGGCAAAAGCGCGCGAGGCGGCATCGACGGCGTCAGAAGCAGTGCGAGCGGCTGCACGATCTTCTACCGGGCGTTTGTCCACCGGAATGCTTTCGCCGGTTACCGGCGCCTGATTGATGGCCGACTGACCCTTGATGATGAAGCCATCGGCGGGAAGGCGTTCATTGGGCCGCACCAGCACGACGTCGCCGACCACCAGTTCCTCCACCGCAACATCGACCGGCGATCCGTCGCGCAGCACGGTCGCGCGTTCGGGCGCGAGTTCGGCCAGCGCATCGATCGAGCGTTTCGCGCGGCCCATGGCGTAATTTTCCAGCGCATGGCCCAGGCTGAACAGGAACAGCAGCAATGCGCCCTCGGCAAATTCGCCCAGTATCGCTGCTCCGGTCGCGGCAACCAGCATGAGTGAATCGATCTTGAACTTGCCTGCGCGGGCATTGTCGATGGCTTCCTTCAGCGTGTAGAACCCGCCGAAGAAATAGGCAGCGATATAGAACGTTAGGGGCAGCCATTCGGGCGCGGCGGAAACCAGTTTCTCGATTCCGAAACCCACGGCCAGACAGGCACCGGAAAGCAGCGCGAACATCAGCTCGGTGCGCTCGCCGAAGATGCCGCCGTGAGTGTGGGCATGATCGTTTGAGGTTTTGTCGCGCAGGACGAGCCCGGCAATGGCGGGGAGCACGAACAAAGTGAGCGCGGTGGCGGTGATCAGACCGCCGATTACGACAGTCGCCAACGGTCGCTGTACCTCCGCCCCCGTGCCGGTGGCGATTGCCATGGGCACGAAGCCGAGCGAGGCTACCAGCGCGGTCATCAGCACCGGGCGCAGGCGCGCCAGCGCCCCTTCGGCAATGGCGTCGTAAAGCGGCAGGTCCTGCGCCAGACGTTGGCGGATCGCGGTCATCATCACGAGCCCGTTGAGGACCGCCACGCCCGACAGCGCGATAAAACCCACTGCCGCGGAGACCGAAAAGGGCATCGCGCGCAGCGCGAGGGCGAAGACGCCACCCGCGAGCGCCATCGGAATGGCGCTGAATACGGCCAGCGCGGGAATCCACCCACCCAGGGCCATGAACAAGAGCAGCAGGACCAGCGCGAAACATAATGGCACTACGATGGACAGCCGAGCCTGCGCCGCTTGAAGGTTCTGATACTGGCCACCCCATTCGATGAAGGAGGCCGGAGGCAGCATAATGCTAACGGCCACCTTGTCCTGCGCTTCCTTGACGAAGGAGCCCAGGTCTCGCTCGCGCACATTGGCGGAAACGATCACAAGTCGCCTGCCTTGTTCGCGGCGGACTTCCGCCAGCCCATCGATCACGTCGAAGCTTGCCAACTGGCGCAGAGGAACCGTCACGCCATTTTCGAGCAGGATCGGCAGAGCGCCCAGCTGATCGAAATCATTGCGGGTGGCATCCGGCAGGCGAACGACTACATCGAAGCGTCGATCTCCTTCGAACACCAGTCCTGCCGGCCTTCCGCCCATTGCTATGGCGACCGATTGGGCGACATCCTCGACCGTCAGGCCATAGCGTGCAATGGTCGACCGGTCGAAATCGATGTCGAGTGTGGGGAAGCCAGTGACTTGCTGCACTTTGACGTCAGCTGCACCCTGCGTGGATTGCAACTGCTCGGCAACTTCACCCGCCGAAGCCGTCAACGCCTCCAGATCGTCGCCATACAATTTCACCGCAACATCGCCGCGAACGCCGGCAATCAACTCGTTGAAGCGCAGTTCGATCGGTTGGCTGAATTCATAGAGGTTGCCGATCAGCGACCCGAGGTTCTCCTCCATCTCGGCTACCAGTTGATCCTTGGGCAAGCCCGGATCCGGCCATTCCTCGCGCGGCTTAAGCATAACGTATGCGTCAGACGCATTGGGCGGCATGGGGTCGCTAGCGACCTCAGCCGTGCCGGTGCGCGAAAACACCAGCGATACTTGCGGGAACTCGGCCAGCTTGCGCTCGACCTGCCGCTGCATCGACAACGATTGCTCGATGCCGGTCGAGGGGATGCGGAGCGACTGGACCGCCAGATCGCGTTCGTCGAGCTGGGGCGTGAATTCGCTGCCGAGGAAGGAGAACACCAGCGCGGCAAGGGCGAACAGACCTGCGCCGGCGCCGATCACCGGCCAAGGGCGCGCGACCGCCTTGCGCACCGCCGGACCGTAGCGGTCCTTTGCCACACGCACGGGGCGCACCTCCTTTTCGGTCATTTCCTTGTTCAGCAACACTGCGATCATCGCGGGCACGAAGGTGAGCGAGAGAACAAATGCCGAAGCCAGCGCCAGCATGACCGTGATCGCCATTGGCGAAAACGTCTTGCCCTCCTGACCTGCCCCCCAGAAAGTGGTCCGTTTTGGTAGTTAGGATTCCGGCTATTTGCAGCTTGAAAGGAGCTGATGAATGGCACGGAAGAGATACACG
>QFNA01000065.1 GCA_003248395.1 Citromicrobium sp.
AATCTGCTCTTCTGAAAACCTCGTACGCTTCATCGTCTGTCCTTCCTTCAAGGCCAGACTCTAATCCAACTTGGAGGAAAATCAGGGGGTCACGTCAGCTGTCAGAAAGTTTGACGCAATTGACCTCGACCTTCATTTGGTGGAGGGCTATGCCACATCCGCGAAATACAATGAACCCTCGCGTGTGAAGCCTCTGTTCGAAAGAGTACTATGGCAGACCTATTTGAAGACTTCATATGGGTAAGGGCCGTTCGTGGTTGCTAGTCGCTTGATGGCCGAACCGACTCATGCTGTCGAACCACTACCTTTGCACGACGGCAAGACGACCGTTGTTAGCATCATAAGCAGTTCGGCTGCTGTTTTGGCAGCTTGCTCTTGCTGCATTCTACCGATGGTGCTGGTTGCCGCCGGGCTGAGTGCGAGCCTGAGCAGTGTTTTGGCACCTCTGGGTTCGCTCCATTGGCCAATGACCGCATTTTCGATGATTGCGGTGGCGGCTAGTTGGCTCATTGTTCTGCGCAAGTATCGGCATAAGAGTCATTGCCACTCCCGGGCCGCAGTTAAATGGCTCAAGAACCGTCAGATAATTTTGCTCCTGGTTGCAACCGTGATGAGCTTCATCGCGGCCGCCTGGGGCTATTTCGAGCCAACTCTCATGAAAGCATTTATGTAATCCGAGGTTCTGAGAGAACGACACTCGGATTGGCTCCTTTTACTGCGATAGCGAAACTTTGCGGGGGCCTATAAAGCGCGACCGGACAATGAGGGTTCAGACGATCTTCTGCGCGCAACGTCCTACAGACAAATGCGCCTTGGCAATGTTCGAGGGGAAGCATTTTCGGAATCGAGCGAAAAAAAAGCGGTCTTAATTGCGACAGGTTCAAAAAAGCTCCCCAATCCCGAAGGACTCCAATTCGATTATCATCCCGATGTGGTTCTGATGATAGCCTCCCGGTTCGTTCAAATGATTGGGAATGCGGATAGCGCGCAATAGCCCGCACATGGCTCCGCGGTGGCCAAGGCAATCCAACCTATCCCTGCGGTGATTTCCCGCCGAGCTCGTGCAGTCGCTCGACAGCATCTTCAGAGCAATTTCCGCATTTCAGATTGGTAGGCACGGCCACGTCGATTTTTTCAAGGTAGGGCAGGTCCAGCACGGCCCTGATCTGCTGAAATTCGAAAAGGTGAGACATCGCCATTCAAGCGGGGGTTGCGTTTGCCTGCCTGTATGATCGTCGAGACGCGCCCCCTGCACAATCAAGCGCAGGATAGACCAGCGTGTCTTCCGGTAGGCCAAACAGCTTTCGCGCACGGCCCTGAAGGGATCGCGGGTTGGCCATTTTCGAGGTTTTCCAGCTTTTTAGCCCTGCGCGTTTGTCCATGCGCCCATGGAGCCCAGATAGACGTCGAGGTGTTTGAAGCCTTGGCTTGCGAGCCAGCCCGCTGCTACGCTCGCCCTCATGCCGCTGGCGCACATCAAAGTGTAATGACGGTCGCGATCGAGCTCTTTCCAGCGGGTGTTGAGCTCGCCGACATAGACATGTTCGGATTCATCGATGCTGCCTTGCTGCCGTTCGTCAAGGGCGCGCACGTCGAGCAAGGTCCAATCTTCGCTGTCCTCAGCGAGCCTGCGTGCGACTTCCTCGGTGTCGATCATGGCAATACTTTGCATCGCTTTGCCCTGTGCGGCGGCTGGGATCACGCCGACATAGCCGCCGACAATATTATCGAGACCAATGCGCACCAAATGCGCCATAGCTTGAGCGAGCTCGTCTTCTTCGGAAGCGATTAGGGCTATCGTGTCGCCTTCGCTGATGAACCACCCGGCAAAGGCGGGTATCATTCCCACTGGAAGGCACACGGCACCCTGCATATGACCCGCGGCATAGGCGAGCGGCTCGCGTACATCGACCAGGTGATCGGCGCCGCTCTCGCCGAAGTCTTCCAGCCCCAGATGCCTTGGCCGCATGACTCGCGGCGCGGCATTGACGCCTTCGAGATTGAGCCGCTCCATTAGCCGAAAATAAGGTGGCTGGTAATGATGCTCTTCTACCTTCGCCTTGATGAACTCGTCGCGGTCAGCAATGCGCAGCCGCGGGTTATTGCGCCGCTCATGGCCGATTGTCGAGAATTCCCGGTCTGCCATTTCGGACCCGCAAACTGATCCGGCACCGTGCGCCGGGTATATGATCGTCTGGTCACCCAGAGCGCAAATCTTTTGCAATGAATCGTACAGGAGGCCCGCGACCTCCCGCGCGCGCTCGGGATAGAAATCGGTTCGGCCGACGTCGCCCACGAAGAGCGCATCGCCGGTGAACACGCCGACCGGTCCTTCGGGATAATCGTCGTCGTGAAAGACGAAGGCGAGATGATCGTCGGTGTGACCGGGGGTTTCGAGCACTTCGACCCTGATCTTACCGATCTCGAAAACATCGCCCTCTCGCGCGGTGTCGGCGAACACAACCTCATCCGCAGGGTTTGGACCGTGCAGAACCCGGGCGCCGGTCATTTTGGCCAGTACCGGCGATCCCGTGATGAGATCCTCATTCCTGTGCGTTTCGAAGATATGCGTGATCTCCAGCCCTTCGGCGCGGGCTCGCTCGAGATATATCTCGCAGTCGCGGCGCGGATCGATGACCGCTGCCTTGCCCTGCGAACCGATCAGATAGGAAAGGTGCGAAAGGCCGGGGGTCTTTATCTTCTCAAGCAGCATATCTTACCTCGTTGTTGGAATGTTTCCGCAAGTCCGCATCGATCTAGTCGATCCCGAGTTCGGCCTTGAGCGCCGAGACGTTCTCGAAGCGGTCTTCTTCTGGCCGGGCGATAGCGGGTTTAGCGTTGACCCAGGTGTTCTCGCAGACGAATTCGAGCATCGCTGCCGCAAGATCCGCGTGCCGGCAGCGAAAGCAACCTTCGGCAAGGCGCTCGTCGGAAATGACGGCTTCACCGGTATAGGGTTCGTCCAGGAGCCAGCCCGGTCGCGCAGCCGTCCATTCCAGGCCTTTCGCGCGCTCCAGAAGATCTTCCATTGCGCGCATCTGTGCGAGAATTTTGTGCAAGGCTGGTCTTGCTGTGAGCTCGAACCATGCAGGAACGCTGGGCTGCGCCTCTACGAACGCTGCCGATATCACGACGATCCGGGAAATGCCGGTTGCCGACATCGCTTCCACCAGCCTGCGGGTTCCCTCCGTGTAAAGCGGAGGCGGATCGATCGCCGTCGATGGACTAAACCCTATACCGAGTGCGGAAATAACAGCACGGCAACCTTCGAGCTCGCTGCTGAAGTCGTCATTGAGTACATCGCATTGGAAGTACTCGACGTTATCGACCCGGTCCGATGGTTCGGGCAAGGTGTGCTCGAACGCTCGAACCGCGATGCCCTTGCGAACCGCATGGCGCAGTATTTCCGTACCGGTCTTTCCTCCGGCACCGAAGACCGCAATGGGTGCTGCATCGGTCACAGGCTCAGCTGCCACTGTCGTACCTCATTATGAATCTGGCCGCGCGTGCCGGGCCCGTCGTGATCATGGAGCGGGCGCCGACGCACGCTGGCGCCCGCTCGCTCGTGTTCACGCCTCGCTGTTGCCGCAGGTCGTGTACCCCCAGAACCCGAACTCGTCCTTCATCCGAGGTCCGGCGACGATGAGTTCCTGCATCTGCAGGCCCGCGTCTCCTTCGTCATCGAGAAGGCGCGTGCGGATACGAAGCTCACCATTCGCATACTCACCCGAGGCGCTTGCTGTGACAGGGATCAGCTTGCCGTTGATCTTGATCGCGCCGCCACCGCTGTTGTCGTAGACGAACGACGGAAACGCGACCTCAGTCAGGCGAAACTGACACGTGTTCTCGGCTCCCAGCGTGGCGAGGTCCGCGTCGCTCATGGTCTCGGGCAGCATGAGGCCCGGGCTGAGGTTGGCAAGAGCGCTCGCAGCACTCTCTATCGGCGCCGCAGTTGCCGGGGGATCGAGCTGTGCTTCGCGATCATTGCCGACCGCGGTATTGGTGTTGCAGGCCGCCAGAGGGAGGGCTGCAAGCGTCAGGATTGCGATCTTGTTCATTGCTGCATCTCCTCGGGCAGGCGTTCTTCGGTGCGCGGACCGTTTTCCTCGATGTCCTGGATGAGATATTTCATCTCGGCGATCTCGCGCCGCTGCGCGACGATGATGGCCTGCGCGAGTTCGCGAACCCGCGGATCCTTCAGGCTCGCCCTCTCGCTAGTCATGATCGCGATCGAGTGGTGCGGGATCATCGCGGCCATGTATTCGGTATCGTCCACCGTGGTCTGGCTGCGTACGAGCCATAGCGCGAGCGCGAAGACGACGGCTCCGACACCCAAGATGATGAAGTTCTTGGTCCGGTCCTTGTACATGCCCCACATGAAGAGAAGCATGACCACCATCATCATCGCGCCCATGACGAACATCATCCAGAAGCGCGTCTCGCTCCAGAAAACGTCGTCCATGTCGAAGCTGTTGGCATACATCAGGAAGAACATGATCACGGTCGAGGTCGATACCATTGCCATGAACCGCCAGTAGTTGCCGCCCCCTCCACCTTTTTCGTGTGCATCGTGCCTAGCCTCAGCCATATCAATTCTCCTTTTCGCTCATGGTTTGATAGACATATTGGGCGGTGCAACTGATCATCAGGAACCCGGTAAGGGCGGCGATGCCGGAAATGGCGCGCATGTGCCCGGCGGGCAGAATATCGCCGAGACCGACCGTCGAGATCGTGATCAGCGCGAAGTAGTAATAATCCATCCAGCTGTTGATGACGTCCTTCTCGAGCCCGCCAAGGCCCCAGACGGAAGCGAGATACATTCCGCCCGCGAATATGCCGGCGATGACCAGATGGCTGAGAAGAACGAGGCTGGAGCCTGCAAGCAGCCGGAAATGGCGTGGGTCCTTGCCTGGCGGAGAAACGGCTTTCGCCCCGCGCAGCATCAACATGTGGAAGTAGAGAGAGATCGCGAACAGCGCGAAACCGAGAAGCAGTGCCCAAATCATAGCGAGACCCAACCCAGGGCCTTGGCACCCATCCAAAGACCCATACCGATCATGAACAGGTTCTCGGTCAACGATACGAAGCCGAGCGGCACGTTGCTGCTTCCGCCGACGCAAGCGCATTTCAACTCGCGCTTGTCGATGTAGACCGCCTTGAACACGCTGACCGCGCCGACCGTCCCTATGAACAGCGATACCGGAACCGAGACGATCGGAAGCGCGTGCGCGACCATTAATATTCCAGCCAAACCCTCACCGAACGGATATAGAAATCCATATCGTACCCAGCGTCGCGCCAGCAGATCGTAGTTGAGGAACATGGTCGAGAAGCTGCGCACGTCCTGCAACTTCTGGATCGCGAGCAAGGCCATCGATAGGCTGACAAACCATTCGACCGCTTCCACCGTGAAAATCGTGTCGAAAACGTACCAGCTAATTGCCAGACCCAGGAGGAAAGCGACGCCGAAAATGGCAATGACGGGCTGGTAGCTGGTCTCGTCATCACCGGCTTGCGTTCTTTTCTTGCCGACATGCTCACGGACATCGTCGTAACCTCCGATGCGCTTCCCGCCGATGAAGGTTTGGGGGGTGGTTTCTACCCCATGCTGCTCTTTGAACGCATCGGTCTCCTCGCGCGTTTTCAAATGGTGGTCGTCCACCTCGAAACCTTCGCGTTTGAGCAAATCGACCGTTTTCAATCCATACGGACAAACGTGGTCCGGCATGACCATTCGATAAACGGTGGCAGTTTTAGTCGTCACGATATGCTCCGTCTTGAATTTCTTTTGATCCGCGAACTTGGCGCCTCGATCCTCGTCGGCTTTTGGTCGCTGCCTTTGCGCTCGTGTTCTACTAACGGGGTCACCGCCTCTCTTCCGCCGGTCTTTCTGAAGCGGAGTCCATCGCTTGCGAACGCCTGGACAAATAGAACCATTCGGCGATGAAAACGGCGGCAATGCCTGCGACCGCATAGGCGACGACCGCAGGGTCGGTTTTGAGCTTGGCGAAGGCAAAAGCTGTCAGGACTACGCTGTCCGCCACGAGTGCCGACCATAGCACCCAGGCACGCGCACCGATCTCTTCCCGCAAACCGCGCAGCACGCCCCAATGCACAAGCATGTCCATTACGAGATAGAAAAATGCTCCGAGCGAAGCGATCCGCGACAGATCGAACAGGACCGCGAGCGTGCCGGCAATCACTACGGTATAGACCAGCATGTGACTGCGGATCGGTCCGCTCATGCCGAAATGGCTATGCGGGATCATCTTCATCTCGGTCAGCATCGTCAGCATTCGCGAAACGGCGAAAACACTGGCGATGACACCCGAGGTCGTGGCTGCGATCGCGATTGCGACTGTGAAATAGAAGCCAAGCTCTCCGAGCGCGGGGCGCGCAGCTGCCGCAAGAGAGTAATCGCGCGCCTCGGCTATTTCTGAAGTGCTGAGGCTGGCGCCGACCGCCACCGCGACGAGAAGGTAGACGACCACGCATACTGCGATCGAAATGATAATGGTTCTGCCGACATTCCGATGCGGATCGATGATTTCGCCGCCGCTGTTGGTGATGGTGGTGAAACCCTTGAAAGCGAGGATCGAGAAAGCGACCGAAGCGAGCAACGCGTCGAGGCCCGAAAGCGCGACCGGCTCTGCGAAGGCACCGCCTGAAAATCCGGTGGCCCAGATCGCCGCAATTGCGAACAGGGCGATGCCGCCGATCTTAATTGCCGACATAATGAGCGAAAACCCGCTGACCGATTTGTTGCCGGCAGCATTCACGAAATAGGCGAAAACGATGAGGGCCAGTGCCGCGACGGAGACCAGAATGCCGCTGCTTTCGAGCCCAAAGGGCCGCAAGGCATAGGTCGCGAAGGTCCGAGCGACCAGGCTTTCGTTGATGACCATCGACAGCGCCATCAGGAGCGATGCCGATGCTGCAACGACGCCCGGTCCGTAAGCCTTCTGAAGGATCATCGCGATGCCGCCAGAGGAGGGCCAGCGGTTCGACATCTTGATGTAGCTGTAGGCGGCAAGCGAGGTAACCAGCGCGCCGACTATGAAAGAAAGCGGAAATAACGGTCCAGCCAGTTCGGCAATCTGGCCGGTCAGTGCGAAGATACCTGCGCCAATCATGACGCCGGTCCCCATCGCGACACCGCCCAGCAACGTTATCGAGCCCGCATTCTCGCTATGTTGATCGTCGCCATCTGTCTGCAAGTCTTTCCCCTGTCTATGTCATCCCGTCCGAGAAGCATCACGACAAGCAGTACGTTGGGCAGAGGTTCACCCCTTAAAAAGATCCAGCATTTCTGACCGAGCTTTTGACTATCGCATTTCTCCTATTTCGTGCGTGCTGCAATCATACAAATTGGAAGGGTCCGGGACTGTGGGGGCAGCCAGCCCGGACCCGGCGAGAAGTTCGACAGGCTTCTGTGTCGCTTCCCGCAATTAGTCCTCATCGCCTGCAACCTTTCATGCCGACGCATGGAGTGGCTTCACCCCCTTACGGAAAGGACGCGAAGACGCTCTGTCCGGTTGGGCCAAAGGCGATGACGTCGTAAGGCTGGATCCGGTTTCCGGCCTCCATGCCGGGCGATCCCAGAGGCATTCCCGGAACCGCGAGGCCGGCAACGCCGGCGGGCCGTTCGCGCAAAAGCTTGGCGACGGCTTCTGCAGGCACGTGACCTTCGATGATGTATCCATCGACCTCCATCGTATGGCATGACCATAACTCTTGGGGTACGCCCCGCGCGGTCTTGATCGCCGCCATGTCGTTGCTGTCGACCGATGCCACCTTCGTGTTCATCCCGTCTTCGACATGGCCTGCCCAGTTGAGACAGCACCCACATCCTGGATCCCGGAACATCGTATAGGTCGCTGCCTGAGCCACGTTCGAACAGGCTGCCAGCACGAGCAAGGCCGCGCCGCTAATCGATCGCCGGAGCAGCGAAGGCTTTTTCAAATTCATTGTGCAATTCCTTTCTTGTATCCGCGCCATAGCGAGATCGTCCCGGTTGCCGTCGGGAACCGTTGGAGCAGGCATGGCTCGGTGAAGATTTCGGCGAACAGTTTTTCGACTTCGCCGTCGGCGCTGGGCTGCGTGTCGCTTATGCCGTCAAGAGACTGGACGGTCGCCCGGAAGAGGCTCCGCATGAGTGGGCTATCCTGCTTCATATAATCGGAGATCAACACGGTTCCGCCTGGCACGAGCAAGCTTTCGATGGTTTCCAGGATTGTCTGCTTCTTGCGCAAGGGGACCTGGTGCAGGACGAGGCTGCTGACGATCTTGTTCGGCTGCCACCCTGCGGGTAGCTTGAGGCTTTCGAGAAAGCCATTGTGCCATTTCACGAGATCGGCTCCCGCGCCAAACTTGCGCCGCGCAAGCGCGAGCGCATCCGGGTCGGGTTCGACACCGATCAGACCCGCTTCCGGACAATCCGTCATCAAGGCCTTGAGAAGAGTGCCGGTTCCGCTGCCAACATCGATCACCCGGTCGCCGGGGACAAGGTGCAGCTCTTCGACAATCCTTTGGCGCCAGAGATGTTCGCGGGTGAACAGACCGATCGCCCGGTCGTAAAGCGGCGTCAGAAAGCTCTTGCCAAGAAGAGGCGTAAATTCGCCGTGATCTTCAGGTGCGGTGATATTGTTCACGAGCTGGTTCCCATTCATCCCGGCTTCGACCCGATTCTGACAGACCCGTCTCGATTACGTATGGTGGTGGACATTCCCTCAAAAAAAGAAGTTTAAGGGATTGTGCAGGCGAGCGCGTATAGGACACGTGCAACCCACAGGAGTTTTTCGGATGCGTGACAATCACTCTCTTGATGCGGTGCTCGGAACCCTTTCCGCCACCGGCACCAGCGAGGTCCCCGCCGACTTCATGGATGGCGTTTGGCAGAGCGCCGGACAGCTTGGCGAAATCGCCGACCGACGCCGCCGGACGGCTCTGTTCGTCGGTCTGTTCGTCGTCGGGCTTGGAGCTGGCGCCGGAACGAGCGGTTGGCCCGGCGGCTATGGCACGTCTTCCGCGTCATTTGGCGAGAGTCTTATCCTCGGCGAACAGCTGTCCCCATCGGCGCTCCTCCATGTGGAGCAATAAGGTTTGAAGACGACGCATATCGTTCTCGCGGTGCTTCTCGCAGCACTTGCAGGATGCCTCGGCGCGATTGCCGCGGACCGCTGGGCCAATCACGAGGCTGGCTCCGGCCTCCACGATTTCGTGCACGACGAACTCACCCTGACGGCCGACCAGGAGCAGCGTCTCGATGCGCTCGAGGCTCGTTTCGCTGTCGAAAGGGCACGGCTCGAAGGATCGGCGCGTGCAGCCAATGCCCGGCTCGCCCAGGCGATGGAAACCGAGCATGAGTACGGTCCCGAGGTCTCGGCCGCGATCGACGAGGTGCATGCACGCATGGGCGATCTGCAGAAAGCAACGGTGCGCCATGTCTTCGACATGCGCGAAATTCTCGAACCCGAGCAGCAACGCCAGTTCGACCGCAAGGTCTCCGACGCCTTGACCCGCGACCCTCGCGACTGAAGCGCCATGTCGGGGGCGGGCGACAATCCGGATGAGGCCCTTGTTTCGCAGGCGAGAGCTGGAAACAAGCGGGCTTTCAGCCAACTCGTCGAGCATGAAACTGGTCGGCTTCTCGCGCTCGGGACACGCATGCTTTCCTCTCCTTCTCAGGCCGAG